>DATJUJ010000001.1:0-99868 GCA_035502475.1 Thermoplasmata archaeon
ACTAAGAGTCCATCCGAATACCTCGGACCCTGACAATTTCGAGTGGAACCGTCTGGCGATAGATAGGGGATTGGCCACGGCGGTGTGACCACCGAGCTCGAGGCTCAGATCCCCGCACGCTTCCGACTTCCGGTTGCCCTCTGGGAGCGCATCGCTCCCCTCCTTCCGCGACCCCCGTCACAGCCTCGCGGCGGCCGCCCCCGTCGGCCCGATCGCCCTATCCTCGAGGCGATCCTCTTCGTGCTGCTCACCGGGATCCCGTGGCGCGCCCTCCCTCGATGCTATGGCGCCGCCACCACGGCACACGATCGGTTCCAGGAGTGGGCCGAGCTCGGGGTCTTCGAGGAGCTCTGGCGCCACGCCCTCCTCGAGTACGACGAAACGGTCGGTCTCCGGTGGACCTGGCAGTCGATGGACGGCGCGATGACCAAGGCGCCCCTCGGCGGAGAAGCGGTCGGACCGAACCCTACGGACCGGGCCAAGGGCGGCACCAAGCGCAGCGTACAGACCGACGGTTCCGGGATTCCCATCGGCCTCGCCATCGGACCGGCGAATAGGAATGATCACAAGCTGATGCGCGAAACCCTGGCGAGCCGCCCCATTCTTCCACCGGAGGAGACCTCGCAGCACATGTGCCTCGACAAGGGGTACGACTACCCCGAGGCTCGGGAGATCCTCGAGGCGGAGGAGTTCGTGGCCCACATCCGCTCGCGAGGGGAAGAGGCCCGCGCGATGGAGCGGAATCGGAAGCGCCGAGCTCGCCGATGGGTGGTCGAGCGGACCCACTCGTGGATGAACCGCTTCCGTCGCCTCCTGGTCCGCTGGGAGAAGAAGCTTGCGAACTACCTCGCCCTGGCGCAGTTCGCCTGCGCGTGGATCACCTATCGAGCGGCGGGGCTCTTCGCGGCGCGCTGAGCGCGCCGCCGTTCTATAGGTCGGCGAACTCGCCGGCCCGTGCCGCCGAAGAAGAAGGCGCCCGCTCCTTTCCCCGGGAAGGGGGACCTCACCCTCCTCCCGATCCAGTGCACGGCGTGTGGGACGTGGAGCGTGCTGGAGCTGCACGGAGCTGCTCCTTGGGCGGGAGCGGCATTCCAGAAGAAGGATTGGGCGGTGCTCAACGAGCCGAAGGAAGGTCACGTCGTCTTCGCCTGTGGGAAGTGCTTCGAGGCGGAGATGAACAAACCGGACTCAGGTATCAAAGGCGAGGGCTGGAATTAGTATTCGGATGGGCTCTAAGGTATATGTCTCATGGGTTCAGGAAGTCTCTTTCCACCAGTCGACCAATTTTGGCGATCCACCGCTAAGCGTTGCCTTTAGCTTTGAATCCGCTTTCGGGTCGGGGTACACCGCCTCTTGGACCTGGGGAGATGGCAACACATCGTTGCAATCTCTTCCCAACGGAACCGCGACAGGAGCGACGGAAAGTTACCAATGGTGGAACTACACTCACAAGTTTGTGTATATCGGCTCATTCATTCCCCAGATAACAATCAGCAAAGACGGGCACGATGCAACAGGGTCAAGCAATGTTTACATGTCCTTTGTGCCCAGCTTGTTCTACAGCTACTACAACGAGTCTGGACTAATCAGCAGGGGGGACGAGGGAGCCACGTACTCAATCGGACTCGCTGAGGAGTGCTCGGTTCCACCCGGCTACCTTGGAAATTTCACTAGCGATCTCACAACATTCGACTCTGAATTCCGCTTGCCGACGGCCACGGTTCTGTTTGAGGGCCCGGGAAATCGCTCCTGTCCAAGTCCCAATCCCAACTTCGTGGGCGAGACAGATCTGGATATCGAGTGGGCTCACGTGGCGGCCCCAGATGCGACCATCTATGTCTGCCTCAGCAATGTGGGCGGCAGCCTCCAGTCGCAGTACGCGGGTCTAGAATCCTGCGACCAGGAGTTCTATCAGTATCGGGGCGCGACTTCATGGAATACGAGGATTGTCTCGAACAGTTGGGGGTTCTGTGGCTGGGGGAATGGAACTACGAGTCAGGGCGGAGTCGATTCCCTCTGCTACAACGGTGGTGACCCCTACTACGGCAACTGGTCCGCCTACGCTCAAGCGGGCATGACCGTCCTCGCGTCCGTCGGTGACATTTGGCCAGGTCCATGTGTTCTGTCCATGTATCCGGCAGCCGACCCATACCTCCTCGCCGTGGGCGCAACTACCATCGATCAAGTCGGGCCGGGAGGCTCCTACGGATCCGAGTCCCAGTGGTTCTACCATGTCGCTGTTTCGGGCGTAGACTTGAACCCGCAGTGTTACTGGAAGGCTGATGGCCAGGACAAATGGTACTACGGGGAAACTTACGGACGCTATGTGAACTACTCGGCACCGAGCTGGCAGGTTCCGCTGTTCGGAAATGGAACTCGCTGGTTCCCGGACATAAGCATGGTAGGCAATGAGAGCACGGGTGTTCCAGTCTTCAGTGACGGGAAGTGGTTGTTGGTTGGTGGAACGTCCGTCGGCTCGCCCATCTGGGCCGGACTGTTGGATATCCTCTTCCAAGCCGGCACTCCGGGCCTTTCCGGCTTCGCGGCGAGTTTCTTGTATGGTCACAGCGCTTGTTTCAATTCGGTCTCGGTGGTCCAGAGCGAGAGATATGCCGGCGACCGCGACGGCCTGGGCACTCCCAACGTGGGGTGTCTGTCGACAGCCTAGCGGATGCTCCTCACTGGGTCACAGACAGTGCTACGGCTAGGTCTATATCGATACCACGCACTTTGTTCCGTGGTGGCCCATGCCCGCCGCCGCTAGAGCTGTCATCACTATCTTGGCGGCAGTCCTTCTCGCATCACTGGTTTTCTTCAGCGTGATGGAAGCGCCTGCACAGTCTGGGGGCAAACCCGGAATCACCCTCGACGAACGCCTCGTGAGCCCCATGGCTGGTCGGGTTGACATGTCAGCCGGAGAGTGGCTCGGGGAAGGAGGTCCTCCGGCCCCGGGAGTGGGAATTGTCCGCCAAACGCTCGACCTAAGCAACGGGACCCTCCTTCCTGGCAACTTTCAGCCGACCAGCTGCTCCTACCTTCAGGACGACATCGCTGTCGCAGCTCTGGACGCGGTGTTTGCAAGCTGTGGGTCGTCCAACTCACTAGTCGAATTCAACGCCAGCACCGGGGCCGTAGTGGGGACGGTGAACGTTGGCGACGACCCTGTGGGACTGACCTTTGATCCGGTCAACCAGGAGGTCTACGTTGCCAATCTGGACGCGGGCGGCGTTTCGGTAGTAGCGGCGACAAACTTGAGCCTGGTGGGAGCGGTCGACGTGGGGGGGTCGCCGATTAACGTTGCGTACGACAACGCGACGGATAGGCTCTACGTTTCCAACAGCGTGGACGGGAACGTCACCGTGATCAACGCCACCGACAACTCGATCCTGACCCAGGTTTCTCTCGGCCCCGGTGCCCAGCCAGACGGGATTGCCTACGATGCCTACGATCGTGAGGTCTACGTGGCCGATTCTGAGCACAATCGTGTCTACGTGATCTCGGGAGACACGAACCAGGTGGCGGGATTCGTGAACGTAACACCCGACGGTCACTTCTTCGGAGGGATCAATGCCCTAGAGTGCGACCCGGCGACCGGAGCGATCTACGTCTCCTTCGTGCTGTACTCGAACCTGTTTGAGATCAATGCCTCGACGGAGACCGTGGTGAATGTGAGCACGCCCTCTCCGCCCAGCGCCCTCGCCGTCGACTCGGCGAACGGCCGGGTCTACGCCGTGACCCAAGACATCACCGCGTGGAACGCGACCACTCTCGTCGAGACCGGCTCGCTCACTACCGGCCCGGCTCCCGGGGACGATTTTGTCGACGGGGCAACGGGTCGTCTCTATGTGGCTGACTTCGAGGCGGACGACGTGACCTCGGTCGATGCGCAGACGCTCCGGGTTCTCGGCCACTTTTATGCCGATACCGAGCCGCTGGCGGTCGCTTGGGAGAACGTCTCGCGCCACGTGGTCGTCGTGACCAAGGCCTCCGGGGTCGCGCTGCAGATCGACGACGTCACCAACCAAGCGGTCGGCAGCACGGCGCTGGCCTACGGACTGGGCGGCATCGTCGCGGACGGCGGGAGCGGCAGTCTCCTCGTCTCCGACGAAGCGGGGGACCAGGTCTTCGGTCTCTCGGACACCGGGGGCGTGGAGTGGAACCGCTCGGTTCCCGACGGCCCCGCCGGCGGAGCGTACGACCCGCTCAACGGCGAGGTCTACTTCGCGGACTCCGTGGGCAATGCCGTCAGCGCGCTCTACGGGCTCAACGGAACCGTGGCGGCCACGATCGCCCTCCCTCCTCCCGGCGGGCTGGGCGGAGGGCCTCAGGACGTCGCCGTGGACCCGCAGACCGGGGACGTCTTCGTCTCGGTGAACGGATGCTCCTGTGGCGCGCCGGGCAACGTGACCATCCTCAACGGGTCGGACGATCAGGTGGTCGGGGGCATCTACGACTGGGGCGACCCGGGACCCACGGCCCTGGCGTACGACGCCGAGAACAACGAGCTGTACGTGGACGACGCGGTGGCGGACGTCCTGTGGGCCTTCAATGCGACGACATACGCCCTGGTCGCCACGGCGCCGGTCGGTGTCTCGCCGGAGGGCGTGGCTGTCGACAGCGAGAACGGCTTGGTGTACGTCACCAACTCCGGCTCCAACAACGTCTCGGTCGTGAATGGATCCGATGACCAGGTGATCGGGTCTCTCTCCGTGGGGGAGAATCCGGTCGGCATCGCTCTCGATCCGGCGAACGGTTGCCTCTACGTGACGAACGAGGGGTCGGACACACTCTCGATCCTCGGCAACAACTCGTTCGCCGTCACCTTCGAGGAGAGCGGCCTTCCCAGTGGGACTACATGGAGCGTCACCGCCGGCAACACGACGAAGGTCGGTGTCGGTACGTCGATCGAGTTCATGGAACCGGACGGGACGCTGAACTACACGGTCCCCGTCGTGTCGGGGTGGCACCTCCCGGGGTTCTGGCACTCGGGAGCGATCGCGGTCGACGACGCGTCGGTGACGGTTCCCCTGGTGTGGCAGGCCACCAACTACTCCGCGACCTTTACCGAAGCGGGACTGCCGACCGGGTCCTCCTGGTCCTTAACGCTCAACGGATCCACGTACCGCTCCTCCAACAACACGATCGGACTGGTCGAAACGAACGGGAGCTTCGACTTCGTGATCGCATCCAACACGACCCTCATCGCCTCCCCAGCTTCCGGGGTGCTGAACGTCAGTGGCCACGCCATGGATGTCCCCGTAACGTTTCGCGCCGCGGCCACGACCTCCGCACCCGCCCTGCTGCTGGGTCTGCCCCCGTGGGCCTGGGCCGCGATCCTCGGCGCTGTCGCAGCGAGCCTGGCGGCCGTCGCCTACGTGATCCATCGACGGAAGGGGGCCCAACGAACCACGGAGCCGCCAGAGGTTGACTGACGTAGGGGCCCTCCCTCAGCCAGGGAAAACCGGGCGGAGCGAGTGGGCGGCCCACTCGGCCTCTGAGGCGAGCCCGCATTGAGTGAGCAACGATAGCCAGTCAGCGGTTCAGGGCGGTCCCCATCTCACGTTCCCCCGGGCAGCCTGTCAAAGGGGCCGCCGGCGAGCCGGTAGCGAAACGCCGTGCGGACTCTCTACGAGGAGGGCGGGGAGTCCGACGTCTTTGACTTCGAGGTCCGTCGGCGACCGCCCCGCTTACCGGGCCCAGTCTCGCCGGAGGAAGTCTCCGGCGAGCTCGCGGCGTCCGTCGGGGCGGCCGGGGCCGGAGCCGCCGGGCTCTCGTCCATCGTTGGGGTCGGCCCAGGGGCCGGGGCGGGAGCGAGCTCGAGAGGGATCGGCGGAGGTGGGGGCGGTGCCATCGGGGCGGGGGCCGGCTCCGGTGTGGGCGCGGGGGGGACCGGTGGAGAGTTCGGGGGTACCGGCACCGGCGCCGTCGGAGGGACGGGGGTGGCCGGCGTGTGGTGGTGGGACACCGGGGGCGGAGCGGCCGCGGGCTTCGACTGGATCGGAACGAACTCGCCGGGCCGCCAGGTGTGCGGCATGCGCAGGATCGACGGGTCCTTCAGGAACAGGTCCGCGTGTCCGCAGGACCGGCAGATCCGGGTGCCCATCGAGAGCTCTCCCCGCGAGCGGAGCGAGAGCGTTCCGCCGCTGATCGCCCCGCCGGTCTTGAGGTCGTTCGCCCACACGAAGTCGGATGCACCGCAGTTGCTGCAGACCGGGGCCACGAGAGCACCTATCCGCTGCGAAGAGGCGGAGAAGGCGTAAAAACAGTTGCGCCCCGGCGAGACCGCCGCCGCAACGGCCTTGTAGCGCGCGCGGTCTGGGCCTGCCCGTATGCCTCCGGGACGGTTCGCGCGCATCACGGTCGCGGTCGACGGTTCCTCGATCGCCCACGAGGCCCTGCGAGCCGCGATCGACCTCGCGCAGCACTACGGCGGGGAACTGCAGATCGTGGCGGTCGCTCCCCTGTTGCCGGTCTACGTCTCGGCCGCCGAGCCGTACGTCTCGGTGAACGTCACCGAGAGCGACTCCGCGCACTACCGGTCCATCGTCGAGGCGGCCGTGAAGGAGGCGGAAGCCGCCGGGGTCTCGTCCGTCACCGGGATCGCAGAAGAGGGCGTGGTCGTCGACGAACTCCTCGCCTTTCTCGAGAAGAATCCCCCCGATCTCCTGGTGCTGGGCTCGCGCGGGCTATCGACCGCGAAGCGGCTCCTGTTGGGATCGGTCTCCGACGCCCTCGTGCACCACGCGACGTGCCCGGTGCTCGTCGTGCGCGCGCCGACTACGCCGCCACGTCCCGGCGCGTGACGATGACCCGCGTCGGCACGGGCAGCTTGTGGGACGCCTTCCGGAGCGCTTCCTTCGCGTCCGGCACGTGCGCGTCGGTCGTGTAGATCGTCAGCAGCTCCGAACCGATCTCCGCACGCACGGCATGCCCGACGGGCTTGCCGAACGCGCGTCGCATCCCATCGGAGATCCGGTCGGCCCCCGCGCCCATCGCCATCTTGTGTTCACGCAGGATCTGGTGCGGGTAGCGTCGCACCTTGAGGTGGTACTGGTTCGGGGCCTGGCGTTCCAGGACCCGGACCGCGCTGATCCGCGCGGCTTCGAGCGCGATGTCGCGGACTTGCGCGGCTTCCTCGGTGCCGAGGCTCAGGGCGACGGGAAACGCGGTGCGGAGGTCGCCCGTGTCGAACTGCGTGACGCGCAGCGCCGGCACCCCGCCCATGTACTCGCGCCGGGTGTAGATCTGGCCCTCGACCTTCCGGTACATCCGGGCCGGCTTGCGCGTCATGGGGGCGGCCGAGACGGGGCCCCCGTTAAAATGCTTGCGCCGGGAGCACGCGGGCCCCGGCCCGGGCCGCCGAGACCTCGACCGCCCGGAGGCCCGCGCGCTGCAGGCCCTCGATGAGCCGAGCCCGATCCCGGGCGACCTTCGGCCGGGCCAGGAAGCTCCGGCCGAACATCGCCTGAGCGGCCCACGCGCCGGAGCGTCGCAGGGCGCGTACGGCGCGAGCGACCTCGGGAGTCGCGAGCCCGGCCGCATCGGTGAACCGCTCGCTGGCGGCGAAGAACGCGTCCGGCGTGAGGTGCCGCACGAGGCCCGACAGGCCCTCGGCGGCCCGGTCGATGCGATGGAGCCGTCGGGGATCCCCGAGGACCGTCGGCGACGGGATCGGCCCGCCCACGACCCCGACGAACAGCGAGCCGGGGCATGGGCGGCGCACGATCGCGCCGAACGGGGGGATCCCGGGCCGGCGGCGCGCTTCGAGCCCCCCGCCGAGGATCGCGGCCACTCCCCCCAAGCCCCCACCCCCGAACAGGTCGGCGAGATGGGCGACGGAGATCGCGCGCTCCCGGTCCCGGCCGGCCAGCCGGTCGACCGCCAGCGCCGTGGCGAGCGCGCCGGCGGCACTCATCCCAAACCCCTGCCCCACGGGCAGCTCGTGGGTGAGTCGCACTTCGAGGGCCCCGGGTTCCTCGGGCGCGAGCCGACGCGCCACCTCTTCCGAGATGGGCAGGGCTCGCCCCGTGCCGTCGTCGAGCCGGATCCGTCGACGGGGACCGGGGCGGAACGATGCCGACGCGATCGCGCCCAGCTCGAGCACGATCCCGGCCCCCACCGACCCCCGGGCGCGCGGGTCCCGTGCTCCGAGCGCGGGCCGGAAGAGGCCGGTCACGTGACCGGGGGCGAACGCTCGGGCGTACCGCGCGTGCGTCGCGCCCATCGGTGCCTCGGTCCGACTCGAATGACGACTACTTATAAGCCGTCAAGCTCTCAGATAGCAGGAACCGCCGCCGACGGTCCGTACGAACCACCATGGCAGAACCCGAAGCGACGCCCCCGGTGACCCACGACGCCTTCGACCGCGTGAATTTCCTCGAGCTCCGGAACACCCAGCTCGCCGAAGCGATCAAGCGCGTCGAGAGCGAGCGCCACTACATGGAGGCGGAGATCCTCCGCCTGCAGCGGGAGGTGAAGCGGCTCAAGACGGAGCTCGACCGGCTCCGCTACCCGCCGCTCATCGTGGGGAGCGTCCGGGACGTGCTCACCGACGGACGCGTCATCGTGAAGTCCTCCACGGGCCCCGACTTCGTGGTCAACTCGGCCGAGACGGTCGAGCACGGCAAGATCACCGTCGGCAGCCGGGTCGCGCTCAACAAGCAGACCCTCGCCGTGATGGGCGTGCTGCCCGCCTCGCTCGACCCGCTGGTCACCGCCTCCGAGATCGTCGACAAGCCGTCGGTCGCGTACGCCGACATCGGCGGGCTCGGAGAGCAGATCCGCGAGATCCGGGAAGCGGTCGAGTACCCCCTGCTCCGCTCCGAGCTGTACCGCAAGGTCGGGGTGGACCCCCCGAAGGGCGTCCTCCTGATCGGTTCCCCGGGCACCGGCAAGACGCTCATCGCGAAGGCGGTGGCGCACCACACGAACGCGACGTTCGTCCGCCTCGTCGGCAGCGAGCTCGTCCAGAAGTACATCGGCGAGGGCGCTCGCCTCGTGCGCGAGCTATTCCAGCTCGCCCGCGAGAAGGCCCCGACGATCATCTTCATCGACGAGGTCGACTCGATCGGCGCAAAGCGCCTCGAGGTCGCCACCAGCGGCGACCGCGAGGTCCAGCGGACCCTGATGCAGCTGCTCGCCGAGATGGACGGCTTCGAGCCGCTGTCCAACGTGAAGATCATTGCGGCGACGAACCGCCCCGACATCCTCGACGACGCGCTGCTCCGGCCCGGCCGCTTCGACCGGATCATCGAGATCCCGGTGCCGACCTACCAGGGACGCGCGGAGATCTTCCGGATCCACAGCCGCGGCATGGCGATCCGCGAGACGATCGACTTCGAGGCGCTCGCGAGCCGCTGCGACGGCGCGACGGGAGCCGACATCCGCGCGATCTGCACCGAGGCGGGGATGTGGGCGATCCGCGAGGAGCGCGACAGCGTGACGCTGGCCGACTTCGACCGCGCGATCGAGAAGGTCGTCGGCGAGGAAGAGCTCCGCAAGGAGTCCGTCACGATGTTCGCCTAGCGCGGTCGCGCTAGCCGATCGTCGACCGGCCCACGATCCGGGGGCCCACGGGGACCGAGAGGTCCGCGAGCAGCAACGGTCCTCCCGCGATCCGGACGACCGGCCGATCGGCCGTCAGCGCCGTCCGCTGGGCACTGAGCTCGTCCACGGCCGCGGGGACGATCTGGAGGCCGACCGCGGCATGGAGCTGGGCACCCGGCCCTGCGTCCCCACGGTAGTACCGGCACCGAACGAGCGCGCCCCCCTCGACCTTGGGCCCCTCGGCGAGCGCTCCTTCCGGGGCGAGCACCTGGCCCCGCGAGATCTCGTCCGCCTCGACGCCCTTCAGTGCGACGCCGACGCGCTCGCCGCACTCCGCTTCCTTGCGGTCGAGGTCGTGGACCTGGATCGAGCGGACGTCGACGACCTTCGGGGTCGGCCAGAGCCGGAGCCGGTCGTGCGCGCGCAGCGTGCCGCGCCGGACGACCCCGAGCGCCACCGCGCCCACGCCCTTCACCGGGAACGCGTGGTCGATCGGCACCAGGACGGGTCCGTCGAGCGCCGGCGCCCTCCATCCGTCGACCGTCTCGCGGAGCCGGGGGAGGTCGAGCGGCAGGCGATCCGCGCCCTCGAGCGATCCGCCCTTCAGGACCCGCGCGAGCTCGGCGTCCCCCACCGAGGGACCCGTGACGATCGTCGTCGGGAGCAGCGCAACCTCGACGGTCGCGATCGTCTCGGCGATCGGGCGCGTGAGCTCGGTCACGACGAGGAGGCACCGGTCCGCCATCGCGAGCGCGGTGAGGAGCGGGGGGAACTTCTCGGGGAACTGCGTCGGCTCGACGAGCGTGACGGCGTGGCCGTCGCGCACGGCGTTGAACAGCGTGACGTCCGAGCTCGTCCCCTTCTTCCCGAGCTCCTTCGCGACGTCGGGGGCCCCGACGACCGCCACGGTGACGCCGGTCGTCACGACGACCCGCCCCGGCCCGCGCGCGCGGCCGTGAGGGCGATCGCCCCGTCCTTCGCGTCGACGGTCACCGTGCTGCCGTCCTTGATCTCGCCGGCCAGCAGCTTCTGGGTGAGCGGGTCGACGACCAGGCGCTGGATCGTCCGCTTGAGCGGTCGGGCACCGAACTGGGGATCGTAGCCCTCGGCGGCCAGGAGCGCCTTCGCGGCGGGCGTCGCCACCAGGCGGATCCGTCGCTCGGCGAGGCGCGCCTCGACCTGGGCGAGCTGCAGGCCCACGATCGCGCCGATCTCCGCCTCGGTAAGCGGGTGGAAGAGGACGATCTCGTCGAGCCGGTTCAGGAACTCCGGTCGGAAGTGGGCCCGGAGCGCCGGCTCGATGATCCGGTGAAGGTCGGCGTCGCCCCGGGCCTCGGCGAGGAGGTCGGAGCCCAGGTTGCTGGTCATGATCACGATCGCGTGGCGGAAGTCGACGGTGCGCCCCTGCCCGTCGGTGAGCCGTCCGTCGTCCATGAGCTGGAGGAGCACGTTCACGACGTCCGGGTGCGCCTTCTCGATCTCGTCGAACAGCACCACCGAGTACGGACGGGTGCGGACGGCCTCGGTGAGTTGGCCGCCCTCCTCGTACCCCACGTACCCGGGCGGTGCGCCGATGAGGCGGGCGACCGTGTGCTTCTCCATGTACTCGCTCATGTCGATGCGCACGAGGGCCCGGTCGGAGTGGAAGAGCACCGCGGCGAGCGCCTTCGCGAGCTCGGTCTTCCCGACCCCGGTCGGGCCGACGAAGAGGAACGTCCCCAGCGGACGGTTTGGGTCGGCGAGGCCGGACCGTGCTCTCCGGACCGACCGGGCGACGGACTCGACCGCGGCGTCCTGTCCGACGACCCGGTGCTTCAGTTCGTCTTCGAGGTGGAGGAGCCGCTCGGCCTCCCCCTCCAGGAGGCGGCTCACCGGGACCCCGCTCCATTTCGCGATCACGCGCGCCACGTCCTCCTCGGTGACCTCCTCCCGGAGGAGGCCCGGGTCGTCGGTCTTCTCGAGCCGGTTCGTGAGCGTCTCCACCTGCTTCTGGAGCTCGGGGATCGTGCCGTAGCGCAGGCGCGCGGTCGCCTCGAGGTCGCCCGCCCGTTCGGCCTTCTCCTCCTCGGCCTTCGACCGGTCGAGCTCGGCCCGCAGACGCCGGAGCTCTTCGACCTGGTCGCGCTCCTTCTTCCACTTCGTGGTGAGCGCGCCCTCCCGCTCCTTGAGGTTCGCGAGCTCCTTTTCGAGCGCCTTCAGCCGGTCCCGGCTCGCCGCGTCCCGCTCCTTCCCCAGGGCGGCCCGCTCGATCTCGAGCTGCCGGATCCGACGGGAGAGCTGGTCGAGCTCGACCGGCCGGGAGTCGAGCGTGAGCCGCACGCTCGACGCCGCCTCGTCGACGGCGTCGATCGCCTTGTCGGGCAGGTGCCGGTCGGGGATGTAGCGGGCGGACAGCGTCGCGGCGGCGACCAGCGCCGCATCCCGGATCCGGACGCCGTGGTGGAGCTCGTAGCGCTCCTTGAGCCCCCGCAGGATCGAGATCGTGTCCTCGACCGACGGCTCGGCGACGGGGACCGGCTGGAACCGGCGCTCGAGGGCGGCGTCCTTCTCGATGTACTTCCGGTACTCCTGGGTCGTCGTCGCCCCGATGCAGTGGAGGACGCCCCGGGCCAGCGCCGGCTTGAGGAGGTTCGAGGCGTCGAGCGCACCGCCCTCGGTCGCCCCGGCGTGAACGAGCGTGTGCAGCTCGTCGATGAACAGGATCACCTGGCCCTCGCTGCGCTCGACCTCGGTGAGGACCGCCTTGATGCGCTCTTCGAACTCGCCGCGGAACTTGGCCCCGGCGAGGAGCGCCCCCAGGTCGAGCGAGACGAGCCGCTTGTCCCGCAGGGAGTCCGGGACGTCGCGCGTCGCGATCCGCTGGGCGAGGCCCTCGACGACCGCGGTCTTCCCGACCCCGGGGTCGCCGATCAGGACCGGGTTGTTCTTGGTCCGGCGGGAGAGGATCTGGAGGACCCGGCGGATCTCCTCGTCCCGGCCGATCACCGGGTCGAGCTTCCGCTCGCGGGCGAGCGCGGTGAGATCCCGCCCGTATTTCTCGAGGGCCCGATACTGGGCCTCCTCGCCGCGGCTCTCGACGGGCTTCTCGGTCCCCCGGACGGAGGCGAGCGCGGCCTCGACGCCGGCCTTGCGGACCTGGAACTCCTCGAGGATCGTCCGGGCCGGGGACGGGACGGCGAGGAGACCCAGCAGCAACTGGTCGGCGCTCGTGTACCGGTCCTTGCGCTTCGCGGCCTCGGACTCGGCCGCGTCGACGACCTGGGCCAGGGACCGGGAGAGGTACTGGTCGGACGGGGCCACGTGGTCGGCCGTCGGGAGATGCTTCAACCGGTCGTCGAGCCGGGCGAGCAGGCGGTCCCGCGGGACGCCGAGGCTGTCGAGCAGCGCGGACGCGGGCGCCTGGGCGTCCGCGACGAGCGCCTCCAACAGGTGCTCCGGCTCGACCGCCGGGTGGCGGAGCTCTGCGGCCCTCCGGAACGCGGCCTCCAACGCGGCGCGGCCGGCGTCCGTGAGTCGATCGAGATGCATGGAAGGCGTGCATCGGTCCGAGCCGATTTAAGCCCACCACCCGTGGGTCCGCTCGGTGTCGGATCTCTCGGTAGAACTCGCCGGTCTCCGCCTCCGGAACCCGTTCCTGCTCGCCAGCGGCATCTGGGGGGAGAGCGGCGAGTCGCTGGCCGGCGCCTGGCGGGCCGGCGCGGGGGGCGTCGTCACGAAATCGATCGGGGCCGCCCCGCGCCCCGGGTACCCGAACCCCACGATCGAGACCTACGGCGGTTGGGGGATGCTCAACGCCATGGGGCTTCCCAATCCCGGGATCGAGGAGTACCCCCAGGAGATCGCCGTCGCCCTCGCGTCGGGCGCGACCGTCGTCGGGTCCGTGTTCGCCGGGGATGCGGCCGAGTTCGCTCGGCTGGGGGCCCGGATGGCCGCGACGGGCGTGCATGCCCTCGAGCTCAACCTGAGCTGCCCCCACGCGGAGGGGTTCGGCACGGAGGTCGGTAGCGACCCCGACCGGGTCGAGGAGATCGTTCGCGCCGTGGTGGGTGCTGTCCGGATACCGGTCATCGCCAAGATCACCCCCAACGCCGCCGACCCGGCGGCCCTGGCGGCCGCCGCCGAGCGCGGCGGCGCCGCGGCGGTGAGCGCGATCAACACGCTCCGCGCCCTCGCGATCGACGTGGCGCTCCGGCGACCGGTGCTCGCCCACGGGCTCGGCGGCCTCAGCGGGCCCGCGATCAAGCCGATCGGGCTCGCGTGCGTCTGGCAGATGTACGAGCGCGTCTCGATCCCGATCGTCGGCATGGGAGGCATCGCCACGCCGGACGACGCGCTCGAGTACGTCATGGCCGGGGCGCGCGCGCTCGAGGTCGGCACCGCGATCGCCTTCCACGGGGTCGGGGTGTTCGGCGCCCTCGCGAGCGGGCTCGCCCGCCGGCTCGACGAGCTCGGCTTCGCCCGGGTGGAGGACGCGGTGGGCGCGGCCCACCGGACGGACGGCCCCGCCGGCGGATGAACGGGCGGCGTCGGCGCGCGGATATATCGGTCGCCGACTACCGCGGCTCGTGCGGTCCGTCGTGGCGGTCACCGAGCGGGTCTCCGAGACCCCGTCGACCGTGACCCTCCGCTTTCCGTACGCGCCTCCCGCCGAGCCCGGTCAGTTCGTGATGCTGTGGATCCCGGGCGACGACGAGCTCCCGATGTCGCTGTCCTACACCGACGGGCCCTCGAAGGGCGTCACCGTGAAGGCGATGGGCTCGACGAGCCGACGCATCCTCGACCTCGGTCCGGGGGCCCCGATCGGCATCCGCGGCCCGTATGGGAACGCCTTCGACCTCTCGCCCGGACGGGTCCTCGTCGTCGCCGGCGGTTCCGGCGCCGCTGTCCTCGCCCCCGCGGCCGAGCGCGTGATCGCCCGCGGCGCCTCGGTGACCGTGGCCCTCGGCGCGACCCGCGCGCCGGAGCTCCTGTTCGAGTCGCGCTTTCGGGCGATGGGGGCCCGGGTCGAGATCGCGACGGACGACGGCTCCGCCGGGACGCGGGGGTATGTCACGCCCGTCGCCGCCCGCCTGCTCGAGAGCGAGCGGTTCGACGCGGTGTGGACCTGCGGCCCCGAGGTGATGATGCGCCGGATCATCGCGGCGGCGGCGCCGCGCGACGTTCCGGTGTTCTGTTCGGTCGAGCGGCACATGAAGTGCGCGCTCGGCATGTGCGACGCCTGTTCCCTGGGCCCGTACCACGTCTGCGTGGACGGTCCGGTCTTCGAGGCGGAGGCGCTCACCGGGACGCCGGATTTCGGCGCGTTCCATCGGGACAGCTCGGGCCGCCGCGTGCCGTTCTAGGGCGTCGCGCGTCCGTCCGGCATCCGCCGGACCCGTCGCGCGCCACAGCCTTTATGCGAGCGACCCGTTACGAGCCGCGGAGGTCGCTCGTGAAGGTCATCGTCGTGAGCGGCGGGGTCATCTCGGGCCTCGGGAAGGGGATCACGACCTCGTCCATCGGGCGGCTCCTCAAGGCGCGGGGGATCCCCGTGACGATCGTCAAGATCGATCCGTACCTCAACGTCGACGCGGGTACGATGAACCCGTACCAGCACGGCGAGGTGTTCGTCCTCGACGACGGCACGGAGGTCGACCTCGACCTCGGCAACTACGAGCGGTTCCTCGACCAGAGCCTCATGGGGACGCACAACCTCACCACGGGGAAGATCTACCGCGCGGTCATCGAGAAGGAACGGCGCGGGGACTACCTGGGGAACACTGTTCAGATCATCCCGCACGTGACGGGGGAGATCAAGCGGTCGATCCGCGAGGTCGCCCAGGCGGCCGGGGCGGAGGTGGTGCTGGTCGAGGTCGGAGGCACCGTCGGCGACATCGAGTCGATGCCGTTCCTCGAAGCGCTCCGGGAGCTGTCGTACGAGCTCGGCGAGGGCCACATGGCGTTCGTGCACACGACGCTCGTGCCGGTCGTCGGCCCGGTCGGGGAGGCGAAGACGAAGCCGACCCAGCACTCCGTCCGGGAGCTGCGCGCGATCGGGATCCGACCGAACCTCATCATGGCGCGGAGCCCGGTGCCGCTGGCCCCCGACATCAAGGCGAAGATCTCCCTGTTCTGCGACGTGCCCCCGGACGCCGTCATCTCGGTACCGGACCAGCCGGTGATCTACGAGGTGCCGCTCGTCCTCGAGGCGCAGGGCGTCGGCGCGCAGCTGACCCGGCTGCTCGGGCTGCCGGACCGGCCGCCCGACTTCGCGGCCTGGAAGGAGTTCCTGGCAACGTACCGACGCTGCGAGGGGTCCGTCGAGGTCGCGATCGTCGGCAAGTACACCGAGCTGCGGGACGCCTACCTCTCGCACTCGGAAGCGTTCCACCACTGCCAGGGCCACCTGGGGACCGAGATCCGGCTCGTCTGGTACGACTCGGAGGACATCCCGAAGAACCCGAGCCTCGCGCACCGGCTCGCGCGCTCGGACGCGATCCTCGTGCCGGGCGGTTTCGGCACGCGCGGCGTCGACGGGAAGATCCGGGCGGTCGAGATCGCCCGCTCGGAGCGGATCCCGTACCTCGGTATCTGCTACGGGTTCCAGATCGCGGCCGTCGAGTACGCCCGGGACGTCCTCGGACTCCCGGCGGCGAACACGACCGAGGTCGATCCGGCCACTCCCGACCCCGTCGTCTGCCTGCTCGAGGAGCAGCGGACCCTCGACGACCTCGGCGGCACGATGCGGCTCGGGGCCCAGCGCGTCGTCCTCGCCCCGGGCTCGCGGGTCGCGCAGATCTACGGGAAGACGGAGATCTGGGAGCGGCACCGGCACCGCTTCGAGATCAACCCCGAGTACGTCTCCCGGCTTCGCGACGCCGGGCTCGTCGCCACCGGGATGTCGGTCGACTCTCGGGTCGAGGCCCTCGAGGCGGCCGATCACCCGTTCTTCCTCGGGGTGCAGTACCACCCCGAGTTCCTCTCCCGTCCCGAGGCCCCGCATCCCCTCTACCTCGCGCTCGTGCGGGCCGCGATCGCGCACAAGGAGGTCGCGAACCCTGTCGCCCCGTCGCCGGCTCTCGCGTGAGCTCGCGGAGCTGGACGGCGAGGTCGTCCGGGTCGCGGGTCACTTCGAGGAGTACCGCGCCCTCGGGGGCGTCGCCTTCGCGCTCGTGCGCGACGGGAGCGGGACCGCCCAGGTCACGCTCAAGAAGGGGACCACGGACCCGGCGCTGTTCGCGCTGTTCGCCGAGCTCCCCCGCGAGTCGGTCGTCGAGGTCGAGGGGACCGTGCACCGGTCCGAGAAGGCCCAGCGCGGCGTCGAGCTCGCGCCGATGGCGGTCGCCGTCCTGGCCCGGGCCGAGGTCCCGCTTCCGCTCGGCATCGTCGACAAGGTCGGGGCGGACCTCGACACTCGGTTCAACCACCGGGTCCTGGACCTCCGAAAGCCGGCGGTCCGCCAGGTCTTCGAGCTGCGGACCGTCCTCCTGGCCGGACTGCGGACCGCGTTCCTCGAGCGGGGCTTTCTCGAGATCGAGACGCCGAAGCTGCTCCGGGAGGGCGCGGAGGGCGGGGCGACGCTGTTCCCGGTCGACTACTTCGGATCCCGGGCCTACCTCGCGCAAAGCCCCCAACTCTACAAGCAGATGCTCATCGGGGCCGGGTTCGAGCGCGTCTTCGAGATCGGGCCCGCGTTCCGGGCAGAGCCTTCGGACACCGTCCGGCACCTGACCGAGTTCACCAGCCTCGACCTCGAGGTCGCGTTTCCCGACGGGGCCGAGGGGCTCCGGCAGATCCTCGAGGGGGTGCTCGTCGACGCGTTCCGGTCCTCCCGATCGGCGCTCGAGACGCGGCGCAACCCGCTAGCGTCCCGCCTCCCGGACGTGCGGACCCCGTTCCCGCGCATCCCGTTCGCGACCGCCTCGGAGTGGCTCGGGCGGCCCGGCGCGGAGGAGGACTTCGGCGCGGACGAGGAGAAGCGGATCGGGGAGCGGGTGGAGCAGGAGTACGGCGTCCCGCTCTACTTCCTGACCGACTACCCGACCGCGGTGAAGGCGGCGACGTTCTACGCCCAGCGCCAGGACGGGAACCCCCGGGCGACGTGGTACCACGACCTCGACTTCCGGGGCGTGGAGATCGCGAGCGGGGGTCTCCGCGAGCACCGGCTCGAGGCGCTGCGGGCCAACATCGCCGCCGCGGGGCTCGACCCGGCCCGGTTCCCGGGCTACCTCGAGGCGTTCCGGTTCGGGATGCCGCCGCACGGCGGCTACGGGCTCGGCATCGACCGTCTGGTCCAGCTGCTGGCAGGGCTCCCCAATATACGGGAGGCCCGCCTCTTCCCCCGGGACCGATACCGCCTCGACCCGTAACGGAGCTTTCCTTCCATGGTCGCTGCCAAGAGGACCCTGCCCGCGCCGCCCGAGCTGCAGAGCCGCTGGGCGGCGGTCCTCGAGGAGGCGGGCCTGCGGCCCGCGATCCTCGCGCTCCACGACCGCTTCCCGGAGGAGCGTTCCCTGCCGGTCCCCTTCGCGGCGATCGACAGCGCCGACACGGCGCTCGCCGACCTGCTCCTCGAGCGGCCGGACGAGGTGCTCGGCGCCGGGATGCGCGCGATGCGCGAACTCTTGCCGGTCGCCGGCGCCGAGGCCGAGGGGCTCCGGCTCCGGGTCACCGGGCTCCCGCCGACCGCGCATCGGCTCATCCGGTCGATCCGGGAGACCGACCTCAACCACCTGATCGGGATCGACGGGATCGTGCGTCGCGTCACGGAGGTGCGCCCGCAGATCCGAGACGCGGTCTTCCAGTGCGTCGCGTGCCGGACCGAGTTCCACGAGCCCCAGGACGAGGGATCGATGGTGTTCCGCGAGCCGCTCGAGTGCCCGGAGTCCCAGGGGGGCTGCGGGAAGCCGATCGGCCGGACGCGGTTCCGCCTGCTCGCCGAGAAGTCGACGTACGTCGACGCCCAGCGGATCGAGATCCAGGAGCACCCCGAGACCCTGCGCCACGGGGCCCACCCGCAGGGGATCTCGGTGCTGCTCACCGAGGACCTCGCGGGCCGGGTGCTGCCCGGGAACCGCATCGTGCTCAACGGCGTCCTGAAGAGCTTCCAGCGGGCGAGCGCCGCGCGCGGGGGGATCGTCCGCAACACGACCTTCGACATCATGGTCCTCGGGAACTCGGTCGAGTCGAAGCAGGTCGAGTACGACGAGATCGAGATCCCGCCCGAGGACGAAGCGCTGATCCAGAGCTTCCGCGGCGACCCCACGGTCGTCGACAAGATCGTGCTGTCGCTCGCCCCGACGATCAAGGGGATGGAGGAAGAGAAGGAGGCGATCGCGCTCCAGCTGTTCGGCGGGGTCGAGAAGGTCCACGCCGACGGGATCCGGGTCCGGGGCGACATCCACGTCCTGTTCGTCGGCGACCCGGGGGTCGCCAAGAGCCAGCTGCTGCGCTACGTGGCCGACGTCGCGCCGCGGGGCCTCTACACGAGCGGCAAGGGCGCGACCGCCGCCGGGCTGACGGCCGCGGTCGTGAAGGACGATTTCGCCGGCGGCCGCTGGGTCCTCGAGGCCGGCATGCTGGTCCTCTCCGACGGCGGCATGGCGGTCGTCGACGAGCTCGACAAGATGAACCCCGAGGACCGGTCGGCGATGCACGAGGTCCTCGAGCAGGGCACGGTCTCGATCGCGAAGGCCGGGATCACCTCGACCCTCAACGCGCGCTGCCCCGTGCTCGCCGCGGCGAACCCCAAATGGGGCCGGTTCACGGCCGACCGCTCGATCGGCGAGCAGATCGACCTCCCCCCGACCCTCCTCTCCCGGTTCGACGTCATCTTCTCGATCAAGGACGTCCCGGACCAGCACCGCGACCGGCGGCTCGCGAACCGGATCCTCGCCTCGGCCCGGGCGGTCGAGGTGGCCCCCGCGCCGGGCGATCGGACCGTCGGGGCGGAGGGGGCGCCGTTCCCCCCGCGCTTCCTCAAGGAGTACATCGCCTATGCCCGACGGAACGTCCGGCCGGTCCTCTCCGCCGAGTCGCTCGCGACCCTCGAGGACTTCTACGTCCGGGTCCGACGCCAGGGCGAGGAGCCGAACTCGCCGGTCCCGATCACCGCCCGGCAGCTCGAGGCGCTCGTGCGCCTCAGCGAGGCGGCGGCCCGGGCCCGGCTCTCCCCGATCGTCACCGTCGAGGATGCCGAACGGGCCGTGCGCGTCATGGAGAACTTCCTCCGCCGCGTCTCGATGACGGAGGAGGGGAAGATCGACATCGACCTCGCCCAGACCGGGGTGAGCCACAGCCAGCGCGAGCGCCAGGTCGCCGTCCTCCACCTCATGCGCGAGCTCCAGGGCGCCCACGACGGGGTCTTCTCGATGGAGCAGTTCCGCGAGGCCGTCGAGCGGGCCCGGATCGACGTCGCGAAGGCGGAGGCGATCCTCCAGTCGATGCGCAACCAGGGCGAGATCATCGAGCCCCGACCGAACCAGCTCCAGCTCGTCCGCTTCTAACCGGGCGGGGCCGGGGGACCGGTTTATACCTCCTTTCGTACCTCGAGGAACGACCGAGGGCGGGACGTGACGGAGGACGGGTTCGTGATGCGGGTCCACCGGGTCCGCGCCGAGTTCGTGGTCGCGGCGTGCGATGCCGAGCTGATCGGCCGCGCGCTCCCGGTCGGCGAGAACGGCCGGACCGTGACGGTCTCAAGCCACTTCTACGGCGAGCGCCGGGTGACCCGGGAAGAGCTCCTCTGGGCGCTCGAGCGCGCGACGATCGCCAACCTCCTCGGGGCCCGGGTCCTTCGGCTCGCCGAAGAGGCCGGCCACGTCGCCCCCGGCGCGGCGGGCACCCTCGGCGGGGTCCCGCACGCCGAGATCGTCGCGATGCTCTCCTAGGCCCGAGGCGACCGTGACCGACGGGGAGTTCTGTGTGGTCTGCGGCACGACGGGGCGTCCGCTCGTCGACGGGATCTGCCCGGAGTGCGCCGCGGACCGCACGGTCCTCGTCTCGGCCCCCCCGCGGGTCACCGTCGTGCTCTGCCCCCACTGCGGCGCCCGCCGGGTGAAAGACCACTGGGAGCGCCCGAACTCGAGCCCGGTGCTCACCGACGAGGACCTGCATCCGTTCCTGGCCGTGCACCCCGAGGTCGGGATCCGCCGGGCGCGGTGGGAGGAGATCGGCGCGACCGGGACGGTCCACGAGCTCCGGGGCACGATGACCGCCGTCTTCCGGGGCGCCCGGCGCGAGACCGAGGTGCCGCTGTCGGTCCGGATCGAGCACCACACCTGCCCCGACTGCAGCCGGAAGAGCGGCCGCTACTACACGGCGATCGTCCAGCTGCGCGGCCCCGAGGAGTCTCGGGGCGAGAAGGCGGTCGCGCGGCGGGCCCGCCTCGACGCGGCCTGGAAGGAGCTCATGCGCGAGGCCCCGGCCGAGTGGCGGAGGGCCGTCTCGTGGCGCGAGGAGCTCCCCGAGGGCTGGGACGTCTACTTCACCGAGACGGTCGCCGCGCGCTCGGTGGCCCGATTCGCCCGGCAGCGGTTCGGCGGGGAGTTCAAGCAGTCGGCGTCGCTGTTCGGCCGCAAGGACGGGCGGGACGTCTACCGCGCGACGTTCCTCGTCCGCATCCCCAGACCGCCCCCGGCCGACCCGCCGACCGGCGGGCGGACGCGGCCGGACCGTCCCCTCGAACCATAGCCTTAAGAAGCGACCGCCTCCTCGCAGGCCCGACAGCGGAGGTTCGCGTCGATGGCGAAGGCTACGGGGATTCTTCGGCGGCATCACGGAGCAGACACCCTGGAGGAGGGCTCGTTCCTCGACCTGGGCGCGATGAGTTTCGAGGACGAGGTCGGCGCGCTCGCGGGCAACCGCGGCACGGTCCGGATCGCCGAGATCCTGCGGTTCGAGGACCTCCATCAGGTCTCGAAGCTCGCCTACCAGGGCGACATCGTCCTGCTCGACTACACGTCGATCGCGAACGACCCGATCGCGGTGAAGCGCATGAGCATCGATCTCAAGAACGTCGCCAAGGACACCGGGGGGGACGTCGCGGGCATCGCGAAGAACCTCCTGGCGATCACCCCGGCCGGGATCCGCATCGACCGGCAGAAGATCCGTCCCTCGTTCTAGGGCACGGATCGGATGAAGGTCAGCGTCGACCGACGCGACGGCCTCGCGGCGGCGGCCGACGTGGTCGTGAGCGCCCTCTACGAGCGCGGCGACAAGGAGACCGCGTTCCCGAGCGTCCTCGGCGAGGAGGACCGGGCGCTCGGCGGCCTGTTGCGCACCGCGTGGGAGCGCCGCGAGGTCCGCGGCAAGCGCAAGGAGATCACGGTCTTCCACCGGACGGCCGGCAAGGGCCGCCTTCTGCTCGTCGGCCTCGGGCCGCGCTCTCGGGTCGACGCCGAGCTCGTGCGGCGCGCGGCGGCCGAGGTCGTCCGCGCCCTCAAGGGACGCGGCGCCCGGACGATCGCGTTCCGTCTCGCTCCGTTCGTGAACGAGGCGACCCCCGCCGAGGCCGCGGCACGCGCCCTCGTCGACGGGGTCGTGCTCGGGGGCTACGAATTCCTCCGGTACCGGACCTCCACGGAGGGCGGGGTCGAGGAGGTCGCGGTCCACCTGGGCGACGGGATCGCGCGGGAGGAGACCGGGATCCGCAAGGCCGTCGCTGAGCAGGCGACGATCGCCGACGCGGTCGTCTGGACCCGCGACATCGCGAACCTCCCGGCCGACACCGCGACCCCCGAGCGTCTCGCGGAGGAGGCCCGGAGCCTCGGCAAGGAGCTCGGTCTCAAGGTCACGGTCTTCGACGAGAAAAAGCTCGCCGAGATGCACTGCGGCGGCCTCCTGGCCGTCGGCGGAGGCTCCGCGCATCCCCCGCGGCTCATCGTCCTCGAGTACCCGGGCGGCGCGCGACGCGGCCGCACGGTCGCGGTCGTGGGCAAGGGGATCACGTTCGACTCGGGCGGGATCTCGATCAAGCCGGCGCCCCGCCTCGCCGAGATGAAGTTCGACAAGAGCGGCGCCGTCGCGGTGCTCGGGATCCTCCGGGCCGCGGCAACGCTCAAGGTCGCCCCCCGGGTCATCGGGGTGATGGCGTGCGCGGAGAACCTCCCCAGCGGGACGGCTTACCGGCCGGGCGACGTCGTGCGCACGTACAACGGGAAGACGATCGAGGTCCTCAACACGGACGCGGAGGGCCGGGTCGTGCTCTCGGACGCGCTCGGCTACACGGTCGCCCAGTACCGCCCGGACGAGGTGATCGACCTCGCCACCCTCACCGGCGCCGAGGTGGTCGCCCTCGGCGACGACACGGCGGGACTCGTCGCGACCGACGAGAAGCTCGCGGCCGGCCTGCTCGCCGCCTCGCGGGCGACGGGCGAACCGATCTGGCGGATGCCGCTCACCGACTTCCATCGCGACCTCGTGAAGAGCGAGGTGGGGGACGTCCGCAACTCGACCGAGATCCCGGTCGCCGGCATGCTGACGGCGTCCGCGTTCCTGGAGACGTTCGTCGGGCCCGGGACGCCGTGGGCCCACCTCGACATCGCCGGGCCCGCCTACACGAACGCGCTCACGCGGAAGTGGCAGCCCGCCTACCAGAACGTGGGAGCGACCGCCTTCGGCGTGCGCCTCGTGACGCGCTACCTCATGGACGCGCCGCGGGCGTGAGCCGTCGTCCCCGGGCCCGCTAGGCCGCGACGATCTGCACGCTCTCGCCGCCGTGCCGGGTCGCCCGCGGCCGTACCTCGCAGAAGAGCGGCGTATGGTAGCCGCCCCCCGTGATGAGCGCGGTCCCGACGGGGAGCGACTGGATCATCTCGGTCATCCCCGCGGTCAGGCCCTCGATCGACTGCGCGATCGCCCGCAGGTCGAGCGGGTTCGTGACCTGCAGGATGAGCTGCGTGTTGCACTGCGAGAGGACGCTCTTGTCGATGCGTGCGGCCCGCTGGGTCACGACGCACAGGCCGAGCCCGAACTTCCGGCCCTCGCTCGCGATGTTCTTCAGGATCCGCGAGCACGTCGCAGCGCCCTGCTGGGGCGCGAAGTTGTGCGCCTCCTCGATGACGAGGAACAGCGGTGGGATCTTCTCCTTCTTCCGGTTCTCGAAGAGCGTGGTCGCGAGCCGGGCGACCACGAGCTCCTGGACGTCGGGCGCGACGCCGCGCAGGTTCACGAGGGTCGCGTCGCCCTTCTGCACGAGGTCGTTGAGGCTCGTGCCCACCGGGCCCAAAAGCTTCGTCTGCTCCACGTACTCGAGCCGCTCGTGGAGCGTCTCGGCCGCCGCCCCCTCCGTCGCCTCGGCGGCGCGGACGAGGTCGTGGACCGTGAAGTCGGGGTTCGTCGCGCCGACCCGCTCGATGAGCTCCTTGAGCGGGCCGAGGAACGACTTCACGTTCGTGAGCCCCATGAAGACGAGGAGGTCCCGCGGGTCCGTGTGCCGCAGCGAGAACGTGAGCGGCTTCGCGCCGGGATTGAGCGAGACGTCGGGCGAGTACTCGTGGATCTGGCGGGCGAACCCCTGGGACTGGACCCCGAAGCGGGGGCCGCCGCTCTTCTCGGACGGGTTCCTCAGCGAGCCGTACTCCCCGTGCGGGTCGATGATCACGCACGTGACCTTGTGGCGCAGGAGCTCCTCGATGAGGACGCCGAGCAGGTAGCTCTTCCCGCCGCCGGTCTTCGCGAGGACGCTCACGTGGCGCTGGACCAGCTGATTGATGTCGAGCTCGACGCGCAGGGCGTGGTTGCGGAGCAACCCCACGTAGGCGCCGGAATTCGCGTGGTGCTTGAGGCCGAGCACCTCGGCGATCAGCGGCTCCTCCGCGCGGTAGACCCGGGCCCCGGGCCGGAACGGGATCGTCGGGAGCTTCACGAGCCCCTGGTCGTCGCGGTATCCGATGATCCGCGCCTCGCCGAGGAGGTTCTCGTGGACGTTCCCCTCGTCGCCGGTGCCGAGCTGCCCCGCGTGCTCGAGGTCGAGGTCGCTCTTCCGCTTGAGATCGTCGAGCTGGCAGAGGACCCGGCCGTGCAGTTCGTCCTCGACCGCGAGGTAGTCGCCGCGCTCGACCGGGCGGGCGAGGCTCAAGGAGAACTGGCCGAGTCCGACGTCCCCGAAGATGCGGCCGACCTCCTCCACGACGCGATTCATCCGAGGCTTCCGATATTAGCGTGACGCGGCAGGCGCAGGCTCCCCGGTGGACCCGGCTCGGTAGACTTTATATCGAGCGTTCCTGTCGAACGCCTCCCCGGCGACCCCGAGTGGCCGGCGGGGCGGTGGCCGGTTGACGGACGCGACCGAAGAGCTTGAGCGAAAGCGGGCGGAGTCGAACGCCCGGGCCGACGAGTCCCGGGCCCGGCGCGATCGCCTCAACGCCGAGGCGCGCGCCACCGCCGAGGAGCGCTCCCGCATCCTCGACGAGCTCCACGCGAAGAGCGCCGAGGCGCAGGACCATCGGCGCAACCGCGACCAGCTCAACAACGAGGTCCGGGAAGAGAAGCGGCTCCGCGAGGAGTGGAACCGCAAGCTCCAGGAGCTCGGCGACAAGATGCAGGAGCTGAAGCGCGCGCGGGCCCCGCGGCCCGGCGCGGTCCCCGTCTGGCGGCTCCGCAAGGAGCTGAAGGAGCTCGAGTTCCGTCACATGACGACGGCGCTCACGGGGGACCAGGAGAAGCGCCTCATCGAGGAGATGAAGCGCCTCGAGGCGGCGATCCGGGACCAGGACGCCGAGCTCCGCCAGGACCCGGCGATCGAACAGACGATGAAGGAGTTCGCCGAGGCCCGGACCGAGGCCGAGAACCACCACGCGGCCGTGGGCGGCGCCGCGGAGGCGGCCCAGCGCGAGCACGAGGCGATGGTCGCGCTCTACGAGTCCGTGGACGAGCTGCGCCGTCAGGCCGACACGGTCCAGGCGAAGCTCCTCGAGGTGAAGGCGCAGGCCGACGAGGCCCACCGCCAGCACATCGCCTCGATCGAGGAGGTCCGCGACATCGAGAAGATGCTCTACGCGGCGCGCGGAGGCCGGGCCCCCGCCGGCTGGGCGGACGCCGAGCCCCCCCGGGAGGAGGACTTCCTCGCCCGCTTGAAGAAGGGCGAGAAGGTCTCGACCGAGGACCTCCTCGAGCTCCAGAAGAGCGGCCGCGGTTAGGCGCCCCGTGACGCTGCCGTTCGGGGACCGCGCGATCGACGCGGTGCTGTTCGACCTCGATGACGTCCTCGTGCCGTTCCAGACGCTCGCTGCCTGGCAGTGGGCGTGGCGGCCCCAGGGCCCCCTGCTCGGCGAGCGGCGGGTCCACGCCGCGGTCCGTCGGGCGCTCAAGGCGTGGGACCGGCGCCGCTGGGCCGGGGTCGTCGGCCGCCAGGCGCCGGCCGACCTGCCCGCGCTGAAGGACCATCTCGCGGCGACGCTGACCGCGATCGCGGGCCATCCGGTCCCCGAGGCCGACGCGGTCGTCCGGCGAATGCTGCATCCCGCGGGCGAGGTCGAGCGGTATCCGGACGTGGCCCCCGCCCTCGCGCGGCTCGCGGCCGCGGGGGTGCGCGTCGGCGCCGTGACCCCGCTGCCCGAAGAGTCGGCGCGCTGGCTGTTGAAGCGGTTGCAGCTCCCCGAGAGCCTGCTCGTCGGCACCGGCGACCCGCCCGGTCCGGTCGTCCCCGACAAGGCGGCGTTCCGGAGCGCGGTCGAGCGGCTCGGCAGCGCGCCCGACCGGGCGGTCCTGGTCGGGGACCTCTTCTGGAGCGACGTGCGCGCCGCGGGACGGGCGGGCCTCGCCGCGATCCTGCTCGATCGGCACGACGCCTGGCCCGACGTGCAGGCGGGGCGGATCGTCGACCTCGCCGGGCTCGAGGCGGCCCTGGCCGCCGGGGGAACGGCGACCGAGGCTCCGGAGCCGCCGGAATCCTGAGCGACGACCGCCGGGAAACAACCTATATTACCTCAACCGCGGTGCCCGCCCCGTGGCCGACCGGTTCGTCAAGATCGACCAGGCGGAGCTCCGCCAGATCAAGGAGCTCTACGAGGGCGTCATGTCGCACGCCTGTCACGGTCTGTTCTTCAAGGAGGGATCGGTCATCGGTTCCGACATGGCCCAGGAGGCCCTCAAGGACCGGACCCACTTCTTCGACCGGGCCGGCCAGATCCTGAAGGAGCGCGGCTGGGTCGAGGAGATCGCGTTCTCCGAGCACGAGGTCGTCGCCAAGGGGTCGATCGAGGTCTCCTCGAGCGACATCCCCACCTGCCACCGGCTGCGGGGGATCCTTCGCGAGTTCTACGAACGTTTTAAGGGGGGGCGCGTTAAGTGTACCGAAGAGATGTGCGCCAGTACCGGGGGCCCCGAGTGCCATTTCCGCATCGAGGAGATGTAGGTAGGGCACCGCGACGATGATGGCGACCGGTAACGTGGGGGCCGTGATCAAGGACCTCAAGACCAAGATCGGGGGCATCGCCACCGCCCTCGTTTCCCGCGACGGACTCGTGCTCTACGCCGACGTGCCGGCGGGGGTCTACACCGAGACGTTCGCCATCATGTGCGCGACGATCCTCGGGGCCGCCGCGACGGCGAACACCGAGCTCAACCGCGCGCCGCCCGAGCGGATCGTGATCGAGGGGAACGACTCGAAGACGATCATCGTCGGCAGCGGCAAGAAGGCCCTCCTCGTCGCCGTGGTCGATCAGACCGCGGACGTGACGAAGGTCCTCGGCGACGTGATCAAGGTCGCCGAGCTCCTCAAGGCGAACTAGGGCGGCCCCGGCGGCGCCGGGACGAGCGGCTGCTCGAACAGCGTCACCGGCCAGCCCTGGACCGTCCGAGCCCCGACCTCCCGGAACCCGAGGTCCCGGTAGTAGGCACAGAGCCGCTCGTTCGCGCTCACGCAGTCGAGGCGCAGGTACGCCCGCCCGCGGGCGCGCGTCCTGGAGGCGGCCCACGCAAGGAGCCGGGTCCCCCAGCCCGCGCCGACGTGCGCCGACCGCACGGCGAGGCGGTGCACATAGCCCGCGTCGGGTGGGCGCGCCCCCCAGAAGACCGGATCCTCCCACAGGAGGGTGATCGTCGCCGCCCACCGGGCCCCGTCCGGGCCGGCCAGGAACACCTCGCCCCGGGCGACGTGGGGCTCCACGATCGAGCGCGGGAACGGGATCGGCCACGGGTTCGGGAAACCGGCCTCCGCCGTCCGGCGGGCGGCGTCGGCGAGGATCGACCCGATCTCGTCGAGATCGTCCGCCGAGGCCGGCCGCACCACCATCCCCCGCGACGACACGGTCGCTCAGGGCGCGGGGGGCCAAGAGCCCGGCGCCCGGTCGTCGCGCGTCGGGGCTTACGCGGCCGCCGGTTCGTGCTCGGGCGCGGGGGCGAGCCGGTGCCCCCCGCCGGTGGCGACCCGAGCGAAGTAACCCGTCATCGCCGCGCTCAGGCGGGCCCACGCGACGACGCCCTGCTGGCCGGAGAACAGGCGTCGGTGGCGGTAGCGCCCCCACAGACTGCCGTGCTTCTCGGTGAGCTGCTTTCTGCCGTAGCCGTTCCAGAACGCCTGGTACACGAACCGCACGAAGTTGCCCCGGGCCTGGTGGTAGACGACCGCCTGGGGCGCGTACCGGATCGACGCGCCCGAACGGACCGCCCGGAGGTTGAGGTCGATGTCCTCCGCGGTGATGAAGCGGGGGTCGAACCCGCCCAGGCGGTCGAACAGGGCGCGTTGGTAGGCGAGGTTGCAGGACGGGTACGTCACGTCGTAGCCGCTCTGGAACAGCTCGACGCGCTGGAGGCGCCCATACCGGGCCGGGCCCACGACGACGGTCTGGCCCGCGACCACCGGCGCGTCGGCGAGCCCGAGACGCAGGTGGTGGACCCACTGCGAGTCGGCGATGCAGTCCCCGTCGATGAACGCGACGGCGGCTCCCCGGGCCCGGCGCACGCCCGCGTTCCGGCCGATCCCGCGCGACCCCGGCTGCGAGTAGGCCCGGAAGATCCCGGGCTGCCGCCGGGCATACTCCTGGGCGATGGCGAGGGTGCGGTCCCGACTCTCGGACTCGACGACGATGACCTCGAACGGCGCTTCCTGCGGGACCAGGCTCTCGAGGAGCGCCGCGAGGTGCTGCGCTTCGTTGCGGACGGTGATGACGACCGAGATCAGGGGGCGCGAGGCGACGTCACTTCCCAATGTCCATCACGACGACGTCCTTCACCGCGCGCATGCTCTTGAAGGGGAGCACGAGCCGGCCCGTCGCGTCGCTCTGGAACAGTCGCTGCTCGACGTCCTCGCTCGGGGTGACGAGCACGTGGGCGATGCCGCCGGTGACCGTGTCGACGACGAAATTGTCGATGAGCCCGAGGATCTGGCCGTCGTTCGTCATGACCGTCTTGCCTCGGAGCTCGGTGAGGAACTTGCGCATGGAGGGGGCCCTCGGCCGCCGATGGCGGGGAGCCGTATTTAATCGTTGGCGAGCACCGGCAGCGCGGACCCGCCGGTACCGGCGGTCGACGCGCCCGACGCTCGCCGCGCGACGCGCGTCGGCTCCGCCACGCTTATATCACGCACCCGGGTCGTGGGCGACCCGCCATGGCCCCTCCCATTCGCAAGGAAAATTCCGAGCTCGTCCGCGTCGTGGTCGAGCTGCGCAAGGCGGCCCGCGCGCACCAGGCCCCCATCTGGGCGCGAGCCGCGGAGCGTCTCGAGCGGGCGCGCCACCAGACGACGCCCGTGAACGTGGGCCACCTCGAGCGCCTCGTTGCCGCGGACGCGACGGTCGTGGTGCCGGGCAAGCTCCTCGCGGACGGTCGCCTCACCAAGGCGATCACCGTCGCCGCGTTCTCCTTCTCGGCCGGGGCCCGGCAGAAGATCCGGGCCGCGGGCGGCTCGGCGCTCTCGATCCCGGACCTCCTTCAGAACCGGCCCGACGGGGCGGGGGTGCGTCTCTTTGCCTGACGCGGCTCCCCCGGTGGTCGTCGACGCGAGCGGGCTCGTCCTGGGCCGCGCGGCGAGCGTGATCGCGAAGCGGCTCCTGAACGGCGAGTCGATCGTCGTCGTGAACGCGGAGCAGAGCGTCGTCACCGGCTCCCGGGCCGAGGTCATCGCCCACTACACGGCGGCACGCGCACGCGGCTCGGTCCGCAGCGGGCCCCACTTCCCCCGGTACCCGGACCGCATCTTCCGGCGGACGGTCCGCGGCATGCTGCCGCACCTCAAGACCCGCGGCCGCCTCGCGCTCGACCGCCTCGAGGTCCACATCGGGGTGCCCGATGCGCTCCGGGGGGTCGCCGTCCAGTCGCTCGACGCGGCCCGGGCCCGCCCCACCGTGCGTCCGCCCATGACGCTCGCCGAGATCACGCGCCTCCTGGGAGCCCACGTATGAAGGCGCCCCAGATCGTCCAGGCGACGGGCAAGCGCAAGGCCGCGGTCGCGCGGGCGACCCTGCGCAAGGGCCAGGGCCGGGTGCGCGTCAACCAGCGCCCGCTCGAGCTGCTCGAGCCCGAGCTCGTCCGCCAGAAGATCCAGGAGCCGCTCCTCATGGTCGGGGACCGCAGCCGCGTGCTCGACATCGACGTCGAGGTGCGGGGCGGGGGCATCGTCGGCCAGGCGTCGGCCGCCCGGACGGCGGTCGCCCGCGGCCTGCTCGACTGGCTGAAGGACGACGCCCTGCGCGAGACGTTCAAGCACTACGACCGTTCGCTGCTCGTGAACGACCCGCGGCGCAAGCTCCCGAAGCGCCCCGGAGGCCGCGGGGCCCGCGCCCGCCGCCAGAAGTCGTACCGTTAGCGGACGGCGAGAGGTCCCGATCCATGACGATGATGATACCGGTCCGCTGCTTCACCTGCGGGGCCGTGATCGGCCAACACTGGGACGAGTACCGCGAGCGCACGACGCGCGGCGAGCCGGCGGGTCAGGTGCTCGACGCGCTCGGCCTGCACCGCTACTGCTGCCGCCGGATGCTGCTCACCCACGTCGACCTCCTCGATGAGGTCGGACCGTACGGCTGAGCGCGCGTCCGTTCTCCGCGGGCGGGTCGAAGCGCGCAAGCCCCCGGTTCGGGGGAAGGGGTTCTCGGCTCGCGGCGCGCGCGGCCGGGTCGGCTAGGCGTCGTCGTCCTCGTCGTCGGAGGAGCTCTTCGCCGTAGAGCTGCTGCCGCGCTCGAGACCGCTCTTGCTGCGCGTCGGGCGGGCCGTGGTGGCGCGCCCGCGGCGGCGGTACCAGAAGACGATCAGCACGATGACGATCACGACCGCGGCACCGATGGCGACGTACTCGAGCAGCTGCGTCACGGGGTTCGGGTTGACCGTGATCGACTGCGAGACCGTCTGCGGACCGGAGTTGTAGTTCGCCGCGAACTCGTTCTGGGCCGACGCGTTCGCGTAGAGGATGTAGTTGCCGCTCGTCCCCGGGTTCCACGAGATCTCGGCGCGGACCGTCTTGTTCCACGCCAGCGACGGGATCGAGCCGGTCGCGAACGGCGTGCTCGACACCACCCCGCCCGAGTAGTTGTAGAACTGGACCGAGCCCGGCGAACCGCCGATGTAGTTGGGGCTGCCGGTCCCGCTCGGCGAGAGCAGGTAGAACGCCACGGTGAGGCCCTTCGCGACCGCGCTCGAGCCCTGGGCGGCGCCGACCGTCACGTTGACCCAGATCGTGCTCGAGTGTCCGACGGTGAACGTCGTGGGCGCGTTCAGGTTCGACGACGAGAGGATCGGTCGCGCGGTCGCGTTCGGCGACACCGAGAACGTCTGGTTCGTGTAGGCCGAGTTGCCTGCGCGGTCCCAGACGGTCAGGTTGACCGTGTAGGGGGTCGACTGAGGCGGCAGCCAGAACACGGGGTACGGGCGGACCGTCGTGACGTTCGTGTTGTACTGGACCGAGGAGTTCTTCGAGTTCGTGATGTGCCAGTAGTACTTCACGATCGAGCCGTTGTGCGGGTCGGTCGCGTTCGCCCCGTTGAGCGAGATCAACGCCGTGAAGTTGCTGCCCTCCACGACGCCGGCCCCGGTGATCGGCTTCCCGTTCGATCCCAGGATCTGGAACGCGGGCGTTGGCTTCTCGGTGTCGTTGACCAGCACGACGACCGTCGTGCTCGCGGACTGCCCCGTCCCGTCCCAGACGGTGAGCGTGACGTTGTACTGCCAGCCCAGGAACGGGATGGCGGTGCCCGCGACGACCCCGTTCGAGAGGTAGGGGCCCGCCCCGAGGAACTGGAACGGATAGTTGGTGGAGACGTTCGCGCCGGCGCTCGCCGTGAAGTTCGAGCCGGTGAACTTGAATCCGCGTCCCGACACGGTGTACGAGGCGACCGAGATCACGTTCGGGATCGGGGCGCCCGGGGCGATCTGCGCCCGGCTGGGCGTCGAGTTGAACAGCAACGTCGACGACCAATTCACCTGGTAGTAGGTCGTGCCGGCGATCACCCGGGTCTGCGACGCGGTCGCGTTGACCGCGAGACCGGCGGTCACCGGCCCCTGGGCGACCCAGACGTAGAAGGTCGTGTCGTTCGTCTCGCCGCCCGAGCTCGTGACCGTGAGCGTGCCGGTGTAGTTCGTGGCGCCGGTCGCCGTCGTGTAGATGTGGTAGGTGGTCGCGGTGGTGGTGGTGACGATCGGGCTCGAGTCCCCGAAGTTCCAGACGAACTTGGTGCCGTTGGTGCCGGCGGGGTACGTCGAGTTGAGTGCGCTGAAGGTGACGTTCTGGCCCACGCCCACGATGACCGTGTAGTTGTTGTGCGTCTGGTTGAGCACGTTCGCGTTCGAGAACGCGAAGTTGCGCACCGTGACGTTCACGTTCGCCGTGAGGGTCGCGTACTTCACGATCGTGAACTTCGCGCTTCCGCTCGGCTGGGAGTACGGCTGGGAGACCAGCGTGAACTTCGTCCAGGTGTTGTCCGGCCCGCCCGCCACGAGTCGGGTGCCCGCCGGGGCCTGGGTGTCCGCGGCGAGGACGTAGCCGGCCGGCAGGTCGATGGTGTAGTTGAACACCTCCGCGGCCGTCGGGTGCTTGAAGTTGAACGAGATCGCGTAGCTCGAGCTGTTGTACGCCACCGACTGGTTGAGCGCGTACGTCCCCGACCAGTCGAGCGTCAGGTTCGCGGCGCTGTTGAGCCCGCACGTCGCGGTGCAGGTCGAGGCGAACGAGGTGAGCCGCTCGGCGCTCGTCGGCGCGACGTAGAGCGAGCCGTTGATCGCGGTCGCCGCCTGCGCCACCGGGAAGAACGGACCGGTCGAGTTGGCCCAGGCGTAGACCTCGGAGAGGTCGGAGGCCGGGAAGACGGTGCCGTGCGCGTAGTCGAGCGCGAGCTGGCCCCAGAGCTGCCCGACCGAGGCGTTCGCGAGGTCCGGGAAGACCGTGTCGTTCCCGAGGTTCGCGATCGTGGAGACCGAGAGCGTGCCGTTGCCGACCGCCGGATCGAACGCCGAGAAGTTGAGCGTCGTCAGGTACTGGCCGAGCTCGTTCCACCCGACCGTCGGGACCAGGACGTTCCGGGTCACGGGCGTCGCGCTCGAGACGTTGAGCGCGTACCAGCTCGACTGGTAGCCGATCGACGAGAGGATCACGTCGAACGGTTGCGTGCCGCTCGTGAAGTTCGCGGGGTACGTGCCGGCGGCATAGTAGCCGCCCGGAGGCGTGGGGGCCGAGTAGATGTAGCCGTTCAAGGGGTCGTAGAGCGTCACGTTCCCGGCGGTCGGGACGTGCGCGCCCGGGCTCGAGGCCTGGTTCGAGTAGCCCGAGACCAGGTAGCTCGAGACGTTGGTCCAGAGCGTCAGGCTCTGGTGCTTCGTCAGCGAGACCGCGGTGTAGTTGTAGGCGTTGGTGGGGCCGGGGAGCTCCGTCTCGAGCACCCACGAGCCGGCCGGGACGGTCATGACGTACGCCCCGCCCGCGGTCGTGTTGTTCTGGGCGAGGACGAGGCTGCCGAACGTCGGGTCGAGCAGGTAGAGGTGGGCGCCGACCTGCGGCACCCCGGCTTCCAGCACCTTGCCGGTGAGGGTCGCCGTGTACGGGATCACCGTGACGTTCGTCACGTACGACGGATAGAGCGCCGTCGTGAGGGCCGAGCTGTTCACGTAGCCGAAGCTCGGGCCGACCGACTGCGGCAGGATCGCGCACGGCTTGCAGCTCGGGACGCTGATGTTCGCCTGCGCCGGCACGGAGACGCCCCAGTAGCCCGGCGCGAGGGTCCCGGCGGTGTTGGCGCTCGTGAACGTGAACTGACCGCCGCCCCCGACCACGGCCGTGGAGTAGACCGTGCCCGTGGCGCGCGACTCGAGATCGACCTGCACGCCGGCCGGAACGGGGGGCGGAGAGGATCCGCCCGGCTGTTCCGCATAGCCGGTCAGCGTGTAGGTGGACGAGGCGGCCTGGGCCCCCGAGACCGACGCCAGTGTGGCCACCAGCATCAGGATCACGACGGCCCACAGGGCGGGTCGAATCAGGCTCCGAACCAACTGTTTCACGTCTCCCGTACGGTGTCCCCGAGGAGGGGGGGCGGCGCGCCGAACTTGGCCCCGCTACTTATAGCTTGCCCGGCCGTTTCTCCGAGGAGAGGAACGCCCCGGCCCGCTACCGGTAAATCCCCTGGACCGACTCCGCCGGACGACGTCCGATCCGCTCGCGGAGCACGTGCTTTTCGAACTCTTCGTAGAAGCGCGCGTTCTCCGGATCGACGGACGCGTGGACCTGCTTCAACGCCGCGTCGAAGTGGGCCCGGGTCACGCGCGACGCCTTGAGGTTCTCGCGGATCGCGGTGAGCCCGGCCTCCCGGCAGAGCGCGGCGAGGTCGCTGCCCACGTACCCTTCGGTCCGGGCGGCGAGGTCGTCCAGGTTGACGTCGTCCGCGAGCGGCATGCGGTGCGTGTGGACCTTGAGGATCTCCTTGCGCCCGGCGGCGTCGGGCGGCTCCACGTAGAGGAGCCGGTCGAAGCGACCGGTCCGCAGGAGGGCTTCGTCGATGATGTCGGGCCGGTTCGTCGCCGCGATCACGAGGACCCGCTCGAGCGTCTCGAGCCCGTCGATCGACGTGAGCAGCTGGTTCACGATCCGCTCGGTGACCCCGCTCGACGTCTGGAGGCCGCGGCGGGGGGCGATCGAGTCGATCTCGTCGATGAAGACGATCGACGGCGAGGCCTGCCGGGCCTTCTTGAAGATCATCCGGATCGCCTTCTCACTCTCGCCGACCCACTTGCTCATCACCTCGGGGCCCTTGACCGAGATGAAGTTCGCCTGGCTCTCGGTGGCGGCGGCCTTCGCGAGCAAGGTCTTGCCGACCCCGGGCGGTCCGTAGAGCAGGATGCCCCGCGGCGGGTCGATCCCGATGTGCCGGTAGACCTGCGGGTTCTTGAACGGCAGCTCGACCGACTCCTCGAGGATCGCGCGGACCCGCGCGACGCCCCCGACCTCCTCCCATCGGGTCGTCGGCACCTCCACGGCGACGTCCCGCAGGCTCGACGGTTCGATCTGCTTCAACGCCCCGCGGAAGTCCTGCTCGGTGACCTTCATCCGCTCGAGCAGCGAGAGCGGGATCGGCTGGTCGAAGTCGATCTCGGGCAGGTAGCGGCGCAGCGCGCTCATCGCGGCCTCCCGGGCGAGCGACGACAGGTCGGCGCCGACGAACCCGTGGCTCTGCGCCGCGAGCTCCTTGAGGACGCGTTCCCGGTCCCGGTCCGTGCCCTCGATCGGCATCCCGCGGGTGTGGATCTGGAGGATCTCGAGGCGGCCCTCCATCGTCGGCACGCCGATCTCGATCTCCCGGTCGAAGCGGCCGGGGCGTCGCAGCGCGGGGTCGATCGCCTCCTCCCGGTTCGTGGCAGCGATGACGATGACGTTCCCGCGGCCCGACAGGCCGTCCATGAGCGTGAGCAGCTGGGCGACGACGCGCCGTTCGACCTCGCCGACGACCTCGTCGCGGCGCGGGGCGATCGAGTCGAGCTCGTCGATGAAGATCACGCTGGGCGCGTTCTTCTCGGCCTCCTCGAACTTCTCGCGGAGCTCCTTCTCGCTCTCGCCGTAGTACTTCGAGATGATCTCGGGTCCCTGGATGCCGATGAAGTGGGCCCCGGCCTCGTTCGCGACGGCCTTGGCGATGAGAGTCTTCCCCGTGCCCGGCGGTCCGTAGAGCAGCACGCCCTTCGGCGGGGTGATCGCCAGCCGGTCGAACAGCTCGGGGTGCTTCAGCGGGAGCTCGATCATCTCGCGGACCCGCCCCAACTTCTCGGTGAGCCCGCCGATGTCCTCGTAGGAGACCCGCGGGGCCGCGACCTCGGTCTCGCTGACCGTCTCCTCCTTGATCGTGATCAGCGTCGACGGGGCGACCTGGACGATCCCCTTCGGCTGCGTGGCGACGACCATGAACGGCAGCGAGCCGCCCATCAGGAAGACGCCCGGGATCACGAAGACGTCGCCGCGCACGAACGGTCGGCGGGCGAGCGCCTTCGCGACGAAGCTCTCGAGGCCGGGACCGAGGTCCATGCGGGCCGAGCCCGCGTAGATCGGGGCGATGGTGATGGCGTCCGCGTTGGGGCAGTCGACGCGCTGGACCGACACGCGGTCCCCGATGCTCACGCCGGCGTTGCGTCGGACGACCGCCTCGATCCGGACGAGCGCCTTCCCCTCGTCGTCGGGTTGGGCCCGGCTCACGATCGCCGGGGTCGGCTTCCGGCCCCGGATCTCGACGATGTCGCCGAGGCCCACCTTGAGCCGCTGTCGGGTCTGGACGTCGAGGCGCGCCGTCCCGAGGCCGATGTCCTGCTGGAACGCCTCGGCCACCCGGAGGGTGATCGCCTCTCCCATCGGCGGGGATTTGGACCTCGGGTCGGGTTAAAGCTTCTCCGTTTCATCGCCGTCCCCGGGCGCGCCGTGGGGCCCCGGGGGCGCGGAATCGAGGGTCCGCTGGCCGGCGACCCGACCGGCCGCGCGGAGGTCGGGGGCCGGCTCGCCGAGCACCTGCGCGAGCTCGACGACGGTCCCCGGGCCGAAGCCCATGAAGTGGTTGTTCGCGTACGCGAAGATCGACGGGATGGCGCGGCCCTCGTCCTCGAACCGGGCCCGCATCGCCTCCATCGGCTCGCGTCCGGCCCTTTGGACGCGGCCGAACTCCGTGAGCGCCCGATCGCCGATGAACCGGGCGTACAGGAACGCGCCCGTGACCCAGGGCGGCGGCGACGTCTCGGGCACGACGGACCACACGAGCACCGCGCCGCGGCGGGCGAGCGCTTGCCGCGTCGCGTCGACCCACCACGAGCGATGCCGCAGCTCCACCGCGAGATCGTACGCGGCCGGGACGGCCTCGAGGAGCCGTTCCAACCGCTCGGCGCCCCGGTCGCGCCGGAACGACGGGGGGAACTGGAGGACCAGCGGGCCGAGCTTCCCCGACCGCCGCAGCGGCTCCAGGCTGCGGACGAACCCGTCGAGCCGCCCCGCGACGTCCCCGGCGGTCTCGTGCGTCACGTCGCGCGGGACCTTGAGGGAGAAGCGAAACCCGTCGGGGGTGCGGTCCGCCCATCGACGCACGAGGAACGGGCCGGGGGCCCGGTAGAAGCTCGAGTCGACCTCGACCGTCCGGAACACGCGGGCGTACCGCTCCAGGAACTCCCCCGGGGGCGTGCCCGGCGCATAGAACGGGCCGACCCAATCGTCGTACGCCCAGCCCGAACAGCCGAGCCAGAACCGTCCCATCGCCCCGTCCCCGCGGTCCGCGGGCCCTGCGCCTCGCCTCACGAGCGGAACCGAGATAACATGGGGCCCGCGTCGGACCGGCCATGCCGCGGCCCGCGCGTCCCTCCTCGGTCCTCGGCCGACTCCTTGAGGCCGCGGGGTACCGCCTCGACCCGCGGCCCGAGGGCGTCCTCGCGGTCCGGGCGAAGGACCGTCGGGCGGTCCTGATCGTGGCCGCCCCGCGGTCGCCCGCCGACGTGGAGGGCCTGTTCCCGACGGACGCGGTCCACCGCACGATCGTCTACGACGACGAGCCGGGGACGGTCGCGCGCGCGCTCGCCGCCGACCGCAGCATGGAGGTGCTCGAGCCGAGCACGCTCGGCGCGGCCCTCGGCGAGCTGCTCCTTCCGGCCCCGCCCGGGCCGCTCGAGTCCGTCGACGACGACTTCGCGACCGACGGGCCGGGGCTCCCGTTCCCGGTCGCTCCCGACGGGGAGCGCACGGTCCGGCCCCGCATCGATCGCGCCGAGGCCGAGGTCGTCGCGGGCATCGACGCGAGTCAGTTCACGCTCCGCTTGGTCCCCTACTTCGTGGGGGCGTACCGGGTCCGTCCTCCGTCGCCGCACGGGGAGTCCGGACCGGTCGTCCGTCGGCTGGTGGCGGTGAACGCGATCAGTCGGGGCGCCGAGATCTGGGAGGACGGCGATCGCGAGCTCGTCCGGGGCGTGGCCGACCCGCACCAGCGGCTGCCGCCCCAGCTCACCGAGCCGCAGGCGCGCTCCGCGGCGGTCGAGGCGATCCGTCGCCACCATACCGTCCACGTCGACCACACCGAGCAGCACGGGGGCGCCCTCGTCATCGAGACCCGGCGGATCCCGCCCTCCCCCGACGACCTCCAGGTGGGGCCGCTCGTGCTGCTCTACGTTCCCCACTGGTACGCGGAGTCCGGCGACGGACGAGTCGTGGTCGACGCGGTCACCGGCCGTCGGGCGGCCCTCGCCGACCCGTGAGCACCGCCCCTCCCGCACAGGGTCAAATACGCCGCTCCGACTGACGCGGCCGTGATCCTCGACCAGTTCCGGGTCGGCCCCTACCTCAACTTCACCTACCTCGTCGTGGACGACGACGGGCACGACGCGGTCGTGATCGACCCGTCGTTCGGCATCGACCCGGTCCTCGCGGGGATCGATGCCCGCGGCGCGAAGGTCCGGTACATCCTCAACACGCACAGCCACCGCGACCACGTCGCCGGGAACCAGGACGTCCGGGACCGCACCGGGGCGAAGGTGGTCGCCCACCGCGTCGCCCCGCTCCACCAGGACGTCTCGGTCGAGGACGGTGACGCGTTCGAGGTCGGCCACCTGCGCTTCGAGGTCGTCCACACGCCCGGGCACACGAAGGACAGCGTGCTCTACCTCTTCGAGGGGCAGGTCGCCACCGGTGACACGCTGTTCGTCGGGGAGTGCGGACGGACCGATCTCCCCGGCGGCGACCCCTCGGAGATGTACGACAGCCTGCACCAGCGGGTCCTGGCGCTCGACGACGCGCTCGTCGTGCTGCCCGGCCACGACTACGGCCCCACCCCGACCTCCACGATCGGGCGCGAGCGGCAGGAGAACTACACGCTCCAGCCCCGGACCCGGGAACAGTTCCTCCAGTTCCTGAGGGAGTGAGCCGATGGCCCCTCTGCCCCCGGTCGAGGAACGGGCGTTGCGCGCCGTGGGCGCCCGTCGCCCCGCGCCCGGCCGGCCCGCGACCGCGCCGCTCGTCGCGGTCCTGCGCGACCTCGCGAAGGAGTCGGAGGCGCTGGTCGGCCTGTTCGACGCGCGCGCGATCGCCGGCGAGCGCCACCTCCTCTCCGCGTGGGCGCACCTCGGGCGGGCCCGCAGCCGCGGAGAGACCCGCCTGAGGGAGCGAGGGGCCGAGTTCGCCCTGTACGTCGCCGGGGACGATCAGCTGCCGCGCGCCCTCGCCAAGGTCGGCGTCTCGGACGCGACCGAAGCGTTCGTCGTCGTCGCGGAACGCCCCCTCGACCCGGTGGACCTCGTCCCCCGGTTCGGTCTCGTGCTGGACCCGGACGCGTTCCCGCGGCCGGTCGACGAGGGCACGCTCGATCGGCTCGGGATCCCGGCCGCGGAACGCGACGCCGTCCCCCCGACGGCCTGGGAAGGGCTCGTCCTCGAGCGGGTGGCCCTCGTCGACCTCGCCGCCCCGACCGGCAAGGGGCCCGCCGCAAAGCATTAGACGCCGGGGCCGGCTCCGGGCGCCGGCCGCGGGTCGGCGTGCAGGTGTAATCTAGTGGTAGGATGTCAGCCCTCCAAGCTGACCGCCCGGGTTCGAATCGACCGGCCGGCACGGGGCCGGTCGCGGGAGTCCCGGCACCTGCATGCCCCCTGCGGTCCCCGACCGACCGAGGGTTTATTCCCGACCGGTCCGGTGGCGCGGGATGCGCTGAGGTAGCCTAGTCCGGTAAGGCGCCAGCCTTGAAAGCTGGTGGCGGTCACGCCGCGGGAGTTCGAATCTCCCCCTCAGCGTCCGCCCGGCGCGCGCGCCAGGACCAACGCCCGTCCGTGCTCGCGGCGGATCGGGGCGGCCGCGAGGGGTCGCAGGCCGGCGTCGCGGAGGAGCTCCGGCCATCGGGACCGGGGCGTGAGCCGGAGCACCTCGGTCTCCGTCACGTGCCGCACCCCCCGGTGTTCGATCCCGATCAGGTACTCGAGATCGAGGTAGGAGAGGTCGCCCCGGCGGCGCACGACCCCGAACCGCACGATCGCGATCTGCGCATCCCGGTAGACGTTGACGCCCACGTGGCCCCGGCGCAGCTCGTCGGGCGCGAGCCACGGTTCCACGAGGAGCAGGCCCCCCGGTCGCAGGTGCCGGGCGAACGCCCGGAGCGCCGCGCGCAGGTCGCGCTCCGTTCGGAGGTAGCCGATCGAGCTGAACAGACAGCTCACGACGTCGAACCGGTCCCGCAGCGCGAGCCGGCGCATATCCGACCGGACGAGCCGGACGCCGGGGAGTCGGCGGCGGGCGAGTCGCAGCATCGCGGGGCTCCGGTCGACGCCGACGACGCGGAAGTCGCGGCGGAGCTCGGCGAGGTGCCTCCCCGTGCCGCAGGCGACGTCGAGCCAGTCTCGCGCCGACCGGGGACCGAGCCGACGCACGAGGCCGCGCAGCCGGCGGACCTCCCCGGCATAGTCCTTCGCGTCGTAGATCCGATCGTAGAGGTCAGCCCGTCGGCCGTACATCGGCGACCCGGCCTCCCGAGCGACCATCCCCGGCCCCGCCGTTCCGCGACCTGCGCGCCGCATTATAAGGCGCGCCTCGCCTGCCGCTGCGGCGATGTCCGACGCGACGCCGAGCACCCCGCTGCTCGAGCAGTACGAAGGGGTGAAGGCCCGGTACCCGGGGCACCTCGTGCTCTTCCGGGTGGGCGACTTCTTCGAGACGTTCGGCGACGATGCGCGCCTCCTCTCGAAGGAGCTCGACGTCGTGCTCACGGCGCGCGCCCCGGACGCCCGCGGGGATCGCACGCCGATGGCCGGGGTCCCGCACCATGCGGTCGAGACGTACCTCGCCCGCCTCGTCCGGAAGGGCTACAAGGTCGCCCTGTGCGACCAGGTGGAGGACGCCCGGTTCGCGAAGGGGCTCGTCCGACGCGAGGTGACCCGGGTCGTCACCCCCGGCACGGTGGTCGAGGATGGGATCCTGGGCGGCCCCGACCACAACTTCCTCGCCTGCGTGGTCGGGCGGGGCGAGGGCCCGGGGGCGTTCGCGGCCGTCGACATCACGACGGGCGAGTGGTTCCACGGTCTCGCGGACGGCGCCGGGCCGGACGGGCTCCTCGGCGCGCTCGCGCCGTTCCGTCCCCGCGAGGTGCTCTGGGAGGAGGCCGCGGGGCCGTCGGAGGACGCGCTCCTCTCCGCCCTCCGGCGGGAGCTGCCCGGGGCCCGGGTCGAGCACGCGCCCGCCCCCCTGACGGCGGCCGACTGGCCGGTCTCGCTCGAGCTCCCCCTCGACACGCCCGAGGTCGTGGCCGAGGCGGACCACCGGCTCGGGGCCTTCCTGCGCGCGACGCAGCCCCGGATCCTCCCGTTCCTCACGGTCGTGACGCGGGGTCGTGGCGACCGGCGGCTCGTCCTCGACGCGAAGACCCTCCGGCACCTCGAGATCCTGCGCCCGATGAACCCGGACGATCCGAAGGGCCCGACCTTGTTGGACGCCGTCGACGAGACCCGGACGGCTCCCGGGCGTCGCACGCTCGCCTTCTGGCTCGCGAACCCGCTCGCGGACCTCGACGGGATCGTCGAGCGCCAGGAGGCGGTGGACGCGCTCGCGGCGCGGGGGGCCGCGCTCGAGCCGGTGCGCGACGCCCTGCGGCCGATCGCCGACCTCGCGCGCATCGCTTCCCGGATCGTCGGCCGGCGCACCCGACCCCCCGAGCTGGGGGCGGCCCGCGCCTCGTTGCGCGCGGTCGCCCGGGTCCGGCAGCTCCTCGGGGACGGGGCGCGCCCCGGCCGTCTCGCGACCGTGGAGCGCGACCTCGAGGCGCCGGAGGCGCTCGTCGCCCTCCTCGAGCGGGCCGTGCCGGAGACGCCCCCCGCCTCGCTGGACGGCGGGGAGCTGTTCCGTCCGGGGTTCGTCCCCGTCGTCGACGCGGCCCGGGACCGGGAACGCACGGCCGTCGCCGCGCTCACCGAGCTCGAGCGCACGGAGCAGGAACGCACCGGGATCCGCACGCTGAAGATCGGCTACAACCAGGTGTTCGGCTACTACCTCGAGATCACGCGCCCCCACCTCGCGCGGGTCCCTCCGGAGTACCGCCGCCGCCAGACGGTCGCGCAGGCCGAGCGGTTCGGCTCGGACCGCCTCGAGGCGCTCGAACGGGAGGTCCTCGGGGCGCGCGAGGAGGCCCGCGCCGCGGAGCTCGAGGCGTGGGAGCGGTTCCTGGTCGAGGTCGACGGCCACGTGCCGGCGATGCACCGGATCGCCCGCGCGGTCGGCGAGCTCGACGTGCTCGCGACCTTCGCGCACCTGGCCCAGAGCCGCGGGTTCGTCCGTCCGACGGTCGATGGGTCGACGGCGCTCGTGATCCGGGACGGCCGCCACCCCGTGCTGGCTCCTTCGCTCGGAGCGCGGTTCGTGCCGAACGACACCGAGCTCGACGGCGACGCGCTCCGCCTGCTCGTGCTCACCGGCCCCAACATGTCCGGGAAGTCGACGTACATGCGCCAGATCGGGCTCCTCGTCGTACTCGCCCAGGTCGGCTGCGGCGTGCCGGCGAAGTTCGCCCGGATCGGCCTCGTGACCCAGCTGTTCACGCGCATGGGCTTCACGGACGAGATCGGCCGCGGCAAGTCGAGCTTCATGGTCGAGATGACCGAGGTCGCGGAGATCCTCCGCGCGGCCGACGCGCGCTCGCTCGTGCTGCTCGACGAGGTCGGGCGCGGCACGAGCACGTTCGACGGGCTGGCGATCGCCTGGGCGACGCTCCGGCACCTGCACGACACGACCCGGGCCCGGTGCGTGCTCGCGACGCATTACCACCAGCTCACGGAGCTGGTCGGGGGCCTCCCCGCCGCGCAGAACGCCCATCTCGCGGTCCGGGAAGGGCCGGACGGGATCGTCTTCCTGCACCGGCTGGTGCCCGGGAGCACCGACCGCAGCTACGGCATCCACGTCGCTCGCCTCGCCGGCCTCCCCGAGGACGTGCTCGCCGAGGCCGATCGGCTCCTGCGGCGGTTGGAAGCGGACGGCGTCGCGTTGCCCGGGGCGGGCCGGGCGGCGGCGCGCCGCGCCCGCTACACCCAGGCCGTGCTGGTCACGGGTCTCCCGGAAGCGGACGATCCCCTTCGGCGCGCCCTGGATGCGATCGACCTCGACCGGCTCACCCCGGAGGAGGCGCTCGCGATCCTGAAGGGCCTCGCTCACCGCCCGGGGGTCCCGAAGGCCGGAGACGGAGCGGCCCGGTGACCGGCGGACCGGACCCCCCGGTGGCCCGCCGGCCGATCCGGCGGCTCGACCCGTCGGTCATCGAGCGGATCGCGGCAGGCGAGGTCGTGGAGCGTCCGGCCTCGGTCGTGAAGGAGCTCGTCGAGAACGCGCTCGACGCCGGGGCGCGGGAGGTCGAGGTCCGGCTCGACGGGGGCGGTCTCACCCGTCTCGAGGTGAGCGACGACGGCTTCGGCATCCCTTCCGACGAGCTCGCGCTCGCCTTCGAGCGTCACGCGACCAGCAAGCTGGACCCCTTGGGACCGATCGACCGCATCGGTTCGCTCGGCTTCCGCGGCGAGGCGCTCGCGGCGATCGCGACCGTCGCCCGGGTGCGCCTCCTCTCCCGGCCCCCCGGCCAGCCGCACGCGACCGGCCGGGAGGCAGCGAACGGCGTCCTCGGCCCGTCGTTCGATGGCGGGCGGGCACCGGGCACCACGGTCGAGGTCTCGGAGCTGTTCGACCGCACCCCCGCGCGGCGGAAGTTCCTCAAGAGCCCCGCCGCGGAACAGGTCGAGGCGCTGCGCACGGTCGAACGGCTCTATCTCGCGCGGCCCTCGGTCGGGGTGCGGGTCCTGGTTGAAGGGCGCGAGCTCGCCCGGTACCCGACTTCCCCGGGCCTGCGCGACGCCGCGGCCCGCGTGCTCGGGACGGAGATCCTCTCCGCTTCATTCGCGGTCGATGCGCCCGTCCCCGGCGGTCGGCTGGCGGGGGTCCTTGGCCGCCCCAGCGTCAGCGCGGCCTCGTCCACCCGGCTCTTCGTCGCGGTCAACGGTCGCGCGATCGACGCCCGCCCGATCGCCCAAGCGGTCCGGCTGGCCTTCGGGGAGTTCCTGCCCCGGACGCGCTACCCGATCGGCGTGCTGCACCTCACGATCGACCCGGAGCGGCTCGACGTGAACGTCCACCCCACGAAGCGGTCGATCCGCTTCGTCCAGGAGCGGGAGCTGGCGGACGCCGTCCGCCACCGGGTCCGGGAGGCCCTGCTCGACGTCCCCCAGGTCGCCGACCGGGGCGAGCGCCCGCTCCCGACGCGGCCGGCCGCCGGGCCCGAGCCGACCGGCCTTTCCGTACGGCTGGGGTCGGGCGCGTCCGGAGCCCGCGGAGGGGTCGCGAGCCAGCGCACGCTCGAGGAGGGGACCGGCCCGCGGACTCAAACCCCGAGCGTGCCCGCGGTCGGGCCCCATCCGGCGCTGCGTCTCTTGGGTTGCCTCGACGCGATCTACTGGGTTGCCGAGGCGGACGACGGGCTCCTGCTCATCGACCAGCACGCCGCGAGCGAGCGGGTCGTCTTCGAGCGCCTGCGTCGGCGCGCCCCGGTGCGGCGCCAGGCGCTGGTCCTGCCGGTGGCCGTGCGCCTGAGCGGGGCCCAACGCTCGGCGCTCGCCGCGCACGGCGAGCTCGTGCGCTCCGCCGGCTTCGAGGTCGAGCCGTTCGGCCCCGAGGCGGTGCGCGTGGTGGCGATGCCGGCGTTCCGCGGCCGGTCGGCGGGAGCCGCCGCGCTCTCGGCCCTGCTCGACGAGCTCGCCGACGGCGGCCGCCCCACGGTGCCCGACGGGCTGATCGAGCGGACCTGCGCGACGCTCGCCTGCCACGCCGCGATCCGCGCCGGCGACCGGGTCCCCGCCGAGGAGTTCGCGCGGGTGCTCGACGCGCTGTACGCGCTCCCCGAGGCCGCGTACGCCTGCCCGCACGGCCGTCCGATCGTCGTGCGGATCCCCCGCGGCCGGCTCGATCGGTGGTTCCTCCGGAGCGGCGTGTGACGCCCGCGACCGGCCCGGACCCGCGTCGCTCGGAGCGGGAGCTGGTCGCGGTCGTCGCCGCCCACTGCGCGGCGCAGGGCTACCGGACCTACATCGACCCGGACGGGTCGGACTACTTCGACCTGGTCGTCCGCCGGGGCGACGAGGTCGGCCTCGTCGAGGCGAAGCGCTCGAACGCCCGGGCGGTCCTCCAGCAGGCGCTGCGGCGTCGCGTCTGGGGCGACTGGACCGCGGTCGCGCTCCCGGGGGCCCGGGCCGCGCGCCGGCTCGCGGACCGCACCCGCGGCTCGCGCGCGGCGCCGGTCGGCGTCTGGCTCGTCCGAGGGACCGCGGTCAAGGAGCTCCGGGCCGCGGTCCCGTGGGCCGTGCCGGGCACCCCCGACCCGTACGCCCCGCTCCGCGATCGGTTCCGGGCCGTGCTCACGAGCCTCGACCGGGGGGAGCTTCCCGCCTCGGTCGCGTGGGACGCGGTGCCCTCCGCGGTCCGTCGGGCGTCCCGGGGCCGGGGCTTCGCCGAGTGGCGCCTCGACGAGCCCGGCCCCGGCGGCCCCTAGGCGGCGACCGGCTGGACGGCCGCCGCGACGGCCTCGGCGACGCGCTCGGGCCGGAACCGGTCCGCGTACGCGAGCGCCGGCTCGGCGATCGACCGGCGGAGCGCGGGATCGGCGAGGAGCTCCGCGAGCACCGACGCGGTCTCGCCGGCGTCGTCCGATCCGACCCGCCGGATCGCGCCGCCCGGGTCGAGCGGCAGCGCCGTCGCGGGGCCCGCGACGGCGACGCAGCCCGCACGCAGGGCGAGGATGACCCCGGGGTCGAATCCCACCGGCCGGCGAAGGAACAGCGCCACGTCGGAGGCGGCGAGCACTCCGGCGATCGAGGTCCGGTCCCGGGCCGGCACCCGGACGACGCCGGGGTCGGTCGGGGCGGGGCCGCCGACGATCACGAGACGGGCCCCGGGAAAGAACGGCCGGACGCGCCGGAACGTCTCCGCCGCCCGGTCGAGGCCCGCGACCGCGGGGTCCTCCGCCGACGCGACGGCCGCGACGACCGGGACGTCGAGCGGCAGCTGGAGCAGGGCGCGGGCCGCGGGACGGCCCGGCACGTCGCCCGGCGAAAGGACCGGCGGGACCGCCGGCACGAGCCGGCGCTCGGGGACGTCGTACTCGCGCGCGAGCACCGCGGGCAGCGCGGGGTCGTCGAAGAAGAGGCGGTCCGCCTCCTCGAGCGCCGCGCGCTCGAGCCGGCGCACGGCCCGGCGATCGCGCCAGGTGTCGAGTCGCCCCGCGAGGCCCGCGGCGGGCACGCCCCCGCGCTCGCGGTCGAACCCCACCAGCTCGACGGAGCGCGCGAACCCGGCGACCCGCGGGCCGCCGCGTCCGCGCGCGACGCCCGTCCGCCCCAGCCCGAGCGGGTCCCGGACGACGAGCTCCACGTCGGAGCGCAGCCGGCGGCCCGCGGCCGCGGCGTACTCGGCCGGCTCGGCCGCCGCGCCGGGGTGGCGGAGCGGCAGCGGCACGGGGACCGACGCGATCCCGGGGGGGCCGGCGCCGTCCGCGTCGGTCGCCGGGTGCAGGACGCGCACGTCGGCGCCGAGCGTCGCGAACCCGGCGGCGAGCGCCCAGGCGGTCGCCCGCGGGTCGTAGGGGTCGGCGCTCGGCGAGCCGGCGGCGATGACGTCGACCCGTCGGAGGGTCATCCGGTCCGTCTAAGGGCCCGGGCCGAAAAGGGTTCCGACCGACCCCGGCTCACGTGGCGAAGCCCAGGGGACCGGCGAACGAGCGGCCGCCGAGCTCCGGGCCCGCGGGGATCCCCATGCCCTCGAGGATCGTCGGGGCGACATCGAGCAGGCTCAGCGCCTGGTGGACCTGCCCCGGCCGGACCCCTTCGCCGGCCGCGATCAGGATCCCGTTCATCCGGTGCGTCCCCGACCCGAAGAAGAAGTCGGGCCGTTCGCGGATGAGCGGGCGCGGGTAGCGGAAGTCCATGTACGGCTCGGTGGTCATCCCGTCGACCCGGAACAGCAGCGACGGGGCCCGCTCGAGGTGGTTCCCCCGGTAGATCGTCCGCGGATCGAACACCTCGATGCGGGCGTCGGGGTACGCCTCGAGGCGGCGCTTGAGGTCCGCGAGGACCGCCTCCCGTCGCGCGGGGTCGTGCGCGAGCTCGGGGTTCTGCGTGTTGAGGTAGATCCCCTCGGGGACCGGATACGAGTACGCCAGCGTGCGCTGCCAGTCGATGCGCGACGCCATCTGCTCGAACGAGGTCGCGCCGCCCACGAGGCGCGCGACCCGTTGCTGGCGCCGGCCGCCCAGGAACGCGGCGATCGGCGGGGCGAGCTTCCGGAACACCGCGTAGCGCTGGCTCGCGAGGATCGTCCGCGCGACGAGGTTGCGGCCGCCCAGGGCGTCGCCGTGGCGGAAGACCAGGAACTTCTCCTGGGCGAGCCAGCGGTTCGTGAGGAAGTCGGAGCGCGCGGCCCCGTGGCCGTGGTCGCTCAGGACGAGGGTGATCGACGGGCCGCCCGCGGCGCGGAACGCGGCGTCGACGTCCCGGCACGCGGTGTCGACCGCGCGCCAGAACCCGAGCAGGTCGGTCGGGATCTCGGAGACCGGGCGCGCGAGCTCGTTCCAGAACTGGTGCTCGATCCGGTCGGTCTCCCGGAAGAGGACGAACAGGAAGTCGGGCCGGTGCGAGCCCGTGAGGACCGTCGCGGCCTGGGCCCGTTGGACGAGCGAGCGGGTCGCCGCCGCGATCCACTCCGCGCGGTCGGCCGCCCGGTAGACGGGCAACTCGCCCGGGTACGGGCAACCGAGCGCGGCCTCGACCTCCCTCCGCACCTCGCGCGGGAACGTCTCCGACTCCTCCGCGAAGAACCCCGGCACGACGAACCCGTGGAGCGGGTAGCCGGTCCGCAGCGGCAGGTTGAGGACCCCGACCTTCACGCCGCGTCGTGACAGCCGGTCCCAGATCGCCTCCGCCGGACGGAACGTCTGCACGAACTTGGAGCGGCCCGGACCGCCGTCCGGCTCGGTGAACCCGAAGATCCCGAGCTCGCCCGGGTCCTGGCCCGTCGCGAAGGAGTACCAGGCGGGGATCGTCTTCGCGGGATAGACGGAGGTGAGGGGCGCGCGCAGGCCCCCCCGGACGAGCGAGCGGAGGAACGGGAGCTCCCCGGCCTCCATGAGCGGGTCGAGCAGGTCGAACGTGCCCCCGTCAAGACCCAGGACGAGGAACCGTCGTGTGCTCGAGCCCATGGAGGTACCGTGCGCCGCCGGGAGTGAGCGTGAACTCGTCGACCCGGGAATCGGTATAAAGCGTTTCGTCCAACGGGGCGATCAGAGCAACCGGACCGCCTCGAGGTTGTACGGGTTGCGCGAGTCCACGTTGAAGCGCTTGTGGAGGCTCGCGCAGAAGTCGATCGTCTTCGACTCCTCCCCGTGGTTGAGGATGATCGTGCGGGGCCGGGGATCGAGCGACGCGACGAAGTTCATCAGCTGGACCCGGTCCGAGTGACCGGAGAACCCTTCGATCGTCGCGATGTCGAGCCGGACCGGGATGGTCGCCTGACGGTTGCCGTCCGAGAACTGGGCCTCGGTGAGCCCGCGCTGGAGCCGCTTGCCGAACGTGCCCTCCGCCTGGTAGCCGACGAACAGGAGGCCGTTCTTCTCGTCGGGCGCCCAGCCGCGGAAGTACTCCATCACGGGCCCCCCGCTCATCATCCCCGAGGTCGCCAGGACGATGCACGGCTGCTTGTCGTCGATGATCGACATCCGCATCGCGCCGGAGTCGACGCGGCGGAAGACGTCGGAGAGGAACGGATTGTCGCCCTGCTGGAAGATCTGGGTCCGCAGCTGGCTGTTGAGGAACTCGGGGTACGCCGTGTGGATCGCGGTCGCCTCGAAGATCATGCCGTCCAGGTAGACCGGCACGCGCGGGATCCGGCCCTCGCGCATCCGCTCCTCGAGCACGAGCATCACCTCCTGGGACCGGCCGACGGCGAAGACGGGTACGATGAGGTGCCCGCCCCGGGCGACGATCTTCGTCGCGAGGGCCGTGAACTGGTCGGTCGCCTGCTGCCGGCTCGGCTGGATGTCGCGGTAGCCGCCGTACGTCGACTCGAGGACGAGCGTCTCGAGCCGGGGGAACCGGTTCGCCGCCGGGTTGAACAGCCAGCTGCGCTCGAACTTGATGTCGCCGGAGTAGGCGAGGTTGTGGTCGCCCTCGCCGAGGTGGAAGTGGCAGATCGACGAGCCCAGGATGTGGCCCGCGTTGTGCATCGTGAGCCGGATGTCCGGCGCGACGTCGGTCGTCTCGCCCCATCGGAGCGGGATCGTGCGGGTGACGAGCTCGCGGACGTGCGAGGAGTCGTAGAGGCCCCGGCGCGCCTCCTGGTTCACGACCTTGATCGCGTCCAGCAGCATCAGCGTCATCAGATCCCGGGTCGGGGCCGTGCAGTAGATCGGGCCCTTGTACCCGTACTTGAGCAGCACCGGGACGAGCCCGCAGTGGTCCAAGTGGGCGTGGGTCACGACGACCGCGTCGAGGGAGTCGAGCGGCAGGAGCTCGGGGGCGTTGAAGTACGGGGTTCGGTCGGAGCCCGGGTCGATGCCGCAGTCGATCAGCACCTTCGAATTCTGCGTCGTCAGGAGGTGGGCGCTCCGTCCGACCTCGCGGTAGCCCCCGAGCGCCGTGTTCCGCGCCCACAGCTTTTCGGGCAGCGGGTCGCGGGCGATCCGGATGCCGACCTTCTTCAAGAACGAGCGCCGGTCGTCGAACGAGTTGCGGAGGTGGATCCGCACCTCTTCGACGGTCTTCGAGGGGATCGGAGGGGTCCGAACGACGGTCGGCACCCAGCCGATCTTCCGCTTCAGGTCGTTGAGGACCGAGCCGCCGCGTCCGATGGCAGCCCCCGGGTTCGCGGCCTCGATCGTGACCTCGCCGGTCTCGGGCTCGAAGAACAGCTGGTTGATCTCCGCTTCCGGAGGGATCAGCTCCCGGATGTTCTTCTCGGCCTCCTTGGGATCGATGAGCGTCGCGGGGTCGCTGCGGACGAGGACCCGCCGGTGGAGGCGCTGGGCGATCTGGCGCAGCAGGTCCCCGCCCGAGAGGAAGGCGTCCAGCTGCTTCGTGTAGAGCACGATGTGCGGGCCTTCCAGCTCGATGTCGGTGACCTCGATCGTCTCCGGTAGCACCTCTTTCAGGGCTTCCCGGGTTTGTTCTAGCAACGAGTCGAAACTCATTCACGGAGGAAGCGGTTCGCGCGAAAGGGTTGGGGCACGAGGCCCCGGCCGCCTACGGGAGGGCCGGAGGCAACGGTATCTTGAGGGCCTTCAGGCGCTTATTAATTTCGTCGTCGTCGAGCTCGCGGTAGCCCTTGGCCGTGATCACGTGGACGAGGTAGCCGTCGCCGCTCGCGCTGTCGCGCTTCATCGCCGCCGTAAGGCCGCGCAGCGCGAGGTCGACCCCGTCGGACGTCGACATGTCGCGGGAGTAGCCCTCCTCCAGGAGGCCGTAGGCGAACGTCGAGCCCGAGCCGACCGAGACGAACCGGTCCTCGATGCATCCCCCGGCCGGGTCGACCGAGAAGACGTGGCCGCCCTTACCGTCGACGCCGCCGAGGATCAGCCAGGCGTAGTAGGGGTAGTACCGGTTCCCCGAGAGGATGTTCGCGAGGAGCGTGGCCGCGCCCTCGGCGCTCAGGGGGGCACTGCGGCGAAGCCGGTAGAGCGAGACCTCGGCCTTGAGGTAGCGGGCCAGGACCTGGGCGTCGCCGACCAGCCCGGCGATCGTGATGCCGATGTTCTGATCGATCTTGAAGACCTTCTGGGTCTGCTTGTTCGAGATCATCGTGCCGGCCGTGGCGCGACGCTCGGTCGCGAGGACCACCCCGTCCTTGCAGACGAGGCCGATCGTCGTCGTCCCCTTGAGCAGGCGCTCCTCGTCGACGGCACTGATGGAGCTGTGCATCCTCGAACCTCCCGGTACGGAATCGGAGCGACGGACCCGAGGTCGCTATATAACGGCTCACGCGCCGATTACGCCCGGTTCACCGAGGAACCCCGGGGAAGCCGGTAGAGCCCCGTCGCCCGGCGCTCCGACCTCGGTCCCAGACGACACCGATTAAACCTCGGCCGAGTTGCGGCCGCGCGGCATGCAGAAGCACGAGGTCGTCGTGATCGGCGCCGGCCTCGCGGGGCAGCGCGCCGCCCTCGCGGCGATCGACGCCGGCAAGGACGTCGCCATCGTGTCGAAGCTCCACCCGCTGCGCTCCCACTCGGGCGCGGCCCAGGGCGGGATCAACGCGGCGGTCGGGAAGGAGGACTCGGTCGAGACCCACATCTACGACACGGTGAAGGGGTCGGACTACCTCGGCGACCAGGACGCGATCGAGTTCTTCTGCCAGCGCGCGGGGCCGGTCGTCGTCGAGATGGAGCACTTCGGCACGATCTTCAGCCGGTCGGACGACGGCTCGCTCGCGCGCCGGGCGTTCGGCGGGGCCGGTTTCCCCCGGACGATCTATGCCGCGGACCGGACCGGGCTCGCCCTCCTGCAGGCCCTCTGGGAGCGGATCGGGACGGAGGACTTCACGCTCTACGAGGAGTGGGACGTGACCAACCTGGTCGTCCGCGAGGGGCGGATGCAGGGGCTCGTCGCGTTCGATCGCCGGCACGGCAACTTCGAGGAGATCCAGGCGCCCGCCGTCGTGATGGCTACTGGCCCGTTCGGTCGCGTCTACGGCCGGACGACGAACGCGCACAGCTGCACGGGCGACGGGACCGCGGCGGCGTACGAGGCCGGCGCCCAGCTGAAGGACCTCGAGTTCGTCCAGTTCCATCCCACCGCCCTGCTCGAGTCCGGCATCCTGATCACCGAAGGGGCCCGCGGAGAAGGCGGGATCCTGAAGAACGCGAACGGCGAGCGGTTCATGGCGAAGTACGCGCCGCACGTGCTCGAGCTCGCCTCGCGCGACGTCGTCTCGCGCGCGATCGTCACGGAGGTGGCCGAAGGGCGGGGGTTCTCGGGCCCGTATGGCGGCTACGTGCACCTGGAACTGATGCACCTCGGCCGGGAGAAGGTCGAGAGCCGGCTCCAGGAGATCGTCGACTACTCCCGTCACTTTGCCGGCATCGACCCCATCACCCAGCCGATCCCCGTCTACCCGGCGCAGCACTACATGATGGGCGGGATCGGGACGACGATCCAGGGCGCGACGAGCCTCCCCGGGCTGTTCGCGGCCGGCGAGGCCGCGTGCGTCTCGATCCACGGGGCGAACCGGCTCGGCGGCAACTCGCTGCTCGAGACGCTGGTCTTCGGCCGGGAGGCCGGGGCCGCCGCCGCCGCCTACGTCGACAAGGCCCCCGCCTCCACGATGCACGCCACCGACCTCGACGCGGCGGTCGCGCCGTTCCGGGCCTGGTCGAGCCGGACCGACGGCGAGGACCCGTCCGCCCTGCGGACAGAGATGCAGGCCACGATGGAGCGGTATGTGGGCATCTACCGCAACGAGGCGGACCTCTTCGAAGGGCTCCGGCGCATCCGCGCGCTCAAGGATCGGTTCCAGAAGGTGCGCGTCGTCGACCGGTCGTCCATCTACAACCTCAACGTCTCCGACGCGCTCGAGACCGGCCACATGCTCGAGCTCGCCGAAGTGATCGTCGTCGGGGCGTACGCCCGGACGGAGAGCCGCGGCGCCCACGCGCGGACCGACTTCCCGAAGCGGGACGACGCCCATTGGATGAAGCACACGATCGCGACCCGGTCGCCGACGGGACCCGAGCTCTCGTACGCCCCGGTCGCCTACACGCGGTGGGAACCGAAGGAACGGGTCTACTGATGGCGGACGCAACGATCTCGGCGGTCTTCGACGTATACCGGTTCGACCCCTCGAAGGACCGGGAGCCGCGCTACCAGCGGTTCGCCCTCGACCTGGCGCCGCACACCCCGGTCCTCTCCGCGCTGCTCCAGATCCGCGCCGAGCAGGACCCGACGCTCACGCTCCGGTACTCCTGCCGCAGCGCGATCTGCGGATCGTGCGCGATGCAGGTGAACTCGAAGAGCCGCCTCGCGTGCGAGACCCAGATCGGGCCCGAGATGGAGCGTCACGGCCGGATCGTCATCGAGCCGATGCGCAACCAGGCCGTGCTCCGCGACCTCGTCGTCGACCAGCAGCCGTTCTGGCAGCGGTACGACTCCATCGAGCCGCACCTGATCCTCGACCCCAGCCACCCGATGCCCGAGGACCGGGCGACCTCGATGACCCCCGCCCAGGTCGAGCGGTTCAAGGAGACCCCGCGCTGCATCGCGTGCGCCGCGTGCTACTCCGCCTGCCCCGCCGTCTCCGCCGACCCTGCGTTCCCGGGCCCGATGGCGCTCGCGAAGCTGTACCGGTTCGTCGTCGACCCCCGGGACTCCGCGACGCAGGAACGGCTCGTCCGCATCCAGCCGAACGGGCTGTGGCTGTGCCTGCGCTGCCACCTCTGCACGGAGGCCTGCCCCAAGGACGTCCGCCCGTCGGAGCGGATCCGCGACCTGAAGGAGCTCGCGATCCAGGTGCAGGGAGGCACCGAGGCGGGCTCGAAGCATGCGATCGGGTTCAAGGAGAACATCCGCGAGCGCGGGCTCCTCAGCGAGATGAAGCTCGTCCGCCAGACGAGCGGGGTCGTCGGCCTCGCCGCCCAGGCGGGGCAGGGCCTCCGCATCTGGCGCAAGAAGCCCGAGATCGCCCGCCGGCCCCACCGCATCGAGGGGCTCGACGAGGTCGAGAAGATCTACGAGGCGCTCGACCGCCCCCCGCAGGAGGGCTCGTGAAGCTCGCGTACTACCCCGGGTGCGTCGCCCAGGAGTCGGGCAAGGAGCTCGACCTGGCGACCCGCTGGGTCTGCCGGGCGCTCGGCATCGAGCTCGCGGAGTTCCCCACGTTCTCGTGCTGCGGCTCCGGGTTCGTCGACGAGGCGAACGAGGTCCTCAACGTCGCGATCAACACCCGCAACCTCGCGATCGCGGAGCGCGCGGGGCTCGACCTTCTCACGATCTGCTCGACCTGCCAGGGGATGCTGACGCTCGCGAACGTGCGCCTCCAGGACCCGGCCGTGAAGCGTCGGGTCGACGGGGCCCTGAAGCCGCTCGGCATCGAGTACCGCGGTTCGGTGAAGGTGAAGCACCTCCTCCGGGTCCTCACGGAGGACGTGGGGCTCGCCGCCGTGAAGGCGAAGGTCGTGCGGCCGTTGAACGGCCTCAAGGTCGGCGCGTTCTACGGCTGCCACCTCTTGCGCCCGGCCGACGAGATGCAGTGGGAGAGCGGTGAGGAGCCGCACGCCTTCGAGGACCTGCTCGAAGCGGTCGGGGCGACCCCCGTCTACTACCGCGGCCGCGTGATGTGCTGCGGCTTCCCGATCCAGTTCGTGAAGGCCGAGACGGCCCAGCGGATCGCCGCCCACCAGATCGACGACGCGAAGGCTCACGGCGCGGACGCGATGGCGACGCCGTGCCCGCTCTGCCACATCTCCCTCGACTCGTTCCAGAACCAGGCGGCGCGCACGGTCGGCCACCGGCTCGACCTGCCGGTCTTCCACCTCCCCCAGGTCGTTGGCCTCGCGCTCGGCGCCTCCCCCGAGGAGCTCGGGCTCGCCCGCCACCTGGTCCCCACCGGGCCCGCCCTCGCGAAGGTGGCGCCGTCCCTGAGGGCCTGAGGGACCCCGCGGGCCCTCCCTCCGCGGCGCCCGTCGGGCTCAAGAAGCGGCATTCCTACCCTGCCCGAATGGCCGACGCGCCGAAGCCCGAGCCGGTCTACACCCGGACCCTGTTCGGCCACCGGCGGCTCCAGACCTCGATCGCCGGCGAGGACCTCGGCCGCATCATCGCGCTGTCGGACGGCGTCTTCGCGTTCGCGCTCACCCTCCTCGTCCTGTCGCTGGCCGTGCCCTCGATCGCCGTCGTGCACACGAACGGTCAGCTCGGGGCCTCGCTCAACCAGGACCTCCCCACGTTCTTCGGCTACGCGTTCGCCTTCGTGATGATCGGCGTGTGGTGGATCGTCCACAACCGCACGTACCAGTACATCGTGCGCTTCGACAGCGCGCTCGTCTGGCTCAACATGGCGCTCCTCGCGCAGATCGCGGTGATGCCGTTCGTGCTCAGCGTCTACACGACCTACGCGAACAACCCGTACAACTTCCGGTACGCCGTCGACCTGTTCGCCGCGCTCCAGATCACGCTCGGCATCACGACGACCAGCCTCTGGTTGTACGCCCGCCGGGCGGGGCTCACGAAGCCCGATCTGCCGGAACAGGTCTCCCACTATTTCGTCCGGCGCGGCTACCTGACGGCCGCCGTGTTCGCGCTCTCGATCGGGATCGCGTTCTACCGGGTCGACTGGGCGCAGTACTCGTGGGTCCTGATCTTCGTGGTCCAGCGCCTGCTGACGATCTCGGGCGACTAGCCCGGGGCGGCCGGGCCCGGAGGGGGGTTCGTCAGGATCCGGGCGCCTTCCCCCTTCGTGACGTAAACGTGGAGCGCGTCGCACGTGCCCCGGAAGTAGTCGCGCCCCTGAGCGCCGAAGGCGGAGCGCAGGCGCTCCGCGATCTCAGCGTCCGAGAGATCGGTTTCCACGCGCGGCGAGAACTGGCAGCCGAAGACGAGGAACCGCCGCCCCTCGATCTCGAACCGGTCGGTCTCGGGCGCGCCGCAGAACGGGCAGGCGAGCACGGGCGCCTCACGGAGCCGGGCCCGATAACCGTTGCCGGCCCCCGGAGGCTAATCGATGTAGCCGAGGGAGCGGAGCCGCTCCTTGAGGTGCTGCTCGTCCTCGGCGCTGAACGCCCCGGCCCCGGGCTCCTCGGCGAGGCGGGCGAGCACGAAGGCGACGAACGCGTCCACGGACTCGAAGGAGCTCCCGCGCATGCGCCGCTCGAGCGCCCGGACGACCTCCTCCGGGATCCGGACGGTGCGCAGGGGCGTCGGGGTCGCGGCGTCGCTCATCGGTCGATCGCGCGAGGTCCCTCGCCTCTTAGGGTCTTCGCCCGGGCGGGCTCACTCCCACTCGATCGTCGCCGGGGGCTTGTCGGTCACGTCGTAGAGCACGCGGACGACCTCCTGGGTGAGCTCGCGCGTGATCCGCTCCGCCATCCGGGCGAGGACCGCCCGCGGCACGTCCATCGCGACCGCCGACATGGCGTCGACCGAGTCGACCACGCGGACGCTCACTGCCTCGCCGTAGACGCGGTTGTCGCCCGTGACCCCCACCGTGCGGACCGGCAGCAGCACGGCGAAGTACTGCCACGGCCGCTTCATCGCGCCCGCGGCGACCGCCCGCTCGACCTCCTCCTCGACGATCGCGTTGGCGATCCGGGCCCGACGCACCCGATCGGGGGTCACCGGCCCGTTCACGCGGACCGCGAGCCCGGGACCGGGGAACGGCTGCCGGTCGGCCGCCGGGATGCCGAGGTGCCGCGCGACCGCGCGGACCTCGTCCTTGTAGAGGTCGCGGAGCGGCTCCACGAGGACGAGCCGGCTGTCCTTCGGGACGCCGCCGACGTTGTGGTGCGTCTTGATGGTGTCGCGGAGCGCGCCGCCGCTCTCGATCCAGTCGGGCGCGATCGTGCCCTGGACGAGCCGGTCGGTGCCGACCTTCGCGGCCTCGACCTCGAAGAGCCGGATGAACGTCTCCCCGATGCGGCGGCGCTTCTCCTCGGGTTCGACGACCCCGGCGAGCGCCGAAAAGAAGCGGTCGGCCGCGGGGAGGACCTCGAAGCGGAGCCCGCTCGCGCGGAAGAATGCGGAGACCGTCTCGACCTCGCCGGCGCGCAGGAGACCGGTGTCGACGAAGATCGCCCGGGCGCGGTCGCCGAGCGCGCGCTCGGTCAGGAGCGCGGCGGTCGTGCTGTCGATGCCGCCCGAGGCGGCGATGATCGCCCGGCCCGGGACGTCCGCCCGGAGCTTCGCGATCGCCTCGTCGCAGAACCGCGCGGGGTCGATCACGGATTCGGACCGGCGGGGGGAGCGGGCTCCTCGCGCCACTTCGCGCGGTACGCCTCGAGCCCGGCGAGGACCTCGGGGTACTTCATCGCGAGGATCTCGGCGGCGAGCAGCGCGGCGTTCTCGGCGGCGTCGAGGCCGACGGACGCCACCGGGATCCCCGGCGGCATCTGGACGACCGACAGGAGGCTGTCGAGCCCGAGCCCCCGGTGGAGCGGGACCCCGACGACCGGCTTCAGCGTCCGGGCCGCGACGACCCCGGGGAGCGCGGCCGAGAGACCGGCCATGGCGACGAAGACGTCGGTCTCGGGGTCGCGCACCAGTCGGTCCACCTTGTCCGGGTTGCGGTGGGCCGAGGCGACGTGCACCTCGCAGGGGATCCGAAGGTCCCCCAGGCGGGCGCGCACCTTCTCGGCGATCTCGAGGTCCGACTTGCTGCCGACCAGGACCGTGACCTTCACGGCCCGGAGCGAGGCGCGTCGAGAGAAAACCCTTGGGGCCGCCGGCCCCGCACCTTCATACCCGACGGGACGACTCCCGGGCTCGAATGGACCTCCGGCTGCACCGTCACGGCCGGTTCCGACGGTGGCTCGGAGCCCAGCTCGGCGGCGACGAAGCGCTCGGCGACCGGGTCTGGCGCCGCGTGCTGCACGCCCTCGGGGCGGCCGCGGTCGTCTACTACGTCCTCCCGGAGAACTTCTTTCTCGGGGTGCCGAAGCCGTACGTGCTCCTCGCCGTGCTCGCGGCGGTGCTGCTCCTCGAGCTCCTCCGGCACCTCGCGGGCCTCGAGCTGCCCACGCTCCGACCGTACGAGCGCGCACGCATCGGGAGCTACGCGCTCTACAGCATCGCGCTCTGCGCCGCGCTGCTCCTCCCGCCGATGCCGATCGGTGCGGCCGTGATCCTCGGCACGGCGATCGTCGATCCCGTCGCGGGCGAGCTCCGGGCGAGCCCGTCGCGCCGGCGGCTCGGGCCAGGGCTCCCGTTCGCCCTCTACGCCGGGCTCGCATTCCTCGGCCTCGCCGTGCTGGGGGGCTGGCCGGTGGCCGACTCGGCCGGCCTCGCGGTCGTCGCCGCGGCCCTCGCGGTCGTCGTCGAGGGCCCGACGGTCCGGTGGATGGACGACGACCTCGCGATGATCCTGGTGCCGGCGCTCGCGCTCTACCTGATCGCGTGGCTCGCGCTCGGGCTCGTCGGCTAGGCCGTTGCGCCCCGCCCTAGACGACGGGCGTCAGGACGGCGTGGGGCGCGCCCTTCTCGGGGTCCGGGCTGATCGCGTAGATCGTCGTGCGCGGCCGGATCCCGTAGATGCACGGGGCGTTGTCGATGTTGATGATGCGGAAGTACGTGTCCATCATGTTGAGGATCTCGCTCGAGACCAGCAGCCCGGGTTTGAGGAGCCCGATGCCCAGGTTCCCGACGTGCTTCGTCCGGGCGACGCCCTGGAAGTACATCCGGATCGCGATCTGGTCGCCCATCAGGCTCTCGAACGTGTCGAACGCGGTGTACTCGATGAACGGCTTGCGGTCGGGGCCCGCGACCGCCTTCTCGGCGGTCACCATCGCGCGCGTCGCCTCGTCGCGGCCGTAGCGCGCCATCGGCAGGATGTACGGATCCTCCGTCTCGTTCGCGGTGTAGTCGGGGATCCGGACGCGCGTGTCGAACTGGTTCGGCGGGATGTGCCGCACCAGCGTGTCGCGCAGCTTCTCCGGGGATTCGCCGCCCGCGAGCACCGCGATGATGCCGCGGCCCTGGCTCAGGAAGTTGAGGAACGTCGGCGTGAACAGCATGTAGTAGTCGTCGATCCCCACGTTGACGTCGACCTCGAACGCGTTGAAGCTGCCGCGGCGCAGCCCGCCGCCCAGGAGGGTGTCGAAGTCGGGGATCCCCGTCGAGTAGTGCCGCTCGGGATCCGGGTACGGCTTCCAGGCCCCCGAGCCCGCCGGCGCGTTGCCGGCCCGCTCGGACCCGAGCGCCTCGAAGCGGCCGCCGTTCAAGGTCACGGCGTACCGGGCGCGCCCGATGTTCGTGGCCCGCAGCTTCTCGAGCCGCAGGTGCCGCACGCGGCGCTCGTCGAGCTCCTCGCGCTGGATCGAGATGAGGCCGTCGACGAGGTACTCGATGCCGCCGGCCTCGGGTTTCTCGAGGATCATGACGACGTCCGAGCTCGACCCCTCGACGAGGTCCTTCTGGAGCGCCATCACGAACTCTTCCATCTCGAGACCGTACTTGTGGGTCACCCCCTCGAGCGAGTCGATGACGAGCAGCGACTTCTCGGGGAGGTTGCGCTCGATGCGGTTGTAGACGTTCTCGACCTCGGGCATCGGGCTCCGCTTGAGGAGCGCCTGGAGGTGCGAGCGGTCGACCCGCGTCGGCGGCCCCCGTTCCTGGCCGAAGCTCCCGAGCACCTCGCGGCCGGCCCGGATCTTCTTCTGCTCCGACTCCGGGAGCTCGGGCTCGCGGCTCTTGCCGCCGGCGCTGATGGCGTCGAGGAACAGCTTCGCGGAGTCGAGGACCCGCGAGCGCATCTCGGTCGTGCGCAGCCACGGGAACTGGCGGTACAATGCCTCATCGCCGACCCGCGTCGAAAGATAGTACGAGCGGTTCGGCTGACCGACGCGCTCGAGCAGCTCCAGTCCGAACGTCGTCTTTCCCGTACCGGCCCCGCCCTTGATGATCAGCGAGCGCCCGCCCTTGCCGCTCAGGAACGCGACGACCTCCGGGGGAACGCCCCCTACGGTGCTTCCGTCACTCGCAGTCATGGGATCCTCGGACCGCACGGACGGCCCGGGCTCCGAAGGCCCTGAGCCCCATCCTGAGGTCCGGGCCCTTCATGGGCACGTTCGGAACGTAAAGGTTTCGCACCCCAAGACACGCGGGCCCCGGTCATGCGGTCGCCGCCCGCCGCGCCTCGGCGCGGGCCGCTTCGAGCGCTTGCGCGAGCGGCGCCCCCGGCTCGCCGACCGCCGTGGCCGCCGCCGGATTCCCCCCGCCGCGGCCCCCAAAGACGGGGCGGGCCGCTTCGACGAGCGCGTTCGCCGCCACTTTCGCGGACGTGGAGCCGACGAACAGCGTCCCCTTGCCCTCCTGCTCGCCGGTGAGGATCGCCACGCGGTCCGGCGCCCGCGTGAGGAGGCGCGAGAGCTCCATGAGCCCCGCGCGGTCGAGCTGGGTCGCGGCCGCGGCGACCGTGATCCCGGCGATCTGCTCGGTCGCCTCCGCGAGCAGCCGGGCCGCGACGGCCCCGAGGTCGTCCTTGCGGCGGTCCCGCGTGGCGCGTCGTCCCTCCTCGATCTCGCCGAGCAGTCGGTCGATCCCCTCCGGCAGCTGGGTCACGGGGACGCCGAGCCGTCGGGACGCCTCCTTGAGGATCTCCTCGTGCTCCTCGCGGAGATCGAGCGCGCGCTCGCCGCTCGCGAAGATGAGCCGCACGATCCCGTCCTGGATCCGGTCGGTGTCGAGGAGGGCGATCGCGCCGACCTCGCTCGTGTGGGTGCAGTGGGTGCCCCCGCACGCCTCGACGTCGAAGCCCGGGACCTCCACGACCCGCAGCTCGCGCCCGGGCACCGCGCCGCCCTGGTAGAGCGTGAACCCGAACCGGCGCTCCGCCTCCCCGCGCGACTCGAAGTAGCTCTTCACCGGACGGTCCTCGCGGACGATCTGGTTGGCCCGGCGCTCGACCCGGTGGAGTTCCTCCTTCGAGAGGGCCCGGAAGTGCGTGATGTCGATCCGCGCCGCCTCCGGTCCCTTGTAGGCCCCGGCCTGCCAGACGTGCGGTCCGAGCACTTCCCGGAGGGCGCCGTTGAGCAGGTGCGTCGCGGTGTGGTGCTGCATCAGCTGGGTGCGGCGGCCCGCGTCGATGCGCCCGTGGACGCGCTCGCCCGCGCGCCAGGGGGCCTCCCGCTCGAGGCGGTGGAGGACCCACGGCCCGCGGCGTTCGACGTCGACCACGGCCCGATCCCCGAGGGCGCCCTTGTCCGTCACCTGCCCGCCGCCGGTCGGATAGAAGTACGTGCGGTCCAGCGCGACGAACGGGCCGTGGCTCCAGACGACGTGGGCGTCGAAGGCGACCGTGTACGGGTCGAGGTAGTACAGCACTTCGGTCGGGGGCACGGTCGCCGGCACCTCCGGGAGCCCTTCGGTCACCTCCGCGTAGTCCGTCGCGGGGGCCTCGCCTTCGTGCCGGGCGGCGACCTGGGCGTAGAACCCCTCGGGGATCGGCGGCGGTTGCTTCAGCTCCTCGACGGCGAGGTCCGGCGGCACGCCGAGGGAGTCGTACCACGTGAGGAGGTCCTCGCCGGTGATGCGCGAGCCGGCGGCGAGCGCCTTCTCCTCCTGCCGACGGATCGTCTGTCGGGCCCGCTCGATCGCTTCCTGGAACCGCTCCGCCTCCGCGGCGACGACCCGGTGGAGATCGTCCCGGTGCTCCCCGATCTCGGGGAAGTGGCGGGCGAGGTCCCGCGCCGATCGGTCGAGGATCGCGACGAGCTCGGGCGCCTCGGGGGTCTTCTGCAGGATCCGGATCGAGCGGCGGATCAGCAGCCGCGCGAAGTAGCCGGCCTTGCTGTTCGACGGGACGATCCCGTCGGTGAGCATGAAGTTCACCGAGCGCGCGTGGTCGAGGAGGATCGCCGCGTCGGCGGCCGAGAACGTTCGGCGCATCTCCTCGAACGTCTCCCCGAAGACCGCCTCGTACGCGGTCCGCGTGCCGCGGCTCGCCCAGACGAACCGCTCGAGGCCGTAGCCGGTGTCGACGACCGTGAGCGGCATCGGCTTGAGGGCGTCGCCGTCGCGCACGTACTCCATGAAGACGAGCGTCGCGAGCTCGAGCCCCGAGGCGCCGACGCTGAGCGACGGCCCCAGGTTGCCGCCGCCCTCCCAGACCTCCTCCTTGTACGTGATCGCCCGCGCGTCGAGCCCGAGCGTCTCCGTGAGGAGCTCGTGGCACAGCTCGGCGCACCGCTCCTTGAAGTAGACCTCGTGGTCGGGGCGGTTGAAGGCGTGGTGCGCCATCATCTCGAACGTCGTGAAGTGACGTCCGCTCCGCGGGATCTCTTCGAGGTCGTTGAACCGCAGGCACGGCTGGCTGATCGTGAGCGGGTTCGCCGGGGGCGGGATCGCCCCGCTGGTCACCCACGGCTGGAAGTCGTAGATCGATGCCTGCACGAAGAACACGTCGTTGCGCCACCGGGCGACGGTCGGATACCGGCGGACCCGGGTGTGGCCGCGCTGCTCGAAGAACCCGAGGTACGTCTCCCGCATCGAGTCGAGCGACTGCGGTCGGGCGAAGATCGGCTTCCCGAGGAACCCGTACTCCACGCACGGGGCCTCCTGGCAGCGGTGGTGGTCGCCGAGGGTCCAGAATGCGTGGCCGCAGCCGGAGCACGTCCGCCGGTGGAACCCGTTCCGGTGGAAGAACGCGAGGTCGTACTCCGCATCGTCCATGAACGGTCGCCGACGCCCCTCCCCCCTAAAACCGTTTGGCGAATCCCCGCGGGGCCCGCCGCCCGGCCGGCCGCGGTCGGGCGGATGAGGCGGTCGGAGCGGTGGCGACGGGGAACGGGGCAAGCGGGCTCGACCGGTCCGCGGTGCTGCGGGCGACGATCGTCCTGATCGCCCTGCGGGTCGCCTACGCGTACAACTGGTTCGACGTCGGCCCGGCGCTGCTGCCCATCGGCGCCGCCTTCTCGGTGGGCCCGGCGGAGTTCGGCCTCCTCACGGCCGCGTTCCTCGTCGGGGCGGGCCTGCTCCAGGTACCGGCCGGGTTCCTCGCGCGGCGCTTCGGACCCCGCAGCGTCTCCCTCTGGGGGGCGGGGCTCCTCGCGGTCGGCGGCATCGCGAGCGGCCTCGCCCCGTCGTTCCCCACCCTGCTCGCGTTCCGTCTCGCCGCCGGGTTCGGGGCCGCGCTGTTCTTCTCTCCGGCGATCGGCCTCGTCGCGAGCCTCTACCCGCCCGGGCACCGGGGGCTCCCCGTCGGCACCTTCAGCTCCGCGTTCAGCCTCGGCTCGGCGCTGGGCGTGTTCGTGACCGCCCTCCTGATCCCACCGCTCGGGTGGCGCAACTCGCTCGTGCTCGGCGGGGCCCTGCTCGGCGTCCTCACGGTAATCGCCGTGTTCGCGATCCCGCGCGGCGCGGGCGCCCGCCCGGTCGCCCGACCCTCGGGCGGGCTCCCGGCCGCGCTGCGGTACCGGGGGGTCTGGGCGGTCGGGTTCGCGTTCATCGGACTCGAGGGCGCCTCCTTCGCGACGGGCCAGTTCATCGTGCCGTGGGGCCAGGTCGTGCACGGCTGGTCGCTCGCGCTCGCGGGCGCGGTCGGGACCGCCTTCGTGCTCCCGAGCCTGTTCGGCGGCCCGGTCGGCGGACCGATCGCGGAACGGTTCCGGAACCACCGGACCCAGTTCCTGGTCGCCACCGTCCTCGGCGCGGTCCTCCTGGCCCTGCTGCCGTTCGTCGGGCTCGTCGAGATCGTGGCGATCGGCGTCGTCTTCTCGTTCGGCTACGGGTTCGTCTACGCCGTGATGTACGTGCTCCCCCACTTCTGGCGGTCGGTGCCGAGCGCGGAGATCCCGCTCGCGATCGGGCTGTTCAACTCGATCCAGCTCGCCGGCGGCGCGCTGGTGCTGTTCCTGTTCGGCTGGATCGTCGCGGCGACGTCGTACTCCGTCGGCTGGGAGGTGATCGCGGGGGTGACCGCCGCGACGCTCGCCGCCCTGGTCTCGCTGCCCGCGACCGTGCGCGCGGCCGCGGCGGCCGGTCCTCCGCTCGCGGGGGGTCCCGGCCCGCCCTGAGCGCCCGCCCCGTGGCGCAGAGGTCGGCGATCGGGCACTCGGGGCAGCGCGGCCGCCGGGGCCGGCACAGGTTCTGCCCGTGCTGGACGAGCAGCGGGTTGAGGGGGATCCAGTAGGCGCGCGGCACCACGCGCGCGAGCGCCCGCTCCGTCGCTTCGGGCGTCCGCGTGCGGACGACGCCGAGGCGGTTCGCGATCCGGTGCACGTGGGTGTCGACCGGGATCGCCGGGATCCCGTACCCGAACACGAGCACGCAGTTCGCCGTCTTCGGGCCGACGTGCGGCAGGCTCACGAGCGACTCAAAGTCCCGGGGGACCTCGCCGCCGAACCGGTCGAGGAGCGCCTGGGCGCACGCCCGCACGCCCCGGGCCTTCATGCGGTAGAACCCGGTCGCCCGGATGAGCGGCTCGATCGCCTCGGCCCGGGCCCCCGCGAGCGCGCGGGCATCCGGGTACCGCGCGAACAGGCGGGCGCTCGCGACGTCGGTGTTCGCGTCCCGGGTCCGCTGGGAGAGGATCGTGCCGACCAGGACCTGGAACGGGTCTTCCGCGTGGTCCCGGAGGTACGGGGTCCGCCAGTCGCCGGTCCGATAGAGGGCCGACAGGCGGTCGAGGACCGTCTCCCACGGGAACGGTACCGGCGCGGCCCGCCTCACGACTGCCGTCCTCCGACGGCCGGGACCGACTCCGTGCCGGGGTCCGAGAGGTCCGGCTCGTCCGGCGCCGCCCCCTCCCGTCGCACGAGCTCGCCGATGAGGTAGTCGCTGCCGACGACGAGCGTGAACCCGTCCGGCCCGGTCGCCGCCCGGGCCACGCGCACGCCTTGCTCCACGTCCGGCGCGAGGACGATCCGGGGGAACCGGCCGACCCCGGCGACCCGAAGCTCCGCGGGCGGCACGGCGCGCTCCGAGCGCACGGGAACGACGACGAGGGTCCGGGCGAGCGGCGCGAGCGCGTCCAGGATCCGCTCGACGTCCTTGCCCCGCAGCACGCCGAAGACGATCGCGCACTCGGACGGGTCCGCGAGCGGCGCGATCTCCGCGAGGCTCTGCGCGACCGCGCGGGCGCTCTCGGGGGTGTGCGCGACGTCGTAGTAGAGCTCCGGCCGCCGGGCGACGCGCTCGAGGCGGCCCCGCCAGCGGACGTCGGCGAGACCCGCGCGCACCCGGTCGGGATCGATCGAGCGCCCCGTCGCGGCGGCGAAGCGGACCGCCGCGCCGATCGCGAGCGCGGCGTTCCCCGGCTGGAACCGCCCGAGCAGCGGCAGGCGGACCGCGTCGAACGTCGCGCCCGGGACGCGCACCCGGAACGTCTGGCCCTCCGCGTCGAGGCGCCGCTCGTCGACCCGGACCTCCGTCCCGAGGCGCCAGAGCGGGACGCCGAGGCGGCCGGCTTCGGCCTCGACCGTGGCGAGGGCGTCCGGGGGAAGCTCGCCGACGACCCCGGTCATGCCGGGGTGGAAGATGCCGGACTTCTCGCGGGCGATCGCGGAGCGGGTCGACCCCAGGAGCTCCGTGTGCTCGAGCTCGATCGTCGTCACGACGCCGACGCGCGCATCGAGCACGTTCGTCGAGTCGAGCCGCCCGCCCATGCCGACCTCCACGACCGCCGCGTCGACCCGGCGTCGCGCGAACCAGTCGAGGGCGATCGCGGTCGTGACCTCGAAGAACGTCGGCGCGTGGTCGATCGTGCCGGTCGCCTCCAGCCGTTGGGCCGCCGCGTCGACCCGCTCGACCCCCGCGACGACCTCGCGGGCCCCGATCGACCGGCCATCGATCTGGATCCGCTCGCGGTAGCTCGCTAGGTGCGGGGAGGTGAACCGGCCCGTCCGCAGCCCGTGGGCGCTCAGGATCGCGGCGGTCATCGCCGCGACGGACCCCTTGCCCTTGCTGCCCGTGATGTGGACGGCGGGGTAGGTGCGCTCCGGATGCCCGAGGGCCTCGAGGAGCCCCCGAATTCGTTCGAGCCCCGGACGCAGGCCGAAGCGACGGCGGCGGTAGAGGCCGTTGAGCGCGGCCCGGTAGCGGTCCCGCCCACCAGGCACCGGGCGGCCGTCGGCCTCGGGGATTCGGTCGGTCACGGGGTTCCGGGCGTGGGGGGACTCAGTACATCGACCGCTCGCGGTACCGGCCGAAGACGTCCTGGAAGGCCCGGACGATCTCGCCCAGCGTCGCGCGCGCCTTAAGCGCGTCGAGCACCGCGGGCATGGTGTTGGTCGCGGGGTCCTCGGCTGCGCGACGGACGCGCTCCAGGGCTCGCGCGTGACGGCGCGGGTCGCGTCGGGACCGCAGGGCCTTGAGCCGGCGGGACTGCAGGGCCCGGGCCTCCTCGGAGATCTTGAGGCGGGGCACGGCGACCGGCGCGTCGGCAGCGTAGGCGTTAACGCCGACGATCTTCTCGGTGCCGGCCTCGACGTCGCGCTGGTAGCGGAACGAGGCCTCCTGGATCTCGCGCTGGAAGAACCCCCGCTCGATGCCGGCGATGACGCCGCCCATCTCGTCGATCGCGTCGAAGTACTTCCGGGCCTCCGCCTCCATCGTGTCGGTGAGCCACTCGACGTAGTAGCTGCCGGCGAACGGGTCGACGCTGTCCGCGACGCCGCTCTCGTGGGCGAGGATCTGCTGGGTACGCAGCGCGATGCGCACGGCGTCCTCGCTCGGGAGCTGGAGCGCCTCGTCGTACGAGTTGGTGTGCAGCGACTGGGTCCCGCCGAGGACGCCGGCGAGCGCCTGGACCGTCGTGCGCACGATGTTGAGCTCGGGCTGCTGGGCCGTGCACGAGCAGCCGGCCGTCTGGGTGTGGAACCGCAGCCAGAGCGATCGGTCCTTCTTCGCGCCGAACTCGTCCCGCATCACCGTCGCCCAGAGGCGGCGGGCCGCGCGGAATTTCGCGATCTCCTCGAAGAAGTCGTTGTGCGAATTGAAGAAGAAGGAGAGACGGGGCGCGAACTCGTCGACGTCGAGCCCGCGCGCGACCGCGTCGGCCACGTACGCTCGCCCGTCGGCGAGCGTGAACGCGAGCTCCTGGACGGCCGTCGACCCCGCTTCGCGGATGTGGTAGCCCGAGATCGAGACGGGGTTCCAGCGCGGCGTGTGCTCGGAAGCGAACTCGATCGTGTCCGTGACCAGACGGAGCGCGGGCGCCGGCGGGTAGAGGAACTCCTTCTGCGCGATGTACTCCTTCAAGATGTCGTTCTGGGTGGTGCCGCCGAGCCGGGACCAGGCCACGCCGCCCGACCGGCCGGCGAGGAGGTACATCCCCCAGACGATGTTCGCCGGCGCATTGATCGTCATGCTCGTCGTCACCTGGGCGAGCGGGATCCCCGCGAGCAGCCGCTCCATGTCCTCGAGCGAGCCCACGTTGACCCCGCACTTTCCGACCTCCCCGAGCGCTTCGGGGTCGTCCGCGTCGATCCCGTAGAGCGTCGGATCGTCGAACGCGATCGAGAGCCCTGACTCCCCGTGCTGAAGGAGGTAGCGGAACCGTCGGTTCGTGTCCTCGGGTGAGCCGAAGCCCGAGAACATGCGCATCGACCAGAGCCGGCCGCGGTACATCGTGGGGTGCACCCCCCGGGTGAACGGGAACTCGCCGGGCGCGCCGATCCGCTCGGGTCCGGACCGAAGGGAACGGGGCGTGTAGATGCGATCCACGGGGATGCCGCCCAGCGTCCGGAACGTCTCCTTGCGCTCGGCGTTCTTCGCGAGCGCCGGGCCGAGGACCTGGGCCTCCCAGCGGCGGGTCCGATCGCGCACCGGATCGCCCGAGTCGGCGGGCGGTCCGCGGTCTGCCGAACGGACGGTGGGTCGTGCGGCCATTCGGGCGTGGGAGGTCTACGGGCAGTATAAACCCGGAGGCCCGCCCGCTAGCGAGGGCGGGGGCGGACGGGCGCGGTCCCCTGCGCCCCGTGCGCGACGAGGTGCGCCGCGCGGACGACGAGGCGGGCGGTGGAGGGCGTTCGGACCGTCTCCGTCCGGTCGAACTCGAGGCGCGACGAGAAGAACGGGGCGTCGACGACCAGGGTCTCGAACTCGCCGCCCTCGCCGGCGACGTGCACCCGGCGCACGGTCCGACTGAGCCGTTCGAGCTCCTCGAGCAGCGTCCGGTCGAGCCGACGCCCGAGCAGCTCGGGCGCGAGGGGCTCGGCGGCCAGGTGGACGAGCCGGATGTCGAGGCCCGCCGCGATCTCTTCGCGGACCACGCGCCCCGGATCCTTCCGCCAGAGTGGCGTGTAGATCCGTCGGCCGACCCGGTCTCCGGCCCGAAGGAGTCGCGCCCACTGGTAGGACGACTCGATCGCCCCCGCCACGACCGGGCCGTGCGCGCCTGCGATCGCGGACTCGAGGGCCGCTTGCTCGGCCTCCTCGGTCGCGCCGGCGACCGGGACGGTGCGGTGCCGCTTCCCCCAGGCGGCGGCCTGCAGCGCGACGAGGTCGAGGTTCGGGGTGTGGAACATCATGGAGTCGGGGTCGACCGGCTTCAGCGTCACGAGCTCGTCCACCGGCCAGCCCTGCGTGTCGCCGAGGTACGCCGCGTAGATCGAGTCCTTCCCGCCCGAGACGAGCGCGGTCGTCGTCATCGGGGACGATCCTAGGGGAGCCCCAGGGCGCCACGCCAGCGCGGGTAGAGCCGCGCCAGGTCGATCCGGGCGCGCTCGCGTCCCTCCCATCGGAGGACCCCGCCGACGGGGGTCACCGTGCCGAGCGGACGGGCCGCGAGGCCCCGGAACGCCGCCTCGAATCGCTCCACGCGGTCCTCGGGCACCTCGACGACGAACCGGGACGCGCCTTCGACGACGAGCGCCGACCCGGGCGCCTCCAGCCCGGTCGCGGACAGATCGACGTCGAACCCGAGCGACCCGCCGAACGCCATGTCGGCGAGCGCGACCGCGAGCCCGCCGTCGGAGACGTCGTGCGCGCTTCGGACCAGCCGCTCGCGCATCGCCCCGAGCAACGCCTCTCCGAGGCGGCGCAAGGCGGCCGGGTCCGGCGGCGGGATCCGGACCCCCGAGTGACCGTGCCGACGGGCCCAGAGCGACCCGCCGAGCTCGGGGCGGCTGCGGCCGAGCAGGTAGAGCGCGTTCCCGGCCTCCTTGAGGTCGCTCGTGACCGCGAGCGCGACGTCATCGACCACGCCCGTCGCGAGCAGCACCGGGGTCGGCGGGATGGCGTGGCCCAGTCCGCCGTTGTAGAGACTCACATTGCCGCTGGGGACCGCAAACCCCAGGGCCCGGGCCCCGACGGCCAACCCCTCGGTCGCCGACGCGAAGTCGCCGAGCACCCGGGGATCCTCGGGATTGCCGAAGTTGAGGCAGTTCGAGAAGGCGTCCGGTCGGGCCCCGACGGCGTAGAGGTTCCGGGCCGCCTCCTCGACGACCGCGACCCCGCCCCCGGCCGGATCCTCCCGGCAGGCCCACGGCTGCGAGGCGGTCGCGATCGCCAGGCCCCGGGGACTCGAGGGCCGGGGCTGAAGGACGGCCGCGTCCCCGTGCGACGGCGAGGCGACCCGTCCGTGGAGCGGTTTCACCACGGTCCGGCCCTGCACCTCATGGTCGTAGACGCGGAGCACGGGCTCGCGGGAGGCCGACTCGGGAGCCAATACCAGGGACTCGAAGAGGCCGAGGAGGTCGGCGTCGGGCACGCGGGGGTTCGCCGCGTAGCGTCGGGCCACCCGGCGCGTCGGTCGACGTAGAGGCGGTCGGTCGACCCGGAACCCGACCCGGAGGTGCGCGGCGGGTGCGCCGTGCCAGCGCAGGGTCTCGAAGGGGTCCTCCGTCACTTCCCCGACGTCGGTCGCCGGCACGTCGAACCGTCGGAACACCGCGAGCAGGGCCGGCAGGTCGTCCGCCGCCACGTCGAGGATCATCCGCTCCTGGGACTCGGAGATCCAGACCTCCCACGGGGCGAGGCCGGTCTCCCGCAGCGGCACGCGGTCGAGGTCGATGCGCGAGCCGAGGCCTCCCGCGTGCACGAGCTCGCCGGACGCGGAAGCGAGACCTCCCCCTCCCAGGTCCTTGAGACCGCCCACGAGCCCGCGGTCGAACGCCTCGAGGCAGGCGTGGATGAGCGGCTCCTTCATGATCGGGTTGCCGAGCTGGACCGCCCCGCGGGACTCGCGCTCGCTCCGCTCGGTGAGCTCGCGCGACGCGAACGCCACGCCGCCGATCCCGTCGCGTCCGGTGAGGCCACCGACCAGCACGAGGCGATGCCCGGGCGCGGTCGCCCGGTTCGGGCGGAGCCGCGCTCGGGGCAGGACCCCGACGCAGCCGACGTTCACGAGCGGGTTCACCGTGTACGACGGATCGAACGAGATCCCGCCCGAGACCGTCGGGACCCCGACCCGGTTGCCGTAGTCACGGATCCCCGCGATGACGCCCTCGGCCAGGTACCGAGGGGCCTTCACGCCCGCGGGCAGGTCGTGGCTCGGCAGGTCGAGCGGCCCGAAGAACAGCGGGTCGGTGAGCGCGATCGGCTTCGCTCCGACCGCGAGCACGTCGCGGAGGATCCCGCCGATCCCCGTGGCCGCCCCGCCGTACGGCTCAACCGCCGACGGGTGGTTGTGCGACTCGATCCGAAGGGCGTAGGCGAGCCCGTCGTCGAACGCCATCACGCCGGCGTCGCCGGTCCCGAGCACGCGGGCGTCCTCGCGCAGCGGGCCGAACGCGCGTCGGAGGAACGGTCGGGAGCTCTTGTAGCTGCAGTGCTCGCTCCAGCTCTGCGCGATCCCGGCGAGCTCGACGTCGGTCGGATCTCGCCGTTCCGCACGGAAGTAGGCCTGGAGCCGTCGCCAGTCGTCCGGGTCGAAGCCGAGGCCCTGCTCGTCCGAGCGACGGGCCAGCGCGCGTGCCGACGTTCGTCGCACGGGGACGACCGTGACCCCCTCCGCCCACTGCGCCATCGCTCTAGCGAGAGGCCGGGCGGACCGAGACCCGGTGGATCACCGGGTTGGCGAGCAGGCGTGCGACCGCCTCGTCGGCCCGGCGCCGCGCTTCCGCCGAGGAGACTCCGCGGAACTCGAGGTCGTAGATTCGGGCGGTCGCGACGCGAGTGACGTCTCGAATTCCGAGAAGGCTGAGGGACTTTTCGATGCTCTCGGCCTCGGCGTCCAGGACCCCGGGCTTGAGTTCGACGCGGACCTCGATCCGGACCGGCGGCGTCTTTCCGGGCACCGAGCTCCCCGACGCTTCGTACCGATGGGCGCAGATAACGGTCACTGCAAACCGCGCGGACGAGCGCGACGTAGCGCGCTCAGCCTGAGCCCACGAACAGCACTGCACGTCCAGCATACAGACTGTATACAAGTCGTCCTTCCTCCTGGATAGCCAACGCGTGGACGCACGTCCGTTTTTGCCCTGGGACTCATTAACCACCCCGACGCCTTGCGCGACGGTGCGGTCCATGCACATCCGGCCGGCGGAGCGGAGCGACCTCGAGGCGATCGTCGCGATCTACAACCACTACGTGGAGACGAGCCCCGCGACCTTTGAGATTGCCCGCGTGAGTCCCGAGGACCGCGCCGTTTGGCTTGCGGAGCACTCGCGCCCCAGCCCGCACCGAGCGTTCGTCGCCGAGGCCGACGGGGGCCTGCTGGGCTGGGCGACCTCGAGCCCGTTCCGCCCCCGGGCGGCGTACGGCACGACCGTCGAGGTCTCGGTCTACTGCCATCCCCTGCACCGGGGCGAGCGGGTCGGCTCGCGGCTCTACGGTGCGCTGTTCCACGCGATCGAGGGCGAGGATCTGGAGCGGGCGGTGGCGGGGATCACGCTCCCCAACCCGGGTTCGGTGGCCCTCCACCGGCGGTGGGGCTTCCGGTGGGTCGGCACGTTCACCCGAGTCGGACGCAAGTTCGGACGCTACTGGGACGTGGCCTGGTTCGAGCGGCCGATGCGGTCGGCCGAGCCCGGGCCGAGCCTTTCCTCAGAGAGAGGGTCGACGGACCTCGCGTCCCCGGGCCTCGGTCGTGACGTCAGCGGCGCAGGCGCTAAGTAGGGGCGAGGTTCCCTTCCTTTTGGCGGAGGCGTCCGCCCGCCGGGTCACCCCGGCAAACCGCCCCCGGGCCAATGACGCCTACTCCCGTAAGGAGGAGTAGGCGAGGTGAACCCGGTACCGCAGGTCGTCAACGTACTCCAGGCTCTCACGGTACTGCTGCTCTCCCCGCTTCTCGCGGGGATCGCGTCGCGCGCGAAGGCCTGGACCGAGTCCCGTCGGGGACCGTCGATCTTCCAGCCCTACCGCGATCTCGCGAAGTACCTTCGGAAGGAGACCCTCGTCCCCGACGGAGCGTCGCGGCTCTTCCTCGTCGCGCCGGTCGTGGCGTTCGGGGCGTACCTGGTGATCTCGGTGGTCGTCCCGATCATCACCCCCTACCCGATCCCGTTCGCCGCCACGGTCGACTTCCTCGGCGGCGGCCTCCTCTTCGGCCTGGCCGGGGCGCTCACCTTGCTCGCCGCCCTCGATTCCGGCAGCAACTACGCCGCGCTCGGCGCGAGCCGGTCCGTCTCCTTCGCCGCCTTCGCCGAGCCCACGCTCATCATGGTGTTCTTCGCCGTCGCGGTGATCACGGGGACGAACAACCCGTACGTCACCAACAACCTGCTCGCGTCGTCGGTCTCCGCCTACGTTTCGCCGACGCACCTGCTGGTCACGGCGGCATTCTTTCTCTTGCTGCTGGCCGAGACCGGCAAGCTGCCGGTGGAGAGCCCCGGGCTCATGGAACTCGGGATGATCGATGACGGGCGGATCTTCGAACATTCGGGGCGGGCCCTCGGGATCCTGCGGTGGAACGGTTGGCTGAAGCAGTTCCTCCTCTACTCGGTCTTCCTCAACGTCTTCCTGCTGCCGTGGGGGATGTTCGCCCAGCCGACGGTCTGGTTCGCGGTCGCCAACATCGGGGTCCTGTTCGCGAAGCTGTTGTTCCTCGTCGCCGTCGTCGTCGTCCTCGAAGCGACCGTCGCGAAGGTGCGCCTCTTCAAGATCCGGGACTTCCTCGCCCTTTCGTTCTCCCTCGCGATCCTCTCGGTCTTCGCCTTCGCCGTGCTGGGGGTGCCGTAGTTGGTCAGCACGCCGGAGATCGTCGCCCTCCTCGGGGTAGGCATCTTGCTGACCGCCCTCTACCTTCAGTCGGAGTCGTTCGTCGACCCGCTCATCTCGGGGATCGCCGTCCAGTCGCTGCTGCTCGCCGCCCTGCTCGGGTGGCTCGCCTGGGTCGAGGGCAACGTCGACCTGCTGCTGCTCGCGACGCTCGCCGTCGGGATCCGCGCGGTCTTCATCCCGTTCGTGCTGCGCCGTCAGATCCGGGCGTTCCGGTGGCGGGTGCGCGAGATCCACGCCGCGCACCGGGTGACGGGCCATGCGCTTGCGGCCGTCGCGCTCGCGATCGTGGCCTGGTTCGTGTTCCAGCAGACGCTCGCGTCCGTGTTCCCGCAACCGGGAGCGGCGCTCCCGTTCGTGCTGCTCGTCGAGGGGCTCCTCGTGCTCGCGACCCGGAGAAACACCATCGTCCAGGTGATCGGGTATCTCGAGGAGGAGAACGCGGTCGTCTACGCCGGGGCGCTGTTCGCCCGCAACTTCCCGTTGTTCGTCGAGGTCGTCGTCTTCCTCGACGTCCTGGGCGTCGTGTTGGTCGGGGTGATCCTGTCGATCCAGCGTGACGTCACCGGCACGCCCGAGGAGGCGTCGCTCGAGGAGCTGGCCGGATGATCGGGCCCTCGCCGCCGTTCTGGCTGTTCGTCGTCCTCGCCGCGCCCGCGGGGGCCGCGGTCCTGTCGCTCATCCCGTCGAGTCGAGTGAGCGAAGCGGTCGCGCGCGGCGGATCGCTGGTGGCGCTCGCCGCCGCGATCGCGCTCCTCGTGGACGGGGCTTCCGGGCTGTGGGGCCCGTACCTCGGCCTCGACGCCCTCAGCGACGTCTTCCTCGTCATGGTGACCGGCATCTACGCGACGTCGACGTTCTACTCCGCGCGCTACCTCCGGGGGATCGAGCGGCCGTACCTCACGCCCCAGATCTACTACGGGCTCCTCAGCGCGTTCGCCTTCGCGATGATCGCCGTCCTCGTCGTCTCCGACCTCGGCCTCATGTGGATCGGCATCGAGGCGACCACGGTCGCCAGCGCTCTCCTGGTGGTCCTGGAGCGGCGGCCGACCAGCGTGGAGGCGGCGTGGCGGTACACTCTAGTCGCGTCCGCGGGGCTCACGATCGCGCTGTTCGCCCTACTCCTTCTCTACACCGATACCGGCACGCTCAACGCCTTCACGCTCGCCGCGCAGAAGCCGGCGGTGACGCTGCCGGTCGAAATGGCCGTCTCGCTGGCGCTGGTCGGGTACGGGACGAAGGTCGGCCTCTTTCCCATGCATACCTGGCTCCCGGACGCGCATTCCGAGGCGCCGTCGCCGGTCTCGGCGATGTTCTCCGGCGTCCTCCTGCCGACGGCCCTCTATGCGTTCCTGCGGGTCTACGCGATCCTGCCGGTGCCGGCCCCCGCCCCGATCGCGGACCTCGTCCTCGCCTTCGGGCTCCTGTCGGCGATCGTGGGCGCCTTCCTGCTTCAACGCCAGCGGTCGTTCAAGCGCATGCTCGCGTACTCGAGCATGGAGGTGATGGGGATCGCCGTCGTCGGCGTCGGGGTCGGCGGGATCGCGCTCTACGGCGCCCTGGTGCTGCTGTTCGCCCACGCCTTCGCGAAGTCCTCGGCGTTCTACTGCTCAGGGAACGTCCTCCAGACGACGGGCACGACGCGCATCGACGAGGTGCGGGACCTCAAGACCCGCGTCCCCTGGACGGGCGGCGCGTGGATCCTCGCCGCCCTCGCGGTCACCGGAGCCCCGCCGTTCGGCACGTTCGTCGGCGAGCTCGTGATCATCACGGGCGCCGTGGGGCTCGGTGAGTATTGGATCGCCGCCGTCCTCGTCGGAGTGATCCTCGTCGCGTTCCTCGGGGTGAACGGCCAGATCGGCCTCATGGTCTTCGGGGAGCCGAGGGTGCCGACGGTTCGGTCGGAACCAGGCGGGGAACGCGGGGTCGGGATCGCCTACCTCAACCTCGTCGTCGCGCTCCTGGTCGGTGTCGCGGCCCTCCCCTACCTGTCGTCGGCCCTGCGGGCCGCCGCCCAGCTGCTGGGAGGTCAACTGCCGTGACGCGAGCCCCCTGGACCCTCGTGGAGGCCGATCGGTTCGACGCGGGCCGGGCCGACCGGGCGCTCGCGTACTGGTCGCCGGATGGGCGCTTCGCGCTGTACAACGACTACCGGACCGGCCAGTCGTTCCTGGTCTCCGACCCGGGTCCGATCCCGGACCAGGGCCCGCCGTCGTGGTGGGCCCGGGGCGCCGGACCCGCTCGCCCGTTCTCGCTCGCGGACCCGGCGCCGGTCGAGGGCTACGGAGTGTTCACCTTCCCGTACGGTCCCGTCTCGCTCGGCGTGGCCGAGTCGGGCCGATTCGACCTGCGCACCTACGGCGAGCGCATTCTGGCGGTCACGCCCATCGGAGGATTCAAGTCCCGACGCCTCCGCGCCGGGCTCGCTGGCCTCTCCCTCGCGGACGCCGGACTCCGGATCGAGCGCACCGTAGGCAACTTCGCCGCCGCGCACGTCGCCGCCTTTCTCGCCGCGGCGGAGAGCGCCGTCGGCGCCGAGGTGCCGCTCGAGGAGTTGTGGGTCCGGGCGTTCGCCCAGGAGCTCCAACGGATCTACAACCATCTGCACGTGATCGCCCGGATCGCGGAGGCGGCCAACCAGAACGTCGGCTCCGCCCAGGCGCATGCGCTCGCCGAGGAGATGGTGCGCTTCCAGGGCCGCGTCTTCGGGCACCGATGGCTCTTTGGGGCCCTGTTGCCGGGGGGACCCGCTCGGCGACTGGGGTCCGAGGACCGGCGCGCGATCCCGGGCTTCCTCACGGGGCACGAACAGGCGTTCGACCGGCTCTGGTCCCTCTTCCTCGAGTCGCGGACGTTCATCGATCGGATCCAGGCGACCGCGCCCGTGCCTCGGGATCGGGCGGTCCGCCTCGGCGGGGTCGGGCCCACCCTCCGGGCTTCGGGGGTCGCGTGGGACGATCGCCTGCGCGTGCCGCACGCCCCGTACACCGACCTCTTCCTGACGCTGCCCCAGGAGTCGGCGGGAGATGCGCTCGCCCGGGTGCTGGTCCGGGTCCAGGAGATCCGGGCGAGCTTCTCGTTGCTCGAGCAACTGCTCGAGCGGTGGCCGTCGAACGGGGCCGTCGGGACCCCGGACCCCCCGATCGCCCCCGGGCGGGGGCTCGCCCGCGTGGAGGCTCCTAGCGGGGACCTCGTGTACGACGTCACGGTCCGAGCCGGGCGGGTCGATCAGGTGGGGGTCCGGACCGCCAGCCAGGCGAACTTCCCCCTGCTCGCCGAGGGACTCCGGGACCAGGTCTTCACCGACTTCCACTTCGCGTACGAGAGCTTCGGGCTCGTCTTCGCCGAGACGGACGGGTGAAACGATGTCGACCTGGCTCGAAGCGTCGGTCCGACGGGGGATCCTCACGACGCGCTACCCCGCGTCGGCCGCGACGGCGGACGAGGTACCGGCGACTGGGCGGGGGCCGCGCGCCCGCCCCGGTGCGTCCGGCGGCGCCGCCCTCGCGGACGCCTGTCCGGTGGGTGCGATCGGGCCGGAGACGCTCGACCAGGGCCGGTGCATCCGGTGCGCCCGCTGCCTCCCGCGGGGGTTCGACTTCTCCGGACCGGTCGAGGCCTCCACCACCGACCGGGCGGCGCTCCTCGAGCCCCGCGCCGCGCCTCCGCTCCGGACCGCCGACTCCGAGGCACCGCTGCGCCCGTTCTCGCGGTCGCTCCATGTCTTCCTCGTGGACGTCGGGAGCTGCAACGCCTGCAACCTCGAGGTCCTGGCCCTCGCGAACCCGTACTATGACTCGCAGCGTCTCGGGATCTTCTTCACGAACTCTCCGCGCCACGCGGACGTGCTGCTCGTGGTCGGCGTGCCGACGCCCGAGATGGCGGAGCCGCTCCGTCGGGCGTTCGAGGCGCTGCCCGGGCCCAAGGCCGTGGTCGCGGTCGGTGCCTGCCCGATCAGCGGCGGCGTCTTCCGGGGTAACCCCGACCTGACGCCGTCCCTCGCGGACCTCGTCCCCGTCGATGTCTTCGTGCCCGGGTGCCCCCCGACGCCGTTGGGCGTGCTCGACGGGATCCTGAGAGCGGCCGGCCGGGCCCGTCGGGAGGCCGTCCCGTGAGCGTCGATCTCGCCGGCGCGCTCCTCACCGCGGCGATCGCGGGCCTGTTCGCCGGGGCGCCGCTCGCGGTCGTCCGGCGGAGCGCCGGCTACGCAACGACCCTCGTGGCCTCGCTGCTCCTGCTCGTCGTCGCGGCCGACGCGCTGCGCGTCGGATCGGTCACCGGAGTCGCCTGGACCGGCCCGCTGGGCGACCCGGAGTCGCTGTCGCTCGACGGGCTGTCGGCCTTCTTCGCCCTCGCGGCCTCGGTCGTCTGGGCCGGGACCTCGGCGTACTCGCTCGCCTACGACACGCGGAGCTCGCCGCTGCTGCCGATCTGCTATGCGGTCACCCTTGGCGCGATCGCGCTCCTCGTGGCGGCCACGAACTGGTTCCTCTTCCTGGTCGGCTGGGAAACGATGACCCTCGCCTCGTACGGGATGATCTTGCAGGCGCGCGGGCGACCGGGGCGTGTGTTCTCGGCCTCGTTCGTCTTCCTGGCCTTCGGCGAGGCGAGCACGCTGTTCGTGATCGTCGCGGTCGCGGGGCTTCGGGTGGGCACCGGCTCGTTCGTCCAGCTGCCGTACCTCGCGACCGGCGCGGTCGCCACGCTCGTCTTCGTTGCGGCGCTCATCGGGTTCGGCCTCAAGATGGGCGTCGCGCCGTTCCACATGAGCGAGTGGCTGCCGATCGCTCACTCGTCCGCCCCGTCGAATGCCTCCGCCGTCCTCTCCGCGACGCTCACGCTCGCCGGGGCCTACGGCCTGTTCCGCGTGCTCAGCCTCCTCGCGGCCCCCCCGCTGTGGTGGGGGGCTCTCGTGCTCGGGATCGGGGCCGTCTCCGTGCTGCTGGGGGCGCTCTTCGCGGCGGTCAGCGAACACACGAAGGGGCTGCCCGCCTACAGCACGATCGAGAACAACGGGCTGATTCTCGTGGCGCTTGGGTCGGCCCTGCTCGCCCAGGCCGAGGGCCTCACGGCCCTCTACGCCTTCGCGCTGTTCGCGGCGTTCTACCAGGCGATCGCCCACGCGGTCGCGAAGACCGCGCTGTTCCTCTCGGCCGGCTACGTGGAGCACAGCACGGGGACGTTCGATCTCGGGGCCATCGAGGGCGGGTTCAAGCGGACCGACGGCGCGGCGTACGCGGGCAGCGTCGCCGCCACGCTGAGCCTGGCCGCCGCCCCCCCGCTCGCCGGATTCGTCAGCGAGTGGATGATCCTCGAGGCGCTCTTCCAGTCGTACCGCTTCCGGCCGGAGTGGGTCCAGTTCGTTGGACTGCTCGCCGGTGCCGCGGTCGCGCTCGCGGCCGGTCTCATCCTCGTTGCGATGACCAAGTACCTCGGGTTCTCCCTGCTGTGGAGCCCCGCGTCCCGGGGTCCTCAGGGCCGATCCGCCTTGCTCGGCGGCGTGCTCGGCGCCCTGGGGGCGGTGATCCTCGGGCTCGGTGTCGCGGCGCCCTGGGTGCTCGAGATGCTGGCGCCGACGGTCTCCGCCTTCGCCCGGGCGCCGATCGCGGTGCCCGTGGGACAGCTCTTGTCGGTGCCGAACGGCTGGTCGATCCTGTCCGGCGCCCCGTTCGGGATCCTCTCCCCGCCGGTGGTGCCGATCGCGCTCTCGATCGGGGCCGCCGTGGGCGCCGGCTACTGGCTGCTGGGCCGCGCGGGCCGTCGTCGCGTGCCGGTCTGGATGGCGGGCAGCGCCCCGGCCCGGACCGACGAGACCTACACGTCCTTCGGGTTCAGCAGCGGGATCCGGATCATGATGCGGTCGGTGCTCCAGACCCGCGAGGTGCGGGCGAGCACCCCGAGCGGCACGACGGCCGAGTTCGCCGGCGCCGTGCCGTACAGCGTCGATCTCGAGGTGCTCGACGTGTTCAAGGTCTTCTACGACGGGCTCGTCAGCGGCGGCGCCCGGTTCTCGACGGCCCTCAAGACCGCGATCATGCCCGGCCGCCCGGGGCGTTACCTCGCCTACATCCTCATCGTCACCCTCGTCGTCGTGATCTACACCGCGGCCGTGGGCTAGTGCGCGCGGCCCGCTCACCCCGGATCGCACCGCCTTCGGCCGGGGGGTCGACCGGCGCTCCGGGGAGCGTACGGCCCCGATGAGCGCCGCCGCTCCGGTGGAGGCCCCCCCGGCGCGGGCACGGCTCCCCCACGACGTCTGGGCGATCGCGTGGACGAGCCTGTTCTCCGACTGGAGCTACGAGATGCTCCTGCCGATCCTCCCGTTCTTTCTGGCCTTCGAGCTGGGCGCGAGCCCGCTCGTCATCGGGGTCGTGGAGGGGCTCGCGATCTTCGTCCAGAGCCTGGCCCAGTTCGTTTCGGGCCTCCGCCTGGCGGCCCGCCCGGACCGCCGCTCGGTCGGGACGGTCGGTTACGCGACCACGACCGGAGCGCACGCGCTCATCGCCCTCGCGACGGTCTGGCCGGTCGTGGCGGCCCTGCGTGCGGGCGCGTGGGCCGGACGCGGAGAGCGGCAGCCGATCAAGCGCGCGATCCTCGCCGACGCGTCGCGCCGGGTCGGCGCCGGTCGGTCGTTCGGGCTCGAGCAGATGTTCGACTCGCTGGGGGCGGTGGCCGGGACCGCCTCGGCGGCCGCGGTCGTCCTGACCGAGGGTCTCCCGGGGCTTCGGCTCGTGTTCGCGTTCAGCGTGCTGCCCGGGCTGGTGGCGGTCGTGCTGTTCCGTCGTCTGGTCCGGGACCAGGACCGACCCCTCCGGGCGCCGGTCGGCCCGGGCGGGCCCGCGCGCCCCGCGTTCTCCCGGGAGTTCCGCTGGTTCCTGGTCGCGACGACCGTCTTTGGGCTCGCGTTCTTCAACGTCCTCCTGGGGCTGCTCCGCGTGGGCACGGGGCTCGCCGCCGGCGGCACCGGTGCCGTGAGCGCGGTGCTCGTCGCCCTCCTCGCCTACCTCCTCTACAACCTCGTCTACGCCGGGCTCGCGTACCCGTCGGGGCTGGTGGCGGACCGGTTCTCCTCGCTCGGGCTGGTGACGGCGAGCTTCCTTCTGTTCGCGGTGGTGGACGGGCTCTTTGCGCAGGCGCCGAGCGTACCGGTCGCCCTCGCGGCCTTCCTCCTGGCCGGGGCCCAGCTCGCGTTCCTCGACGTCGGCGCGGCCGCGTGGATCAGCCGCGCGGTGCCGTCGGCGGACCTCGGGGCGGCGTTCGGATGGTTCGGCGCGGTGCAAGGCGGCGCATCCCTGGTCGCCTCGGTGCTGGTCGGGGCGCTGTGGACCTACGACTCCGCACCGCTCGCGTTCTCGGTCTCGGCGGTCCTGGCGATCGCCGGCGCGGCCTGCCTGGCGCCGATCGTCTTCGGGGCCCGGCGTCGCTCGGCTCCGTGACGGCCCGAGGGCGGTCGGGTGTGCGGGGTTCCGCGCGCCAGCAAACACTATCTATCCTCGCGCGAGACCGGAGGACGGCGATGGGGCTCGCCATAACCGCCGCTCCGCGGATGATGGCCCCTACAGCGGGTCCCCATGTCGCCAGCTTCCGTCAGGTCGTCGCGCTCCGGGCCCGATAGCCCGCTCGCCGAACTCTCCGCGTTCGCCGCGTCGGCGGGCCAACCTGAGCTCGCCGGCGAGATCGCCGAGGCCGCCGGCGCCCTCGGCCGCGGGGAGCTCACGGTCGCGGTGCTCGGACAGTTCAAGCGAGGAAAGTCGTCGATCCTGAACGCCTTCGCAGGCCGCCCGGCGTTCCCGGTCGGGATCCTGCCGACGACCGCCGTGCCGACCGCGCTCGTGCGCGGGCCCGACGAGGTCCGGGTGCTCCACACGTCGGGCCAGACCGAGCGCGTGCCGCTCGACCGGGTGATCGAGTTCGTCTCGGAACAGCACAACCCGGGCAACCGTCGTGGGGTCGCACGCGTCGTGGTGTCCCAACCCTTGCCCGAGTGGACGCAGGGGATCACGTTCGTGGACAGCCCGGGGATCGGATCCGCCAGCGACGCGAACACCCGGTCCGCGCGCGCGCTCTTGCCAAGCGTCGATGCCGCCATCTTCGTGCTCTCCCCCGATCCCCCGATCACCGCCCCGGAGATCGCGTTCCTCTCGGACGTCTCCGCGCAGGCGGCCAAGTTCTTCTTCGTGGTCAACAAGATCGACCTGCTCGGACCCGCGGAGCGCGTCGAGCTGCTGGACTACCTCGGATCGGTGCTCCGGGAGCGGTGCGGGTTCGGGTCGGTCCGGCTCTTCCCGACCTCCGCGCGTCTCGGGCTCGCCGACCCCGGCCCCGGGCCCGCGGCCGACCGGACCGCCTCGGGCCTTCCCGAGCTCTGGGAGGCGTTACGCACCTTCCTCGGGCCCGGCCGAAGGGAAGCGGTGCAGCGGGTCCTTCGCGTGCGCGTCCGGCAGTTCGCGACGCGGCTCGACGGGTGGATCTCGCTCGCCGTGAACGCCTCCCAGCTGACGTCGGACGAGCGCGAGCGCCGGTGGGCGGCGCTCGCGCGAGGGATGGACGATCTTCGGATCGAGCACCGGGCGACGCAGGCCATGATCGAAGGGGAGTTGCGGAGCCTCGAAGCCGATCTGCCGGCTCGGCTTTCGGCCGAGAGCACGGTCCGGGTCCTGCGCATCACCTCGGCGCTCCGCGCCCGCATTCCCCACCTCGCGGCCCGGACGGCGGGGGGCCTCGCGGGCGCCTTCGACGAGGCGTTCCGGGCCGGCGTGCGACCGGAGGTCGCCGAGATCCGCTCCGCCGTGACGCAGGGCGTCGAGGCCGACCTTTCCCGGCTCGGGAACCTCTTCGAGGAGCGGATCCGCCGCGCGGCGGAGCGGTTGCGCGCCTTGGTCGCCCAGGAGTTCGGAGTCGAGCTCGCCCCCCCGGCGGTGCACGTCGTGCTCGGAGGGTCCGCCCGGTACTCGGATCGGGTGGAGGGCCTGTTCGAAGGCACGTTCGCCGGTCAGACCGTGCTGATCCTGCCGGCCCGGGTCCTTCGACCCGGACTCCTCCGTCGGACCCCCCAGCTCGTCGAGGAGGAGATGAGCGCCCAATCGGGCCGCCTCCGCAGCGACCTCGTCGAGCGGATCGAGCGCGCCTGGGCCGAGACCCGGGTCACGGTCACCGCCCAGGTCGATCGAGACCTCCGGGTGATCGAGGAAGCGGTCGCCGCAGGTCGGACCTCCCACGACGCGGGGCTGGAGGCGGCCGCCCGATGGCGGGGGCGCATGGAGGAGCTGCGGCGAGGCATCGCGGCGATCGCAGTCCCGGACGGGGAGGACGACGTGCGGCGCACCGCGTCCACACTGGGGAGGGCGGAACGTGCCTGAATCGTCCCGGGCGGCGCCCCCCGTCGGAGAACCGTTCCTCGGTCGACGGGCGAGGTCCGCCGCTCCCGCGCCGGCCCGCTCCGCCCGGGCCGCTGGCCGCCCTCAACCCGCCGGGCCCCCGGGCGGGAGCGGGCGACGCGCCGACCCCACCCCGGGGTGACCGCCGAGGGACCACGCACGATGGATCCGTCGAGCGTCCTCGGGGAGTTGCCGGAAGCCCCGGATCCCGCGACGGTCGCGCGCACGTTGATGGATCTCGGGCTCGACCGGGTGTTCGACGCCCTCGCGCGCGGCCGGGAGGCGTACGACCTCCTCCCGATCCTGCGGTCGCCGAGCACGGATGTGGCCGTCGTGCGGTTCCGCCACGAGGTGTTCCGGGACCTCGAACGCGCCCCGGTCCGCCGGGTCGTGGACGCCTTCGCCGGGGGCATGCGCGAGGTGCGGCGCGCCCGGGAGTGGTCCGGCAAACTGAGGAACGAGCTCCAGCGAGCCCGGTGGTGGCTGGAGGCGGTCCGGGCGTACGGCGCCGCCGCGGACCGCTTGGCCCGCGACCTCGCGGCCTCCGAGCCGCGTTCCGCGGGCCTCGTCGCGCTCCGGGACCACCTCGAGTCCCTGGTGCGGAGCGAGAGCTTCCAGCGGGTACAGCGAGAGTCCGAGGCGCTGGAACGCGGGCTGAACGCGATCCGGTACACCGTCCGGATCGAGGGGAGTCGTGTCACGATCGGCCCGTTCGCGGGCGAGCCGGACTACAGCGCCGTCGTCGAGTCGACGTTCCGACGGTTCCCGCAGGGCGCGGGGCCGCCGGCCCGGGCCGTCGGTCCGGAGGACGCGGAGATGGACCCGGTCGAGGAGTTCGTCCAGGACCAGGTCGCCCGTCGGTTCCCGGAGCTGTTCGTCCGGCTCCGGGGGTTTCCGGCCGCGCACCCCGAGTTCGTGGACCGCCGCGTGGCGCGGTTCGACCGGGAGGTCCAGTTCTACCTCGCCTACCTCGACCACCTGGTCCCGCTGCGCGAGGCCGGGCTCGCCTTCGCCTATCCGGTCCTGTCGGAGCGTTCGAAGGAAGAGGAGGTCCTGGCCACGTTCGACCTCGCGCTGGCCGGCGCCCTCCGCGACGGCCCGACGTCCGTGGTGCCGAACGACGTGCGTCTGCACGGTCCGGAACGGATCCTCGTCGTATCGGGGCCGAACAACGGCGGCAAGACGACGTACGCCCGCACCGTCGGACAGCTGCACTACCTGGCCCAGCTCGGCTGCCCCGTCCCGGGTCAGACCGCGACCCTGCTGCTCTGCGACCGGGTGCTCACCCACTTCGAACGCGGCGAGCCGTCCGCGGACCTGCGGGGCAATCTCGCCGACGAGCTCGTCCGAGTGCGCGAAATCCTCCGCACGACGACCGATCGGTCGGTGGTCGTCCTCAACGAGACGTTTGCTTCGGCCGCGCTGGAGGATGCCCTCGAGCTCGGGCGCGCGGTGATCGCCCGGATCGTCGCCCGCGACGCGCTCGCGGTCTACGTCACGTTCGTCGACGAGCTCTCGGTCGGGGGACCGGAGACCGTCAGCCTCGTCAGCACCACCCGTCCGGACGATCCGGCGGTGCGCACGTACCGAGTCCTCCGGAGAGCCGCGGACGGGCGTGCCTACGCGCTCGCGATCGCCGAGAAGCACGGGCTCAGCTATGCGGCGCTCCGGGAGAGGATCCGGCCGTGAGGGTCCGGCTGCTCTACGCGGACCGTGAGCTTGCCCCCCGGGCCCGCCCCGACCCGGGAGCGCCGGACCGCGAACGGGACCTCGAGCTCGGGGTGCTGTACACCGTCATGGCGGGCTCCGACCCCGTCCGTCGCGTTGTGGTCCCGCGAGTCCTCGCGGAAGGTCTCACCGATCCGGACGCGATCCGCTACCGCCAGGAGGTGCTCGCGGACTGCCTCGGTCACGGACCGGTGGTCCAATCGCTCTACGGGCTTGCCGTGCGCGGTCTCGCGGCCGAGCGGGCGGTCTGGGGGTTCGGGAACGCCCCGAGCTCCGTGATCTACCGCGGGACGAGGTTGCTGCGGCGGTTTCTGCCCCTGTTGCGCGAGCTGCGCGCGATCGCGGAGGCGCACCGGTCCGCGTTCGCCTCGCGCGGCTTTCTCCGAGGCTTCGACGAAGTCCTTCGGGAGCTCGACCCGGCGTTCTTCGAGGCGGCGGAAGCGCACGCCCAAGTCCTCGAGTTCCCCACCGGGGTCCTGCTCAGCGCTTCGCTGGGTCCCGGCAATCGGGGGGCCCGGTACGAGCTTCACCGCCCGTCGACGACGGCCGCCGGATGGTGGCGGCGCCTGCTGCCGACCCGGCGGTCCCCGTTCGCCTTCGAGCTCGACGACCACGACGAGTCCGGGCACCGCGCCCTCTCCCGCCTCACCGACCGCGGCCTCGCCGGAGCGGCGCATGCGCTCGGACGCGCCAACGCCCACATCCTCGGCTACTTCGCGGCGCTGCGCGACGAGCTGAGCTTCTACCTCGCGTGTCTCGACCTCCACGCCCGTCTCGCGGCCGCCGGGGCCGAGGTCTCGATGCCGGAGCCGGTCACCGAGCCGGACCGACTCTCGGCTGGGGGGCTCTACGACCCGACCCTCGTGCTGCGGGGGGGCGCCGGGGTCGTCCCGAACGACCTCACGGCCGATGGGCGACCGCTCCTCGTCATCACGGGGGCGAACCAGGGCGGCAAGACGACCTTCCTGCGCGGCCTGGGCCTCGCGCAGCTCCTGATGCAGGCCGGTTGCTTCGTTCCGGCCCGCCGCTGGACCGCGAGCGTCGCGCCGGAGGTGCTCACGCACTTCAAGCGGGAGGAGGACACCGCCTTAGCGAGCGGGAAGCTCGACGAGGAGCTGGGCCGGATGGCTGCGCTCGTGGGCCGCGTGCGTCCGGGCAGTCTGGTCTTGCTCAACGAGTCGTTCGCCTCCACGAACGAACGCGAAGGTTCGATCCTCGCGGGGGAGATCGTCCGCGCCTTCCTCGACTCGGGGGTCCGCGTCGCGTACGTCACCCACCTCTACGATCTCGCGGACCGGCTCCTCCACCAGGAAGCCGCGCGCGGTCTCTTCCTGCGCGCCGAGCGACTGCCCGACGGACGACGCACCTACCGGATGGTCGTCGGGAGTCCGCTGCGGACGTCCTTTGCCGCCGACGTCTTCCGCGAGGTGTTCGGCGAGCCGGTGTCGGCCGCGTCGGAGACGCCCTCGGGGGAACCGCGGGCAATGAGCGCGCCCGATCGCGCGCGGGTCGAGCTCCGATCGGGGGCCGCTCGGAGCGGACGACCCGAAGGCGCGCCGGAAGCCGGGGGCCGATGATCCCGGACCGACCGCCCCGGCGGAGCGGCGCCCGCGGACGACGGTCCGTCGATCGCGCGGACGAGTACATGCGGATCGTGGTCTCGGTCGCCGTGCTGGAGCGGGGCCGGGTCCTCGTGATGCGGGAGGAGGACGAGCCCCACACCGGGGCCTGGGTGCTGCCGCAAGGGTACCCCCACCCCGGGGAGACGCTCGTGGCCGCCGCGAGCCGCGAGGTGATGGAGGAGCTCGGACTCGACGTCGCGGTCCAGGGGCTCGTCGGAGTCTACGACGCGTTCGAGCGGAACGCGGGAGGACCGGCGGTGCATTGGGTCACGGTCTGCTACTGGGCCCGTCTCCTGCGCGACCTTCCGCCGCGGGCGAGTCCGGAGGCGATCGACTTCGCGTGGGTCGAGCCGTCCGCGCTAGCGACCTCCGCCATGCCGCAGCTTCGGGACCGGGCGGAGGACCTCGTCCGGCTCCTCACGTCCCGTCGGCGCGAGGCGAGATCGTAGGGCACGGGGACCCCGTCACGGCACGACGACCACCGGACGGCCCGCCCCGGCCAGGACCGCGGCCGACACGGATCCGAGGAAGAACCGGCTCGCCCCCCGGAGCCCGCGGGTGCCGACGACGATGAGGTCGGCCTCGACCTTCCGCGCCGTGGCGAGAATCGCCTCCGCGGCGTTCCCCTCGAGGACCAGGACCTCGAGCGCGACCCCGTCCTTGGCCGCCGTCGCCTGGACCGCGCGGAGCGCAGAGGCGATCGCGTCCGGTTCGGTCCGCTGCTCCTCTTCGGTGCGCGGCTCGGCGATCGCGGCCGGTGCCCCGACGATGTGCACCGCCCAGATCCGGCCCCCGGTCCGGCCCGCGAGCCGGAGCGCGAACCCGAGGGCCCTCGTCGCCGGTGCGGAGCCGTCGAACGCGACCACGAGCCGCCGCGCGGGGTCGGAGGCGCCCCCCGCCGGGGACGCCGACGTCATGCGTGCCTCGGCAGGTAACGCTCCGCCGCCCGCTCGGCCTCCCGGTCCGCGGCGAGCGCGGCCGGGGGACCGGGCGCGGTCGGGTGCACCGCCAGCGCCGCCTCGAGCGCCTTGACGCGGCGAGCGAGCGCCTGGTTATCCGCGTAGTACTGGGCCCCGGCGATCGTGAGCCGAGCGCGTTCTCGGGCGCACTCGGCGTAGGTGCGGGCGAGCTCGACCAGGTGGGTCTCGGACAGCTCGGGACGCGGCGCTCGATCCTCGGCAAACGACGCCGGGGTCGGCAGCAGCGGGAGCATCCCCTCGAGCCACAGCCAGAATCCCGCGGGGCCCAACTCGTCGACCTCGATCCACGTCTGGAGCCGGCGCTTGAGCGCCTCCGGGATCGTCCACGGGGAGCGTTCGGCCGGACCGGTCGGTTCAGAGCCCTCGTTCGCCACGGTGCCACCTCCTTAGGGGTCATCGGCAGCCCGCTGCGGTTTCCGAGCGCGCCCGGCGCGATCGGGGGCCGACCCCACGGCCGGTCGTACGATGGACCCGTGACTATTTGTCCGTCTCGATGCCCGGCCCACGGCCTAGCGCGAGCGGGCGGCGCGCGACGGCAGGTACCGCTCCACAGCGATCGCGGCATCCTCGTCCTTGGGGACTTCGACCCGGTGGCCGGCGACCGCGAGGGTGCGCAGCGCGGCCTCGAGCGCCTTGAGCCGGCGCGCGAGCGCGAGGTTGTCCCGCGCATACTGGTCACCGATTACGGTGAGACGAGAGTTCTCGCGCGCATAGACGACCATCCGCCGGCGCAACTCCCGCGTCTCCTCGGACTCGGGTCGCTCGACCGGGCGGAGCCCTTGTCTCGGGGCCTCCGGGACGGGCAGGAGCGGGACGACCGCCCGAAGCCAGAGCCAGAAGCCCTCGATGCCGACCTCGTCGACGTCGACCCAGTCGCGCAATCGACGGCGGAGGTCCGCGGGGATCTTGAGATTCTCCCGGTCGGGGTCCTGCTTTCTCCTCGCCTTACCGATGACGTAGCCCAGCACCGCTGCTGCCTCCCAGGGGTCATCGGCAGAGCGCTGCAGTTCCCTCCCGCGGTTTGGCGGAAGGTGGCTGACCCCACAGCCGGGCCGCTCACTCCCCGCGGGTATTTGGGCCGAGCGCGCGGCGCGGTAGCGTCTCGATACAAAACGTTCTTGAGTGTGGATTCCGCGAGAGAGATTAGCACGGGTCGAAACGTAGTGGATTATTTGGGAAACCCCTGTAGCCGTGCCTCATGGCAACACCTGCCACGGTAGAGGCGCCATTCGACCAGACGCAGAGCAAGGATCCGTTCTGGGCTCCCGCGAGCGTCGTGGGGCTCTGCGGGTTCGGAACGACGACGATGATCGCGGGCATGGGGATCGCGTCCGAGGGGATCAACTGGGGGGTCGACAACGGCTCCGTGTTCCCGATGGCGCTGGCGTTCGGAGGCAGCGCCCAGTTCGTCGCGGGGATCATCATGCTGCGGCGGGGAGAGATCTTCCCGGGTTCGGCGTTCATGGGGTACGGGGCGTTCTGGTGGGCGTTCACCCTCATGCTGAGCGGGCTCACGGGGGACGCGGCGTTCGGAGGGACCGCGCCGTACGACATCGCGTGGTTCATGGTCGTGTGGACCCTGTTCACGCTGACGTTCGCGATCAATTCGCATTATCATGGCCCCGGCATCGCGTTCGTCTTTTGGACGCTGGTCATCGCCTTCATCCTACTCGCCATCGACTTTGGAACCCTGGGCAGCGGGCACACGCCGTCAAACGGTCTCTGGGAGGCGACCGGGATCGACACGTTCATCTGCGGTTTCGCGGCATGGTACGTGGCGACGGGCATCATCACCGCCCAGCACCACAAGGGCAAGAAGGTCCTGCCCTTCTGAGGCCGCGACGGAGCGGTCCACGCTCGAACCCCTTCCGACCCACCCGGCGGGCCACGGTTCTCCCGCCGGGCCCCGAGGGGTCGCGTCCACGCCTCGCGCGGCAAGGGCCCGATCGGTCGGCGCGGGCGAGTCCGAGACGCTCCCCCGCATCGCGCGCCCCAAAGCCTATATAGAGGACCATTTTCGCACGCTCGGCTCGGTGGGGGGGCCTAGCTGTCGATGGAGGAGTTCATCTGTAGCGTCGAGTTCCTCCGCGGCCCGACGGCCCTCGTCGCCCGGGTCTCGAGCGAAGCCGGCGGCATTCGCGAGTATCGCGGCGCCTCGGCGGGCTCTGTGATCGATCAGGTCATCAACGACCTCCAAGAGGAGTTCGAGGCCGCGCCCACGGCGTGAGGGGCGACGGGCCGGGCATTCGCTTTCCAGTAGAGGACACCGTACCAACGGAGAGGAGGTTCAGCATCCATGGAGAAGCCGACGGGGGCCAAGGCACCGGTGAGCCGGGCGGTCGAGAGCGCCTTCACGAAGGTCTGGGGCGACGAGCACGTGGTCGCGCTGATCGCGCTCAAGGTCGAGACCTCGGAGGCCGACACGGTCGCGAGCGAGGTCGCGAAGTTCACCGAGGTCGAGGACGTCTTCCTCGTGACCGGCGACACCGACATCTTCCTCAAGGTCCGCTTCCCGCACTACGACGAGCTCAAGGAGTTCGTCCTGCACCGCCTGCCCGGCGTCCGCGGGATCCGCGAGACGAAGACGCTCCTCGTGGTGACGGCCTACAAGGAGGCCGGGGAGGCCCACCCCGCATGACCGCCCCCGCCTCGCCTTCCGAGAGCGCCGACGCGGTGCCCGTCGCGACCCCGGAGCTCGACTCGCCGGGATGGAAGCGGGTCCTCGAGTCGATCGCGGAGCTCGCCGACGACGCGTCGGTCCCGCGCAACGTCCGGCGCGGGGCCGTCGCCGCGCGCGCCGAGCTCGCCAAGCCCCGCGTGGCGCTCGACGTGCGGATCGCGAGCGCCGTCTACGTGCTCGACGACCTCGCGAACGATCCCAACCTGCCCACCCACGGTCGGACCGCGATCTGGTCGATCATCTCGAGCCTGGAGAGCCTGCCGTGAGTCCCGCCGGGCATACCTTGAAATACGGCGGCCGAGTCCTTCGCGCTCGGAGCGGGATCGGGCCCGTAGCTCAGCTAGGTTGGCCGCGCGGAGCCCCCGCCGGCCCTACAAAGAGCAGCTGGCTTTTAACCAGTTGGTCGGGGGTTCGAACGAGCTGCCCCGGCGGAGCCGCGCGGGCGCTCCGGACGTCCCCCCGGGCCCGTCCCATCCTCCGGAGGAACCGATGAGCCCGAGTCCGAGCCGCCGTCGCCCCAAGAAGGGCGCGGAAGCGAAGCCCGCCTCGACGCGGCCGTTCGTCGCCCACCACCTGGCGCCCCCGCACGAGGTCCTGAGCGAGGAGGAGTCCCGCCAGGTCCTGCTCGAGCTCAGCACCCCGTCCGAGCGGCTGCCGAAGATCCTCGTGTCCGATCCGGGCCTCCAGACCGATCCCAAGTACGTGCCGATGCGCGACGCCGGCGAACCCCTCGTCGGCCGCGTCGTGCGGATCCGCCGGCCCAGTCTCACGGCCGGCGAGGCGATCGCCTACCGGGTGATCGTCGATTCGATCGGGGGGGACTGACGCTCCATGCGCGAGATCGTAGACGCCTTCTTCCGCGAGCGGTCGATCGTCAACCACCACCTGGCGAGCTTCAACGACTTCCTGCCGACCAAGGACAATCCCAACTCGCGCATGCAGCGCATCGTCGACGAGGCGCGCGTCAGCGAGGACTCGACCGAGCGCGGGATGATCCGGCTTGACGTCCAGAAGACGAAGAGCTCGATCTACGTGCGGGTCGGTCGGCGCCGCGACGCCCGCGGGAACGTGAACCCCTCGGCGGAGCCGACGATCTTCATCGGCGCGCCGTTCGTGAAGGAGCCGGTCGGCTCGAAGCCGACGCTCACGCCGATGGAGGCGCGCCTGCGGAACCTCACGTACCAGGCGCCGATCTACCTCAAGGTCACGGTCGTCGAGAACGGCGTCGAGCGCGCCCCCGAGGACGTGCACATCGGCGACCTGCCGATCATGGTCAAGAGCCGGCCGTGCAACCTGAACCGCTACAAGATCTCGGAGGACGACCAGATCTGGCTCTCCGACGACGAGTACCGGGCGAAGCTCGTCGAGTACGGCGAGGACCCGCTCGATCCCGGCGGCTACGCCATCCTCGGCGGCACGGAGCGCGTGATCATCAGCCTCGAGGACCTCGCGCCGAACCGGATCTTCGCGGAGTTCAACGAGCGCTACGGCACGCCGATCGAGTCCGCGAAGGTGTTCAGCCAGCGGGGCGGCTACCGGTCGCTCACCGTCGTCGAGAAGAAGAAGGACGGCGTCTTGCAGGTCTCGGTCCCGACGGCGAGCGGGCAGATCCCGCTCGTGATCCTGATGAAGGCCCTCGGGATGAAGAACGACGAGGAGATCTTCCAGGCGGTCCTCGGCGAGCTCCTCCCGCTGGACGAACCGTTCGTCCAGACGATGAAGCACCTCCTGAACGTGAACCTCGAGGAGTGCGTCTCCAAGAAGCTCTACCCGCCCGAGGGGATCCTCACCACCGAGGACGCCCTCGTCTTCCTCGAGAAGAAGTTCGCGACGGGCCAGGCGAAGGAGTACCGGCAGCGGAAGGTCGACGGCATCCTCGACCGGTCCCTCTTGCCCCACCTCGGCGACACGAAGTCGGACCGCCTCAAGAAGGCCCTCTACCTCGCGCGGATGGCCCGGACGGTCCTGGAGCTGAACCTCAAGGTCCGGGGCGAGGACGACAAGGACCACTACGCGAACAAGCGCCTCAAGCTCGCGGGGGACCTCATGGAGGACCTCTTCCGCGTCGCCTTCTCGCTCCTCCTGAAGGACCTCAAGTACCAGCTCGAGCGCTCCTTCGCGCGCAAGAAGGACCTTCGGATCGCGAGCGCGATCCGGCCGGATCTGCTCACGCAGCGGCTCGTGCACGCCCTCGCGACGGGCAACTGGGTCGGGGGCCGGGCGGGCGTCAGCCAGGTGCTCGACCGCACGAGCCACATGTCGACGATCAGCCACCTCCGCCGGGTCACGAGCCCGTTGACCCGCAGTCAGCCGCACTTCGAGGCGCGCGATCTGCACCCGACGCAGTGGGGGCGCCTGTGCCCCAACGAGACGCCCGAAGGGCAGAACTGCGGGCTCGTCAAGAACTATGCGCTGTGCGTCGACGTCTCGGAGGGCGCCGACGAGGAGGAGGTCACCCTCATCCTCCGGGACCTCAACACCCGCGAGATCGGCCCCGAGGTGTTCCAGGAGGCGTCGGCCCCGAAGGGGAAGCGCGCCGCGCGCGTCTACGTCAACGGGAACCTGATCGGGCTCCACTCGCAGCCGCTCGAGCTCGTGAAGGAGATCCGCGAGCGCCGCCGGACCGGCACGCTCTCGCCCACGCTCGCCGACCACACCTACGAGATCAACGTGCGCTACGACGACGAGATGAACGAGGTGATCGTCCACTGCGACCCCGGCCGCCTGCGGCGCCCGCTCGTGGTCGTCAAGAACGGCGTCCCCCGCGTCTCGCGCTCGGACCTGGACGAGCTCGGCCGCGGCACGCTCTCGTTCAGCGACCTCGTCCGCCAGGGCAAGATCGAGTGGGTCGACGCCGAAGAGGAAGAGGACTCGCTCATCGCGGTCGACCCGTACGTCCCGCCCGACCGGTGCCCGAAGTGCGGGAAGGCGCTCTCCCGCGGCGACCTGCGCTGGATCTCGATGGGCGACAAGCACGACGACGCGACGATCGAGTGCGGGTTCTGCCACAGCGAGTTCCCGACGGCGAACCTGATCACCGACCGGCACACGCACCTCGAGATCGACCCGAACCTCATCCTCGGGGTCTGCACCGGCCTCATCCCCTACCCCGAACACAACGCGGCGCCCCGGAACACGATGGGCTCGGGCATGGCGAAGCAGGCGCTCGGCGTCGAGTCGGTCAACTACCGGCGCCGGCCCGACACCCGCGGGCACCTGCTCCACTACCCGCAGGCCCCGCTGCTGCAGACGCAGACCATGCGCTACGTGCACTTCACCGAGCGGCCGGCCGGCCAGAACTTCGTGGTCGCGGTGCTGTCGTACGAGGGGTACAACATGCAGGACGCCCTCGTCTTCTCGAAGGGCTCGATCGACCGCGGCCTGGGCCGGTCGTCGTTCTTCCGGACGTACCGCGGCGAGGAGCGCAAGTACCCCGGCGGTCAGGAGGACCGCTTCGAGATCCCGCGCCCCGACGTGGCGGGCGCCCGCGTCGACACCGCCTACCGGAACCTCGGCGAGGACGGCCTCATCTTCCCGGAGCTCGAGGTCACCGAGGGCGACGTGCTCGTCGGCAAGACGAGCCCGCCCCGTTTCCTCGAGGAGAAGACGGACCTCTTGACCCCGCAGAAGCGGCGCGAGACGAGCGTCACCGTCCGCTTCGGCGAGTCCGGCTGGGTCGACAACGTGATCCTGACCGAGGGCGAGAACATCTCGAAGCTCGTCAAGGTCAAGGTCCGCAACCAGCGGGTGCCCGAGCTCGGCGACAAGTTCGCGAGCCGGCACGGCCAGAAGGGGGTCATCGGGCTCATCGTCCCGCAGGAGAACCTCCCGTTCACGCGCGACGGGGTCACCCCGGACCTGCTGATCAATCCGCACGCGATCCCCTCGCGCATGACCGTCGCCCACGTCCTCGAGATGCTGGGCGGCAAGGTCGGCGCGCTGCAGGGCCGCACGATCGATGGGACGGCGTTCTCGGGCGAGCGCGAGGAGGCGCTCCGCGAGGGCCTGAAGGCGCTCGGATTCCACCCGTCCGGCCGCGAGACGCTCTACGACGGCCTCACCGGCCGCCGGTTCGACGCGGAGATCTTCGTCGGCGTGATCTACTACCAGAAGCTCCACCACATGGTCGCGGGCAAGATGCACATGCGCTCGCGCGGCCCCGTCCAGATCCTGACGCGGCAGCCGACCGAGGGTCGCTCGCGGCAGGGCGGGCTCCGGTTCGGAGAGATGGAGCGCGACACGCTGATCGGCCACGGCGTCGCGATGGTCATCAAGGACCGCCTCCTCGACGAGTCCGACGGGACGATCCAGTACGTCTGCGGCAATCCCGAGTGCGGGCACATCGCGATCCCGGACACGCGGGCGAGCTCGCTGCGCTGCCCGAGCTGCGGGAACACGTCGTCGATCTACCCGGTCGAGATGAGCTACTCGTTCAAGCTCCTCCTGGAGGAGCTGATCAGCCTCGGCGTGATCATGCGGCTCCAGCTCGAGGAGATGCGGTAGGAGGGCGACGATGGCGCAGGGTCTTTCGAAGCGGATCAAGAGCCTCCAGTTCGCCTTCCTGTCGCCGGACGAGATCCGCCGCATGAGCGGCGTGAAGATCATCACGGCCGACACGTACGACGACGACGGCTACCCCATCGAGATGGGCCTCATGGACCTCCACCTGGGGGTCATCGAGCCGAACCTGCGCTGCCGCACGTGCGGCGGCCGGGTCAACGAGTGCCCGGGCCACTTCGGGATCATCGAGCTCGCGATGCCGGTGATCCACGTCGGCTACGCGAAGGAGATCAAGCGGCTCCTGCAGTCGACGTGCCGCGCGTGCGGCCGGCTCCTGCCCGATGCTCCGAGCACGCGCGGCGAGGCGGCGTCCGACAGCGACGACGCCGCGCCCGCCCCCCGCGCCCGCGAGCCGAAGGAGGAGCGCTCGTGCCCGCACTGCCACGAGATCCAGCAGCGGATCGTCCTCGACAAGCCCACGACGTTCCGTGAGAACGGCCACAAGATCACGCCGAAGGAGGTCCGTGCCCGCCTCGAGCGGATCCCCGACGAGGACGTGCGCGCCCTCGACCTGAATCCCAAGTTCGGCCGGCCCGAGTGGATGGTCCTCACCGTCCTGCCGGTCCCCCCGGTCCAGGTCCGTCCGTCGATCACGCTCGAGAGCGGGGAGCGCAGCGAGGACGACCTGACCCACAAGCTCGTCGACGTGCTGCGGATCAACCAGCGCCTGCGCGAGAACCGCGACATGGGCGCGCCCCAGCTGGTCGTCGAGGACCTGTGGGAGCTGCTCCAGTACCACGTCACGACCTACTTCGACAACCAGACGAGCGGCATCCCGCCGGCCCGCCACCGCTCGGGCCGTCCGTTGAAGACGCTCGCCCAGCGCCTCAAGGGGAAGGACGGGCGGTTCCGTTCGAACCTGTCGGGCAAGCGCGTCAACTTCTCGGCGCGCACCGTGATCAGCCCGGACCCGCTCCTCTCGATCAACGAGGTCGGGATCCCGGCCGAGGTCGCGCGGGGCCTCACGGTCCCGCTCGAGGTGACGCCGCACAACCAGGAGTTCGCGAAGGAGATCGTGAAGCGGGGCCCGGCGCCGGCGCCGGACGCCGACGGGCGGTACCGCTGCGGGGTCAACTACCTGGTCCGCGAGGACGGCCAGCGCATCAAGGTCATGGAGAAGAACGCCGACGCGTGCGCGGAATTGGTCGCGCCCGGATCGATCGTCGAGCGGCAGCTCGTCGACGGCGACATCGTGCTGTTCAACCGGCAGCCGAGCCTCCACCGGATGAGCATGATGGCGCACTTCGTGCGCATCCTGCCCCACAAGACGTTCCGCTTCAACCTCTGCGACTGCCCGCCGTACAACGCGGACTTCGATGGCGACGAGATGAACCTCCACGTCCTCCAGAGCCAGGAGGCGCGGGCCGAGGCGAAGGTGATCATGAAGGTCGAGGAGCACATCCTCTCCCCCCGGTACGGCGGCCCGATCATCGGGATGCTGCACGACCACATCACCGCCGCGTTCCTGCTCACGTACATGGACCCCCACTTCTCGCGGCCGGAGGTCACGTACCTCCTCTCGAAGCTCAACTACCCGATCCCGCCGCCCGCCGGCAAGGAGAAGGACGGGACGGCCTACTGGTCGGGAAAGCAGCTGTTCTCGCTGACCCTCCCCAGCGACCTCACGCTCGAGTTCCGCTCCAACATCTACTCCGGCTGCAACGACCCGCCCATGAGCTGCAAGCACGACGCCTGGGTCGTGATCGAGAACGGCGTCCTCAAGGCGGGCGCGATCGACAAGCGGGCGATCGCCTACGAGAAGGGCGCGGTCCTCGACGCCATCGCCCGGAACGACGGGATGCCCCGCGCGCGCCAGTTCCTGGACGAGATGAGCCGGCTCGCGATCACCGCCATCGGCCTCAACGGGCTCTCGACGGGGATCGACGACGAGGACGTCCCCGAGGGCGCCCGGCGCGAGATCAGCGCGGCGCTCGACGCCGCGCAGGCCCGGGTCACGGAGCTGGTCGAGGAGTACCGCAAGGGCGAGCTCGAGCAGATGCCGGGCCGCTCCCTCGAGGAGACGCTCGAGGTGCAGGTGCGCCGCGAGCTCGGCCAGGCCCGCGACAAGGCGGGCGAGATCGCCGGCCGGTACCTGGGGCTCGAGAACCCGGCCGTGATCCTGGCGAAGTCCGGGGCGCGCGGCTCGATGCTCAACCTCACGCAGATGGCCGGCGCCGTGGGCCAGCAGTCGGTCCGCGGCGAGCGGCTCCTCCGGGGCTACGTGCACCGGACCCTGCCGCACTTCCCGCGGGGTGACCTCGGCGCCGACTCGCGCGGGTTCGTGAGCTCGAGCTACAAGCGCGGGCTCTCTCCCACGGAGTACTTCTTCCATTCGATGGGTGGCCGGGAGTCGCTCGTCGACACGGCGGTCCGGACGAGCCGGTCCGGCTACATGCAGCGGCGGCTCATCAACGCCCTCGAGGACCTGAAGGTCGTCGAGGACGGGACGGTCCGCAACACGGCCGGCACCGTGATCGAGTACCGGTACGGGGAGGACGGCATCGACCCGTCGCGCTCGTACCAGGGCGCGCCGGTCTCGCTCGACGAGGTCGTCTCGCAGGTGCTCGGCCGCCGGGTCCGCTCGTCCGACGAGCGGCGGCCCGAGGGCCACCTGGGCGCGCCGCCCGTGACCGAGGAGGAGATGGACCTCCAGGCCGAGGCGCAGCTCGAGGAAGAGGCCGAGGAAGAGGAGACCGAGGACTTCCCGAACGCCGAGGAAGGCCCGGAGTTCGGAGGCGAATGACGATGGCGGACGAGAAGAAGGAGAAGGCCCCCCCGCGCGACATGCTGACCCGGATCCACGAGATCGCCCGCCGGGACGGCGTCCCGATCTCGCCGCAGGTCGCGGGCGCGCTCCGCGACAAGCTCCAGAGCCTCCGCCTCTCGCCCGCGGACGCGACGAAGGTCGTCCACGAGGTCGTGCGCCGGTTCGGCCGGGCCGAGGTCGACGCCCACGAGTCGGTCGGCATCATCGCCGCCCAGTCGATCGGGGAGCCCGGCACCCAGATGACGCTGCGGACGTTCCACTACGCCGGGGTCGCCGAGATGAACGTCACGCTCGGCCTCCCGCGCCTGATCGAGCTCGTCGACGCGCGCCGCGTCCCGTCGACGCCGATGATGACCGTCCACGTCGAGAAGAAGCTGAAGGGCGACCGGGCGGCCGTCCAGAAGATCGCCCTCCAGATCGAGGTGACGACGGTCCCGGACGTCGCCACCGTCGGGACCGTGGTCGAGGACCTCAAGGTCGTCGTGTCGCCCAAGGCCGACCTCCTCGAGGCGCGCGACGTGAAGCGCGCCGAGATCGAGGCGGCGCTCGCCGAGAACCTGGACCCGCGCCTCTTCGAGGTGCGGCCGGGCTCGGGGAGCGGCGAGACCCGCTCGTTCGAGATCCACTTGAAGGAGTCCGCCGCCGGGGCGACCAAGTCCCGGAAGGAGGAGCTCGTCGAGGAGATGCCGTTCAAGAAGCTCCTCATCGCGAGCGTCGAGGCGAACGGCATCCAGATCAAGGGCGTCGAGGGGATCCGCCGCGCCCTGATCCGCAAGGAAAAGGAGGAGTACGTGATCTACACCGAGGGCTCGAACCTCGAGTCGGTCATCGAGATCCCGGGCGTCGACGGGGCCCGGACCACGACCAACTCGGTGTTCGAGATCTACCGTGTCTACGGCGTCGAGGCCGCCCGGGCCGCGCTCATCTACGAGGCGAACCGGACGCTCGCCGAACAGGGGCTCGGCGTCGACATCCGGCACCTGATGCTCGTCGCGGACGTGATGACGAACGAGGGCGACATCCGCGCCATCGGCCGCCACGGGATCTCGGGCAAGAAGACGAGCGTGCTCGCCCGCGCCGCCTTCGAGATCACCGCCGCGCACCTTCTGCGCGCCGCGATCACCGGCGAGGTCGATGAGCTCAAGGGCGTCGCCGAGAACATCATCGTCGGCCAGCCGATCACGCTCGGCACGGGCGCCGTGAACCTGGTCTACCGGCCGCTGACCGAGACGCCCCCGAAGGCCCCCGAGCCCGTGAAGGAGGAGGCGTAGACCGTGGACCTCGCGCACGCCCTCAAGGTCGCGCTCGAGACCGGCACCGTCCGGATCGGGCTCGACGAGACGCTCGTCGCCGCGAAGGGCAAGAAGGCCCGGCTCGTGATCGTCGCGAAGACGTGCCCCGACCCGGCGCTCACGAAAGAGCGGGCGATCGGGAAGATCCCGATCTACCACTACGAAGGCTCCGCGGTCGACCTGGGCCAGGCCTGCGGGAAGCCGTTCCCGATCAGCGCGATGGCCGTCCTCGACCCCGGCTCCAGCGCGATCCTCTCGCTCGAGACGTAACGAGCGCCCCGGAACCCCTTCTCCGATGGTCGAGATCGCCTTCGACAACGAGACCCTGGGCTACATCCGGCTCTTCGAGGAGCGGACCGGCGCCCGCGTGAAGGACTGCCTCGAGGCCGAAGACAAGCTCGTGTTCCTGGTCCAGCCCGGCGAGATCCACAAGGCGGTGGGCCCGGGCGGCGTGCTCGTCGACCGGCTCAAGGGGATGCTCAAGAAGGAGATCCAGGTCGTCGAGTACGCGGACGACCCCGAGACGCTCGTGAAGAACATCTTCTACTGGTACTCGCCGAAGCGGGTCGACTTCGCGCCGAAGGGCCCCGGGCGGCACGTGACCGTGACCGTCGACCCCGCCTGGAAGGCCCGCGCGATCGGGAAGGCCGGCAAGAACCTCAAGATCGCGCGCGCGATCGTGCTGCGCCACTCCGACATCGTGAGCGTCAGCGTCGCCTGAACCCGCGGCGGCGCGCCCCCACCCCCCGTCACGCTTTTTCTGGGCCACGCCCTCGTCGGCCCATGCCCCGCGGCGAACGGACGATCGACGCCGTCCTGTTCGACCTCGGCGGCACGCTGATCGACAACTACGATGTCACGCACTGGGCGGAGCTCGCCCAGCGCTGCTTCGTGACCGTCGACGAGGAGGAGCTCGCCCACGCCGTCGCCGACGTGGAGCGCGAGACCGACGTGCCGCATGCCGTGCCGCGGGACGAGTGGACGGTCCCCGACTTCTGGCAGGCGATCCTCTCCCGCGCCGCGGGCCGCGCGATCGACGTCGCGACGACCGAGCGGTTCCTCGCGCTCGCCCGCGCCGAACCCGGGTCCCATCGGCTGTACTCGGACTCGCGCCGCTGCTTGGAAGAGCTCCGGGACCAGGGTCGGCGGCTCGGCATCGTCTCGAACAGCTCGAGCGAGGCGCGCGTCCGCACGATCCTCGATGGGGCCGGGGTCCTTTCGTTCTTCGAGCGGGTCGTCTCGTCCGGCAGCGAGGGGGTCGCGAAGCCCGATCCCGAGATCTTCCGGCGGGCCCTCGCGCGCATGCACGTGCCCGCCCATCGCGCGTTGTACGTAGGGAATCTCGCGTTCACGGACGCCCGGGCGGCGCGGGCCGCGGGCCTTCACGCCGTCTGGCTCAACCGCGCGGGGACCGGGATGGGCAGCGACCCGCCCGAGATCACCTCGCTGCTCGAGGTGCCGCTGTGCGTCCGACGCCTCGAGAACGGACAGCAGCTCTCGTGAGAGCGATCGGCTCGGCAGGCGGTCGACCTAGAACAGAAGTCGCAGCCATTCGACGCTCGACCGAGTGGGCGTCAGATGCCCCGGGGAAGGGTCGGACACTTTATAGTGCTCCGCAACTTGCCCCACACTGATGAGTCACGTGGCGTGGTCGAGGAGGACTCGCGCCTACGGTCGCTCACCCCGCGGCTCGGTCACACCGGGTACCGCTCCGCGGAACGCCCTCGCGAGGAGCCATGGCCGAGGGACGGGACCCGGTCGCGCGGAGCGGGTCGACTAGGCCGATCCCTCTCCGGCCCTGGACCCTCCGGGGCCATCGTCCGGGCGTCGCCGCTCTGACCGTCACGGTCGCGCTCTTCGCCGGCCTCCTGATGGTCGTGCCATCCGACCTCAACGTCCTTCACTCCGAGACCGACGCTTCCAACCTCTCGACGGCGACCAACTCCCTGGCGACCCCCACCAACACCTTCTACCCGGATCTCGTGGATCCGGGGCTCTACCCGGACCCGGACATCCTGCAGTCACCGGCCCAAGGGTACTCCTACACCCTCCCCCAGGTCGCGACGGCCGTCGCCGACGGCGTTCCGACCCTCTACCTCCTCGCCGTCAATCAGAGCG
>DATJUJ010000002.1:0-28624 GCA_035502475.1 Thermoplasmata archaeon
AGGACCACGGCAGCCCCTACGTCATCGCGCGCTACCGGGTGGTGGGCGGCTCGGTTTCGGCCGAGCAGCTGTTCCGGCCGTTCGCCACGTCAGGGACGCCCCCACTCGACCGGGAACTCCAGTCCGAGGTCTCCAAGTAGATGTTCGAGCCTGCCGCTCCCTCGGAGGTAGTCTCCTTGCCCACGCTGGCAAGGGGATGGAAGGAACAGGTAGAGCGGTATGTCGAGAAGCGGAGTCGAGAGAGCCTGTCGGCGAGACATCTGCGAGAGACCCGTCGTATCCTAACGCGGGTCGGCGAGCTACTGGGAGCCCAGAGGTTGCTGTGCCAACCATCTCAGTTCGGCGACGAGCAGTTGGACTTTCTGCTGAACGGCCCGTGGCGCCCCCCTACCGAGACCTCGGCCGGCCTGTCTCCGCGCACGCGTCTGTACCACGTCTGCATGCTCAACGGATTCCTGAAGGAGCATGGGAACCTGGCCGTGGAGAAGCGACGTCTGAGATTTCCCGACAGTCCGGTCCGTCCCCGGAGGGCGCTCGACCCGGATCAGGCTCAAAGACTGCTGGAAGCGGCGAGCCGGCGCGGGATCGTCCCGCACGCATTCGTCGCGTTCGAGATGCTCATGGGCCTCCGCCGGAGCGAGGTTCTCAGGATCTCGGTCGCCGACCTCGAGGAGGACTCGCTCAAGGTCCACGGGAAGGGCCGTGCGGGCGGGAAGACGCGTTGGGTCCCCTACCATGCCGAGGTCCGGCGGATCCTGCCGGACCTCCTCGCGCACCGAGCCGAGGTCGTGGCCGGTCATCGGGGGCCCGATCCGGGCCGACTCTTCGTCCACCGGACGAAGGGCGGGGACATCCGGACGTGGTGCCGCACGTACGTCGACGACCGGCTCATGAAGCCGACCTTCGAGGACGCCGGCGTCCGGATGACCTGGAACCTGAACCACGCGCTGCGGCGCACCTTCGGTCGGACTTTGTGGACCAAAGGGGTGCCCCTGGAGGTGGTCAGCGACTTGCTCGGACATCAGGACACGAAGACCACCATCCGGTACCTCGCGCTGCGGAGGGACGACATGATCTCCGCGATGCGGGTCCTCGACCGGGTCCTGCCCCCGCTGGAAGCCACCCGAGTGGAGGCGAGTTAGCGGATGGGGGCCAAAAGCGGCATTTTTGCCTACCGGTACTGGTTCGAATCCCGGCAGGCCTGTCACAGTCTCGGCCCGGTACCCCCACGGCCGGGGCCTCCACACCCGCCTCGGTCTGGCCGCACCGAGCCGGGGCGACCGGGACTCCGCCGCGCGTTCCTGTGCGCTGGGCGAGGGAGCGCTTCGAATCCCGCGCGTCCCGTGGGGCGGGTCTCCCGCCGCCCGCTAGTAGGCCGGGGGTTGCGGTCCCCGGCGACGTTCCAAAAGCGCCGTGCAGCGTCCCAGCCGTTTCCCGAGCACCTTCCAGGCGAGCGGGTCTCCCGACGCATACCGCTGGACCTCCCGGAACACGAACCACGGCTCGAACGCGGCGACGACCTCCGCGAGGGCCGGGCGATGGGGCGGCCCCAGCGCCGTGCGCACCTCCCGGGGGATCCAGGTGAGCAGGAAACGGCCGTCCGGGCGAAGGACGCGCGCGAGCTCGCGCGCGTAGCCGCCGCGGAGCCGCAACGGGATCGAATGAAAGCATCCCGTGTCCAGCGCGAGGTCGTAGCCCCGAGCCGGACCGGGCAGTCGCTCGACGCTTCCGACGCGGAGGTCGACCGACACGCCCGCCCGACGGGCCCGGGCCGCGGCGACCGCGATCGCGGTCGGCGAGACGTCGACGCCGGTGACCCGGAAGCCCTGCCGGCTCAACCACACGGCGTTCGTCCCGGTCCCACAGCCGACGTCCAGGAGCGTCCCGGGCGGCCGGAACTGGCGGGCCCGGACGGCACGGACCAGCCAGGGGGACGGCCGCGCGGAGTACCACGGCATGCGCCGATGGTCCTGGCGTCGGTACCACGCCTCCCAGGACTCGAACTCGGCTCCCGAGGGGGTTTCGGATGCGACCGCGTGCCGAGAGCCGGCCATGGGACGTGCCGCCGTCGGAGGGCTGGCCGATTATCAGCCCATCGCCGCCGTCGACGGCCCCCGACGGCCCCACCGAGGCGGCTCAACGCCTCGGGCAATAAGTCAATATACTTGACTGTCTATGGTCTTGACCGATGAAGGCGACCCGAGAGGTCCACGACCGCTACGACGACGTGCCGCTGTCCGCCCTGCTGTACGCGACCCGGGGGACGTACACCCACGCGGTCCGTCAGGCCCAGGCTCGGATCGGGTGCACCGACGTGCCGCCGTCGGGGGAGGTCCTGCTCAACGCGATGGAGTGGAGCGGGGCCTCGCTCGAGGCGGTCATCCGGTTCCTGGGCGTCAGCAAGCAAGCGCTGAGCCAGTCCGTCGACATGCTGGTCGATCGGGGGTACCTCGAGCGCGGCCGGGACCCCCGCGACCGGCGGCGGGTCACGCTGGCGCTCACCGCGCGCGGCCACGCGGCCGGGAAGGCCGGCCGGGGCGCGATCGAGCAGGTCGACCGGGAGCTACACGCGCGGGTCGGTCCAAGTGCGCTCGCCCATGCGCGGGCGACCCTGGTCGCGCTGCTCGAGATCAAGCGCCGGACCCGGGCCCCGACCGTGCCGGGGGCGGTATGAGCGCGGGCCCGCTCGCCCGGCTCGCCGGCCGGGACGAAGATTACGCCCGGCTCGGGCTGAAGCGAGGCCACGTCGAGCCGTGGGAGGACGGGATGCGCACCACCGGGGGGCGGGGGAGCTACGAGTGGTGGTACTTCGACTCCCACCTGGACGACGGCACCTCGCTCGTGATCACGTTCTATACGAAGTGGATCCTGCAACCCAAGGGCCCCGAAGCCCCGATGGTCCTCGTCAATCTCGACCGACCGGGCAAGCCGACCCAGCAAGTGACCGTCCGTGGCACGCCGGAAGAGTTCCGGGCGAGCCGGGACGGCTGCGATGTCCGCCTCAAGGACTGCTCCTTCCGGGGCGACCTGCACACCTACCACATCCAAGTCGTGGGCGAGGGCCTCACGGTCGAGGCCGAGCTCGTCGGGCAGGTGCCTTCGTGGCGTCCGGCGACCGGCTTCACCTACTTCGGAGCGCACGACGAACACACGTTCGCCTGGATGCCGGCCGTGCCCCAAGGGAAGGTCACGGTGACGCTCACGGAGAAGGACTCCGCGCCCCAGACCCTCACCGGCATCGGCTACCACGACCACAACTGGGGCGACGTGGTCATGTCGAAGCTCCTCAACCACTGGTACTGGGGTCGGGCCCAGGCTGGGCCGTATTCGGTGATCGCGGCGTACCTGTACGCCACCGACGAGTACGGACGAACCGAGCTGCCTCAGATCCTGATCGCGAAGGACGGCCAGGTCGTCGCCGACGAGGCCTCCAAGGTGCGGCTCATCCTCGAGGACGTTTCGACCGACCCCAAGAGCCAGAAGCCGGTGGCCAACCGCGTGATCTACGACTACACGCAGGACGAGCGGATCCGATACCGCGTGATCTTTCAGCGCCGCGAGACCATCCTCGACTACCAGCTCGCGGACACGGTCACGGGGATCAAGCACGTCCTCGCCCGGATGGCGCGGGTGGACGGGGCCTACCTGCGGTTCAGCGGCTCGGTGACGGTCGAGAAGTACGACGCCGGGAAGCTGGTCGAGCAGGCGAGCGACCCGGGGATCTGGGAATTGATGTATCTTGGCCACGTGGAGTGAAGAACGATGGAGAAGCACGCACGGAGCGAGCGCCATACCCGAACGCCCCGGACCGGAGGAGCCGCGAAGACCTCGGCGCCCCGGACCTCGGGTCCGCGATCCGCGGACCTCGACTTTTCGAAGGAACTGGAGCGTCTGCTCGCGGGGACCGGGGTCCGGCCCTCCGACACGGGAGGGAAGATCACCTTCGTGGGGCAGGACCCGATCTTCCCGAGCGCGATCCGCCTGGGCTCCGTCTTCGCGCTCTCGGCGATGGCCGCCGCCGTCGGGGCCGCGTCCATCTGGAAGCTGCGCTCCGGCCGGGGTCAGGACCTCTCGATCGACCTGCGTCGGTCCTCCCACGGGATCGACCCGGAGCTGACCTTTGGGCCGACGATCAACGGGTGGCCCTATCCGAATCCGATCGGGAACTCGCACCCGTTCTCGGTCTTCCCGTTCGAGACCAAGGACGGTCGATGGGTCTATCCGTCGGCCGTGTACCCGGCCCAGCAGTTCGCCTGGACGCGGTTCTTCCACTGCGGCGCCGACCATGCCGGCGTCGCCGCCGCGATCAGCAAGTGGGACTCGCTCGAGCTCGAGAACGCGGCGAACGAAGGCGGCCACACCCTCTGCATCGCGCGCACGGCCGACGAGTGGGCGAAGCACCCGCAGGGCCGGTATCTCGCCCAGGAGCCCGTGATCGCGGTGCGAAAGATCGCCGAGGGCGATCCTCAGCCGTTCGGCCCCGGGGACCGGCCGCTCAGCGGAGTGCGGGTCCTCTCGGCCACGCACGCGGTCGCCGGGCCCGTGGTCGGGCGCACGCTGGCGGAGCAGGGCGCCGAGGTGCTCCAGTTCAACCGGGTCGATGACTTCGAGCATCCCTGGGTGTACGACGACGCGAACGTCGGGTTCCGGTCCACCTACCTCGACCTGCGCCGGCCGGACAACGTGGCGAAGGGCCTCGCGCTCGCGAAGCAGGCGGACGTCTTCGTCGACAACTTCCGGGGCCGCAAGCTCGCGAACTTCGGCTTCGCCCCCGAGCAGCTCGCCGCGGACCACCGAGGGATCGTGACCGTCAGCGTTCGGTGCTACGGATGGGGGGGCCCGTGGTCGGAACGCGGGGGCTTCGACATGCTCGGCTCTTCCGCGTCGGGGGTCGCGATGGCGGAAGGAGAGAACGGGAAGCCGTCGATGCCTCCGACCGCGCTGATCAACGACTACGTGACGGGCTACATGGGCGCCGCCGGCGCCGCGGCCGCGCTCTACCGCCGGGCCCAGGAGGGGGGGAGCTACCACGTCACGGTGAGCCTCACCCGGAACGCGATGTGGTACCTGTCGCTCGGCCTCATCCCGCCCGAAGCGCGCACCTTCGCCACGAATCCGTTCCGCCAGTACGAGTCGCTCGTGACGAAGCCGGTGGAGCTGGTGCCGATCGTGCTCAAGTTGCGACAGCGGTTGCTGCCGCCCGAGGTCATCGAGCGCGACACTCCGCTCGGACGGGTCCGGCGCCTGGCGCCCGCGGTGCACTTCTCGCGCACGCCGGGCGGGTGGGCCGATCCGATCCTCTCGCCGATGGGGGCGTCGCCGCCGGCCTGGGTCGGCCCCGGCCCGCGGTAGGGCACCGGCGGCCGCCCGGCGGACCGGTGCGACCCCGCGGCGACCGGGACGTCACGCGATCGTGAAGACGATCCGGCGGGACCCGCCGGTCGCGCCCCAGCGCTCGGCGATCTCGGCGAGCGGAACGACCTGGGAGTCGAACCGGAACCGGGCGCTCGCGGCGGCCTGGAAGAACTCGCCGATGCCGGCCCGGAGCTCCGCGTCCGGGAGGCTGCCGAGGCCGGAGCCCCGGAGCTCCAGGCCCGAGCCCCGAAGGAGCGCGCCGGAAAGACGGACCGTCTCGCCGGTCGCCGCCCCCACCTCCACGTACCGGAGGCGTGCCGCGCCCCGTGGGGGATCGCGCCCTCCGAGCGCGCCGAGGATCGCCTCCGCCGAGGGGCCCCAGAGGTAGTCCAGGACGACCGAGAGGGAGGTCGCGCGGGCCGCGGCGCGCAGGGCCTCCTGGAACGCGCCCCACGGGTCCGTGTGCGGAATCGCCCGGGTCGCGCCGAGCACCGACAGGGCTTCGAGGCCGGCGGCATCGCGTCCGGCGACGAGCACGTGCGCCGCCCCGAGGAACCGGGCAGCCTGGACGGCCGCGTGTCCCGCGGCCCCGGTCGCCCCGTTGATGAGGACCGAGCCGCCGGGCCCGACGGGCGCGATCCGCGTGAGCGGCACCCAGCTCGCCATCCCGGCGAGGGCGGCCGCCGCAGCGGTCGCGTCGTCAAGCCCCTCGGGGAGCGGGACGAGCGCGTCGACGGGCACCGGCACGCGTTCGGCGAGCGCTCCGAACGGCGGCCGCGGTCGCGCGAAGTAGACCCGCTGGCCCGCCGGGGTCGTGCCCACGCCGTCGACCCCGGCTACGAACGGAGGGCGGGCGTTCGCGCTGTAGTGCTGGCCGGACGACCGGGAGAGCGTGAGCCACGAGAGGGCGGCGGCCGTGACGGACACGATCGTCTCGCCCGCCTGGGCCGTCGGCTCCTCGAACTCCTGGACCTGCGGGGGGGCGTCGAAGGCGCGAACGACCGCGGCGCGCATGGACCCCGGAGCGAGCCCGCGCACAAGCCCCTTACGCCCGCGCCGGCTGGGCCGGGTCGTGGTGCGGATCCTGCGGGACGCGGACCTCGAGGGCCTGCTGCCGCTCGAGCGCGTCGTGGCGCTCATGGAGGAAGGCTACGCCCTCGACGCGCGCCGCGACGTCGTGCCGTTCCCGCGGCGTCGGCTCGACGCCCGGGGCGCGCACCTCGCCTGGCAGGGGGCGGCCGTGCCGCCCGCCGACGCGCTCGGGTTCCGGGCGTACCTCTACGGCGACGCGGGCGGCGACCGCGGCGAGCAGCTCACGGCGCTCTGGGACCACCGCTCGATGGCGCTCCGGGCGTTGTTCGTCGGGCGGCGCGTGGGGGACCTCCGCACCGGCGCGGCGCTGGCGGCGGCGGTCCGTCTCGCCGAACCCGGGGTCCGGTCGATCGGGCTCCTCGGCACGGGAGGCACGGCACGGAGCGCGCTCGCCAGCCTGCGTGCGGCCCTGCCCCTCGACCACGTCACGGTCTGGAGCCCGACCGCCGCCCACCGACGGGCGTTCGTCGCGGCCGGGCGCTCGGGACCGGGGCCCGCGATCGAGGAGGCGGACTCCGTCGCGGCCGTGCTCCGGGCCGCCCCGGTGGTCGTGCTTGCCACGGCGGCCGATCAACCCGTGGTGACCCGCTCGCTCGCCCCCGAGCCGCGCCTGTTCGCAAGCATCCGCGCCTACCGGTTCCCCGAGATCGACCTGCCCCTGCTCGATGCGGCGCCCGCGATCTGGACGGACAGCGTAGAGCAAGCGACCGGCCCGGAGACGCTCCTCGCGTCGGACGCCCGGCGCGCGAAGGTCCGCCCGCTCGGCCACGGGCTCGAGGACGGCGCGCTCCGCGACCGGTCCGGCCACCGGTTCGTCATCAACACCGGGGCGGCGTGGCAGGAGGTCCTGCTGGGGCGCGCCCTTGCGGACGCGGCGGCCGCCGAGGACCGGGGGGTCGAGCTCGAGCTGCCGGCGGGCCCCGACGAGGCGCCGCCCCGGTAAGCCCGCGCCCTAGCGGGCCCGCGGACCGACGATCTCCGTCAGGAACCAGGTCCGGCGTTCCGTCTCGTCGATCCAGGTCTCGAGGAGGCTCGCCGTGGCCACGTCGCCGTGGTCGTCGCAGACCCCGTGCGTCGCGCGCATCGAGCGCGTGAGCGCGAGGTTGTCGTCCCGCAGCTCCGCGAGCATCGCCTCCGGCCCGACGAACTCCTGGTCGTTGTCCCGGAGCCGCTGGTGGGCCGCGATGTCGCCGATCGAGTGGAGCGTCGTGGCGCCGAGCTTGCGGGCCCGCTCGGCGACCGGGTCCGTCATCGCGAAGATCTGGTCCGCGTGCTCGTCGAGCAGGAGGTGGTAGTCGCGGTAGTGGGGGCCCGACATGTGCCAGTGGAAGTTCTTCGTCTTCACGTACAGGGCGAACGAGTCCGCGAGCAGCTTGCGGAGCTCCTCTGCGATCTCCCGGATCCCGTCCGCCGAGAGGTCGGACGGGACGCCCAGCGCCGGCGCGGTCATCGCCTTCGTCGACACGGTCAAACTCTTCGCCATCGGAACCACCCGCCTTCGAAGCCCGTAACCGGCACCGGCATTATAGGCCTGCCCGCCCGCCCCTGGGGGCTCCACCCGTCCTCCCCCGCACGCCCGATCACCGGCGCGCCCGGCGCCGGGCCGGGCTCCGGACCGCTCGCGCATAGTCGGCCTCGAGCGCCGTCCGGTAGTGGCGCCAGAGGGTCCGGAGCCCCCGCTCGAAGGGCCCGCGGGCCGGCTGCCCCGGATGGTCCGGGACCGGCCGTCGACGCATGCGCAGCGCGAGCCGGGTCCGCCCGCGCGGGAGTTCGGTGAGCCGATACTCGATCCGCGCGTCCCGATAGTTCCCGCGAGACTCGGCGAGCCACTGGTCCGGGGGGCGAAGGGCGACTCGGGTGCGGCGCCACCGCCATCCGTCCGGCTCCCACCAGAGGTCCTCGTAGAGCACCTCGCGAGCGGTGCGCTGCAGGATCCGTCGGTCGTAGTGCTCCCCCGCCCGCGCGGCGTCGTCCGTACGGTAGTCGGTGCACCAGTCGAACACGAAGGCGAGCGGGGCGTCGAAGTCGGCGGTGATGCGATACTCGGGCGGGGGCCAGCGGGCCATGCGCCCGGCACGCTTCGCCCCGATAATCGCTTCCGCCCCGTCCGCGCGCCAAACGTTCAATAGCGAGACCGGCTCCGGCCGCGGCGGAGCACGGACGTTCGTGACCGAGCACGCAGGGTCCCCGTACCGGGTCGCGCTCGTCCAGATGGCGTGCGGGCCGGTCCCGGAGGAGAACGTGGCCCGGGCCGCGGACCGGGTCGCCGAGGCGGCCCGGGCCGGAGCGCAGCTCGTCTGCCTCCCCGAGCTGTTCGAGAGCCAGTACTTCTGCCAGCGGGAGGACCACGCGCTGTTCGCCCTCGCCGAGCCGATCCCCGGCCCCACGACCGAGCGGCTCGCCGCCGTCGCGCGGGAGCACCGGGTCGCGGTCGTGGTGCCGCTGTTCGAACGGCGGGCCCCGGGGCTCTACCACAACTCGGCCGTGGTGCTGGAGCGCGACGGATCGATCGCGGGCCGGTATCGGAAGATGCACATCCCCGACGACCCGCTCTACTACGAGAAGTTCTACTTCGCGCCGGGCGACCTCGGGTTCCCGGCGTTCCCGACGTCGGTCGGCCGGCTGGCCGTGCTCATCTGCTGGGACCAGTGGTACCCCGAGGCGGCCCGCCTCGCCGCGCTCGCGGGGGCGGAGCTCCTCGTCTACCCGACCGCGATCGGATGGCACCCGGAGGAACGGGCAGAGCACGGACCCGCGCAGTACGAGGCGTGGCAGACGATCCAGCGGGCCCACGCGATCGCGAACGGGGTCTACGTCGCCGTGCCGAACCGCGTGGGCCACGAGAACGGCGACGTCCGGGGCGATCGGGTCGACGGCCCGGGGATCGACTTCTGGGGCGGATCGTTCGTGGCGGACCCGTTCGGTCGCATCCTGGTCCAGGGCGGCCCCGATCGCGAGGAACTCCTCTACGCGACGATCGACCCCGCGGCGATCGCCACCACGCGGCAGCACTGGCCGTTCCTGCGCGACCGTCGCATCGACGCGTACGGTCCGCTCACCGAGCGGTTCCGGGACCGGCCGTGAGCCCGGGGCAGGGCAACCGGCCGCCGGCGGACTCTCCCCGGGCCCGGGGGTTCCGGATGCCCGGAGAGTGGGCGCCCCACCGGGCCACCTGGATCGCGTGGCCGCACGAACGCTCGGACTGGCCCGGACGGTTCGCCCGCATCCCCCCGGTCTACGTCGAGATCGTGCGCGCGCTCGGCCGCGGCGAGGCGGTCGAGCTCGTCGTGGAGCCGGGCCAGGAGTCCGTCGTGCGTCGCCGGCTCGAACGGGCCGACGTCCCGCTCGCGCCAGTGCGATTTCACGCCTGGCCGACGGACCGGTCGTGGGTGCGCGACGCGGGACCCACGTGCGTCACGGCTCCGGCCGCGGGCGGGCGTCCCGGGGACCGCGGCTGGATCACCTGGCGGTTCAACGCGTGGGCGAAGTACGCCAACTGGCACCAGGACGTCCGGCTCGCCGGCCGGATCGCGCGCGCCGCGGGGGGCCCGTCGTGGGCTCCCCGGCTCGGACGACGGCGGATCGTCCTCGAGGGCGGCGCGATCGACGCGAACGGGTCCGGGCTCCTCCTCACGACCGAGGAGTGCCTGCTGAGCCCCGTGCAGGCCCGCAATCCGGGCGTCGGGCGCACGGCCCTCGAGCGGGTCTTCGCCCGGTACCTCGGCGTCGAGCGGGTCCTCTGGCTGCCCCGGGGGATCGCCGGGGACGATACGCACGGGCACGTCGACGACGCGGCGCGGTTCGTGGCGCCCACGACCGTCGTGGCTGCGGTCGAGCCGGATCGTGGGGACCCGAACTACGGGCCCCTGGCGGAAAACCGGTCCGCGCTCGACCCGGGCCCGCACGGGGGGGCGCCGCGGCTCCGCGTCGTGGAGCTGCCGATGCCTCCGCCGATCCGGTTCCGCGGGGAGCGGTTGCCGGCGAGCTACGCCAACTTCTACATCGCGAACGCCTCCGTGCTGGTGCCGACGTTCGACGTGCCGACCGACGAGGGGGCGCTCGCGATCCTCCGCCGCGAGTTCCCGGGCCGGCGGGTGGTCGGGGTGCCGTGCCGGGATCTCGTGCTCGGCCTGGGGACCCTCCACTGCCTCACGCAGCCCGAGTTCGCCGTCCCGGGCCGCTGAGCGTTGCACCGGGCCCGGCCGGCCGGACCGCGCCGACAAGGTCAAGTGGGCCGCCCAGTTCGCGGAGCGTTCTCTCTCGTTCCATGTCGACGAACTCTCGTCGGTCGCTGACCCACCGGCCCCCGCGACGGGGCCGCGACGGGCCCGCGACCGGGCACCGACGTGCGATCGGTCGCCGCGGACCGCGCACGCGATGAGCGAGGGCGCCGCGCCGGCGCCGGAGCCCCCGGCTCGCACGGGGCTCGGCTCGTTCGTGGCGTGGGTGCGCCGTCCCGACCTGAGCGGGGCGCGGAGCCTCTACCGGTGGGCGCTCATCGGCATCACGGTCGGGGTGATCGCGGGCCTCGTTGCGGTCGCCTTCTACGAGGCGCTCTCCTATTCGTCCAACTCCCTGCTCGGGGGCCTCCTCGGCATCCAGCTGCCGTCGAGCGGCAGTCCGCCGGGAAGCCCGTACTCCTGGTCGACGAACCCCGGCCGATTCTTCCTGCTCCCGATCCTCATGGCCGCGGGCGGCGTCGCGGCGGGCATCCTGATCCACTTCGCCCCCGAGGTCGAGGGCCACGGGACCGACCAGGCGATCCGCGCGTTCCATCGCGGGCGCGGGTCGGTGCGCTACCGGGTCCCGCCCCTCAAGTTCCTCGCGTCGGTCCTGACGATCGGTACCGGCGGGAGCGGCGGACGCGAGGGACCCACCGCCCAGATCGGTTCGGGGATCGGGAGCTTCGCCGCCCGGCCGCTCGGACTGTCCACCCAGGAGCGTCGGGTCGCCATGATGTGCGGCGTCGGCGCCGGGATCGGGGCGATCTTCAAGGCCCCGTTCGGAGCCGCGCTGCTCTCGAGCGAGGTGCTGTACCTCTCCGACTTCGAGCCGGAGGTGATCATGCCGTCGATCATCGCGTCGGTGATCTCGTACTCCATCTTCGGGTCGTTCGAGGGGTTCGGCCCGGAGTTCGCGAGCCCGGGGGTCGGCTGGATCCCGAGCGAGCTCCCGCTGTTCGCGCTGCTCGGGGCGGTCGCCGGTCTCCTCGGGGTGCTCTACGTCATCACGTTCTACCGGACGCGGGACTTCTTCCACTCGAGCCGGATCCCGGGGTGGCTGCGTCCGGGGGCCGGCGTGCTGATCGCCGGCGGGCTCTTCCTCGGGCTCTACTACCTCGTCCCGCAGGAGAACCACCTCCTCGCCGTCGGCGGGATCGGCATCGGCTACGGCATCGTGCAATGGCTGCTCTACCAGGGCCACCTCGGCCTGTTCGTCCTCCTGCTCGTGGTCGGGCTCATCTTCGTCAAGATCCTCGCGACGTCGCTCACCGTCGGTTCGGGGGGCAGCGCCGGGCTCTTCGGTCCCGCGATCGTGATCGGCGCGGTCGTCGGCTTCTCGGTCGTCTCCTTCGTCGACCTCGCCTTTCCCTCCGTCGCGAGTCCCGGGGACGTGACGGCGTTCACGATCATCGGCATGATGGCGTTCTTTGGCAGCGTCTCGAAGGCGCCGATCGCGACGATCCTGATGGTCGTCGAGATGACCGGGTCCGAGACGCTGCTCGTCCCCGCCATGGTCGCGATCTTCATCGGCTACTACGTCGCGGGACGCTACCACCTCTACTCGGAGCAGGTCGAGAACCGTCTCGCCTCGCCCGCCCACACGACCGAGTACTTCGCGGAGTTCCTCCGCCGGATGCCGGTCGGCTACGCGATCGACCGGAACGTGACCGCCATCGCGCCCACGACCTCGGTCGCCGACGCCGGCTTCGCCCTCGCGCGCTCGCCCTACCCCGTCCTCGCGGTCGTGCAGGGCGGCAAGCTCGTGGGCGAGGTGCGGCTCGCGGACATCCTGGGCGTTCCGCCACCGGCCCGCGCGCACGACACCGTGGGCTCGATCCTGCAGGAGTCGTTCCCGCGGATCGGGGCGCAAGGGAACCTCCTCGAGGCGATCGGTCTCATGGACGGCGAGGGGGTCGATGCCCTGCTCGTCGTCTCCGCGACCGACCCGACCCGCCTCGAGGGGATCGTCACCCGGGAGCTGGTCGCGAAGTTCCAGCGGACCCCGCACTCCGAGACGTGAGCCGGTGGGCTGCCGCCCGCGCCGCTCGGGCAGAAGGCGCTTAACCGCCCTCGACGCTCGCCCTCGGGGATGAGCCCCGTCCTGCCGCTCGTCGGCGTCCTGTTCTTCGTGTTCCTGCTCGCCCGCGGGCTGGGCGAGCTCGCCGAGCGCCTCGGGGCCCCGGCCCTCGTGGGAGAGATCGCGGCCGGGATCGTGATCGCGAACCTGGTGGTCGGCAACTTCCACCTGCTCGCCGCGCTCGAGCTCGACCCGTCCACGGGCGCCGGGGCGCTCAACCGAGAGGTGCTGGAGGCGCTCGTCGAGATCGGCGTCGTCTTCCTCGTCTTCGCCGTCGGCCTCGAGCTGCCGGCCTCCGACCTCGTGCGCTCGTTCCGGATCTCGTCCCGGACCGCCGCCTTCGGCGTCGTCGTCCCGTTCGCGCTCGGGGCGCTGTTCCTCGTCGCGCTCGAGGGGCCCGCGAACGTGCTGCCCGCGCTGTTCGGCGGCACGGCGCTGATGGTCACGAGCCTCACCGTGACCGCCCGCTTCCTCCGGGAGCGCGATCTCCTGGGGACGGTCGAGGCCCGGGTCATCCTCGGCGCCGCGGTGATCGAGGATGTGGTGGGCGTCGTGCTCCTGACGGTCCTGCTCGGCATCGCCGCCGGGCGGATCCACGGGCCGGTCGACCTCCTCGTCCAGGTCGGGGTCGTCCTCGCGTTCGCGGGGATCTTCGCGGTCGCCGTGCTGCGCTACGGCCCGCGGCTCGTCCGTCGGTACGTGGACCCGGCGGACCGGACCGACGGCGTCTCCCGGTTTCGGACCCGGAACGCCGTGCTCGTCGGGGCGCTCCTCCTCTGCCTCGGCGCGAGCGCCCTCGCGCAGTCGTTCCAGCTCGCCAGCATCCTCGGCGCCTTCTTCGTCGGGATGGCGCTGGCCGAGTACCGGGACCGCCTGGAGCTCCGCTCGGCGTTCGAGGCCCTCAACACGTTCTTCGTGCCGTTCTTCTTCGTCGGGATCGGGCTCCTCGTCTCGGTCGGCGACCTCGCGGCGACCTGGCCGCTCGCGATCGCCCTCACGGTCCTCGCGGTCGTCGGGAAGCTCGCGGCGTACGCCTTCGAGTCGAAGGCGCTGCCGCGTCGTACCGCGCTGCGGGTCAGCGTCGGCATGGTGCCGCGCGGCGAGGTCGGGATCATCGCCGCCCTGGCCGCCTTTTCCGCGGGGTTCATCAACGGGGACCTCTACACCGCCCTCGTCCTCACCTCGGCAGCGACCGCGATCATCGGGCCGCTGTGGCTCGCCCGGCTGTTCGCCCGGGCGGAGCCGCCCGCGTCGCCCCCGGCCGAGGCCTCGGGGACGGCCCCCTGACGCGGACCGAGCGCCGCGACAAACGTTCAAGTAAGCGTGACCGGGTTCGGGGGCACCGATGTCCGCGGAGAAGCCGGGCGAACGCGCCGAGGCGCCGGGCGACGACGGCCCGTCCGCCGCGCAGCTCGTCGACCGGATCGAGGAGGAGCTCGAGCTGCTCGCCCGCAACGTGGACATCCTCGAGAAGCTCGCGAAGAGCCCGCCCATCGGGATCATCCGGCTAAGCGAGGCGCTCCACCTCCCGATCCACAAGACGCGCTACTCGCTCCACCTCCTGGAGCGCGAGGGCGTCATCCAGCCGTCCGCGGACGGCGCCGTCGTGACCGATCAAGCGAAGGCGTTCTGGAGCCAGCTCCACCGCGCGCTCGGTCGGATGCAGGCGACGATCCAGCATCTCCAGGAGCGGGCCGCCGAGCACGAGCCCCGGCCTCCGGCGGGCCGGAAAGGCTATTAGAGCCACCACGGCTCGCCGCCCTCGGTGCCGCCGTAGCTCAGTGGCAGAGCGCTCGGCTGTTAACCGAAGGGTCAGCGGTTCAAACGACGGGCGGCCCGTCGCCGTCCACCGGAAACTCCGCTCGGCGGCGCCCCCGCTCCCCGCGCCCGTCCCGTCGGGACCCGTCCCGTACGACCTTATCCTCGCACGCCTCGCGGTACGCGGTAGGGGGCCCGTAGCTTAGCGGCCTAGAGCGTCCGGCTCATAACCGGTCGATCGGCGGTTCAAATCCGTCCGGGCCCAGCCCTCCCGCTGCCGGCCGTTCCGCTGCCCCGGCCACCCCATGGCCCTCACTCCCAACCGGCCCCTACCCCCTCGAGGGAGGGCGCACGCCCCGAGCGTTCCCCCAGGCGCCCTGCCGGGAGGTGGCCGTCCACACCGCGCTCTACAACTCGCATTTTTAGTAATCTAATTGCTTGATAATTTCAGCAATTAGAGTACTAATTTTACAACCGATTAAGTAGGTGCCCTGCTCTTCCCTGGACCATGTGCGCCACCGTGACCGGCCCCTTCGGACCCGAGACGTCGATGATCGCTCAGCGGACCGCGGCCTTCCGGGACAACGCGTCCGTCCTCCGCCTCCTCGATGAGGAGTTCGCGGGGGACGCTGCCTGGATCCTCGCGCGGGACCCGCTCCCCTCCCCCGGTCGGCCGGTGAAGCGCCGGGGCCTGCGGGGACTCTGGCGCCGCCTCACCGCGCGCGACCCGATGGCTGGCGCCCCCGGACCGCTCGGTACGGAGGCGACCCGCACCGCAGGACGAGGCTCCGGGCGTCGGGCACCCATTCTACCGGGCGAGGCTCTTCCGCTGGACCGTCTCCTCGAGGTCGCCGACGGGCCGGTCGCGCCGGGCCGGTCGGGGGCGCAGCGAGGGTTGGACCCACAGGCTCGAGCCCCGCACCTCGACCTCGAGCGGCTGGCCGTCGACCCAACCGAGCTCCCGGATCCGCTTCGGGGGGATCGAGAGGACCCAGCGGTAGTAGGTGGTCCCTTCGTAGACGCGGTTGACGACCTTGTGGAGGCGCATGGTCCGGACTCCTCGGCGGCCACGGTTGTGGCCAAATTTAGAAGGCTAAACGAGGCTTGAGTTAAATAGTTGGTCCCCCGATGGCCCGCTCGATGCTCCCGGAATACCCGGAGGCGAAGCGCCGGGCGTTCGCGCGGACGATCCTCTCGAAGACCTTGCGCATGCGCCGCGGGGAGAGCCTCCTCGTGGAGACGTGGAGCGAGACCCTGCCCTGGGCCGAGAGCGTCGTGCTCGAGGCGCGGATCCTCGGCGCGCGCCCGATGCTGGTCCTCGAGGACGAGCCGACCTACTGGAAGAGCGTCGCCGAGGCCCCGACCGCCAACGTCGGCCACACCGGGAGCCACGACTGGGCCGCGCTCAAGGCGTCGAACGCCCACCTCTACTTCTGGGGCCCGATGGACACCGCCCGGGAGGACGCCCGACCGGCCAGTCTGCGGCGGCGGATCGACGCCAACGACCACGAGTGGTTCCGGCTCGTCCAAAAGTTCGGGATCCGGTCGGTGCGCTTTGATCTCGGCCGGACCAGCGAGATCTCCGCCCGCCGCTACGGGGTGGACGTGAACGCGTGGCGCAACGAGCTCATCGCGGCGGCGACGGAGGACCCCACGACGCTGCGGCGCGACGGCCTGCGCCTCGGCGAGGCGTTGCGGCGGGGCCGCGAGGTCCGGATCGTGCACCCGAACGGCACCGACCTCTCGCTGCGCCTCGCGGGCCGGACGCCGCGGATCGACGACGGGGTGATCGACGACGCGGACGTCCGGGCAGGCAATGTCGTGACCGTGGTGCCGTCGGGCGTGGTGACGGTCGCGGTCGCCGAGACCGTCGCGGACGGCACGTTCGTCTCCAACGCCACGGGCGCGTTCTTCGTTCAGGGGCGCGAGGCCCCGATCAAGCAGGGCACCCTCACGTTCCGGCGCGGCCGCCTCGAAGACTACGCGTTCGCGGCCGGCGGCGAGGCCTTCCGGCGGGAGTTCTCCCGGCTCGGGCCGGGCGGGGACCGACCGGGGTTCCTCTCCGTCGGGCTCCACCCCGGGATCTCGTCGATCCCGCTGCTCTTCGATCAGGAGCGCGGCACGGTCACCCTCGCGATCGGGCGGAACGCGCCGTTCGGGGGGGCCACGCGGACCCCCCGTTTCGTGGCATTCCAGTCGCTCCGCCAGGCGACCCTCGAGATCGACGGCCGGCCGGTGGTCGACTCGGGCGCGATCACGTAGGTCCGGGGAGCCCGGCGATCCCGGGGGCGGGCGCGGGGGCCGCGGGCACGCGGTGCCGGTGGAACGGCTGCAGCAGCACGAGCGCGAGCACGATGAGCCCGAGCGCGACCGCCTCGATCGGCTGAAAGCCCTCGCCGAACGCGACCCCACCGACGAGGAGCGCGACGACCGGGTTGAGGAACGTCACCTGGTTGGCCCGCACCGCCCCGGACGTCGCGATCAGGCGGAAGAACAACGTGTAGCCGACGGCCATCGAGACGACCCCCACGTACGCGACGGAGCCCAGCGTGCCGACCGAGAGCGGGAAGGCGGGGGCCCGGTAAAGGAACGGCAGGACGGCGAACGAGGCGGCCGCCCCGCCGAGGAACTGGAAGGTGAGCCCCCACGGCCCCTCGCCGTGCGGCCGGGCGCGGCCCACGAGGACCGCGCCCACGCCCTGGCAGGAGGCCCCGAGCACGAAGGCGAGGAGGGCGGCGACCCCCACCGCGAGCGCCGCGTTCGAGGGACCGACCCCGAGGACGACGACGCCCGCGAGCCCGATGGCGAGCGCGAGGAGCTGCCGGGCGTGCAGCCCGGTCCGGCTCCCGAACCCCCACAGAGCGAGCAGGCTGAGGATCGGGGAGGTGGCGTACACGATCGAGGCCGCCCCGCCCGTGGCGTACTGGAGCCCCCAGTAGAGCGGGAGGTTGATGCCGGCGATGAGCAGCGCCCCGAGGCCCGCCGACTGAAGGAGCGAGCGCGCCGGAGGCCGCCCCGAGTGGCGGAGGAGGACCACGGGGGTCATTCCTAGGGCGGCGACCAGGAAATCCAGGCCGACCAGCAGGATCGGGTTCGCGCCCGCGGCGACGCCGACGTGCGCCACGGGGAACGTGATCCCCCAGACCGCGCCGAGGAGCAGCAGCTGCGGGATCCCCGTCGAGAGGATCGACCGGTCGGACGCCATCGGCTTCTCCCGGGCCCGGAAATCCCCACCCCCGCTCTTGGCCGCACGGTCGATTCGAGTTGACGGGCTCGGGAGGGCAGGGGCTCCGCCCGGGCGCCGGGCAACGGTTTAGCGGCGGCGTGGGTTCCCGACACCGTGAAGACCCGGCGCCTCGGCCGTCGGGGTCCGACCGTCTCGGCGATCGGGCTCGGGTGCATGGGCATGTCGCAGTCGTACGGCGTCCCGGACCTCGCGGAGGCCCGGGCGACCGTCGACCGCGCCCTCGAGCTCGGCGTGAACTTCCTCGACACGGCGGACATCTACGGTCCGTTCACGAACGAGGAGCTCGTGGGCCGGGCGATCGCCGGTCGGCGCGACGAGGTGTTCCTCGCCACGAAAGCGGGCCTCGTTCCGCCGGACTCGGGCCGGGCGAGCCGGGTGGATGGGCGACCCGAGCACCTCCGGGCGGCGTGCGCGGCGAGCCTCCGGCGCCTGGGCGTCCCAACGATCGACCTCTACTACCTCCATCGGGTCGATCCCCAGGTCCCGATCGAGGCGAGCGTCGGCGCGATGGCGGAGCTCGTCGCGGAAGGGAAGGTCCGTTACCTCGGCCTCTCCGAAGTCCGACCCGAGACGCTGCGGCGGGCGCACGCGGTGCACCCGATCACCGCCGTCCAGAGCGAGTACTCGCTCTGGACCCGGGACCCCGAGGACGGCATCCTGGCCGCGTGCGAGGAGCTCGGCGTCGGGTTCGTCCCGTTCAGCCCGCTCGGTCGGGGCTTCCTCGCCGGCACGGTCCGCTCGCTCGACGGCCTGCCGGCCGACGACTTCCGCCGCGGACTCCCGCGGTTCCAGGCCGGCGCGCTCGACCGGAACCTCGTGATCGCCGATCGGCTCCGAGCGATCGCCGCCGGCATGGGATGCACCCCGGCCCAGCTCGCGCTGGCCTGGCTGCTCGACCGGGGCGAGACGATCGTCCCGATCCCCGGCACGAAGCGCCGACGCTACCTCGAGGAGAACGTCGCCGCGGTCGAGATCCGACTCACCGCCGACGATCGGGCCCGGCTGGACGCCGCCGTGCCGAAGGACGCGGTCGTCGGGGCCCGCTACCCTGCCGAGAGCCTCGCGAGCGTCAACCGCTAGCGACGGGGGCGGGGCCCCAGGACTCGGCGAGCGCCTCGGCCGAGAACGCGAGCCCGGAGCCGGTGAGGTACAGCAGCACGGTCTCCCCGGGACGGATCGCCCCCCGGTCGAGAAGGCCCGGGAGCGCCGCGTACGGCGCGGCGGCCTCGGGGGATACCGCCCGCCCGTGCCGTCGCGCGAGGGCCCGCATGGCGGCGACGATCGCCCGGTCGTCCACCGCGAAGCCTCCGCCGTGGCTCGCGCGGACCGCCTCGAGGATCCGCTCCGAGGCGAACGGGGCCGGCACGAGGAGCCCGGGCGCGACCGTGGCGGGCTCGGGCCAGGGTTCGGTGCGCGCCGCCCCCTCCGCGAGGGCACGGACGACCGGGGCGCACCCCACGGCCTGGACCGCATAGAGCCGGGGCGTCCGGTCGACGAGCCCGAGCGCGCGCAGCTCGGCGAACGCCTTCTGCATGCCGACCAAGCCGGTGCCGCCCCCGGTCGGGTAGACGATCGCGTCCGGGAGCCCGCCGGGCCCGCGGAACGCCTCGGCGATCTCGAAGCCCATCGTCTTCTTGCCTTCGAGCCGGTACGGCTCGCGCAGCGTCGACATCTCGAACGCCCCCCGACCGGCCTCGGCGCGGCGGGCCGCGTCCCCCACCTCCCGCAGCGTGCCCGGATACCGGACGACCTCCGCGCCGAAGCCGGCGGCGTGCTCGACCAGCGACGGCGGCGTGCGTTCGGGCAGGTAGATGCGGGCCGGGAGGCCCGCCCGGGCCGCATACGCGGCGAGTGCGACGCCCGCGTTGCCGGCGCTCGGGACGAACAGCGCCGGGACGCCGAGCTCTCGGGCGCGCGACACCGCGAGCGCCATGCCCCGGGCCTTGAACGAGCCGGTCGGGAGCCCCCCGTCGTCCTTCGCGAGCACGGTCAACCCGGGCGCCTCGGGGACGTCCCCCAGCGCCACGATCGGACTCACCGCCTCGCCGAGGGTCGTGATCGCGCCGGTGCTCCGCACGGGCAGCAGCTCGGCGTAGCGCCAGAGCGTCGCCGGCCGGTCCGCGAGTCCGTCCCACCAGGCCCGGGCGTCGAACCCCGCGAGGTCGTACGTCGCGAAGAGCGCGTGGCCGCAGGTGGGGCAGGTCCCGTGGACCTCGTCCGCGTCGGCCGTCGAGCAGCACGCCCGGCACTCGAGCCCGGAGAGCCGAGAACCGGTCGAGGTCATCGGTCGGCTCGGGCGCGACCGGCCCGCCCGCCGGGCGGAGGGCCCCGCGGGGAACGAGAATGGGAGAAAAGGTTGGACGCCGGGAGCGGCGCTACCCGCACCCGCAGCCGCCGGAACCGCACCCGCACCCTCCGCCGGCCTCGGAGGACCCGTGGTCCTCGGGGCCCGCCGCGAGCTGGGGCGTCGTGATCTTGAAGCCGGTGGCGTTCAGGTCCTGGACGAAGTCGATCCGGGCGCCGTTGAGCATCTCGGCGCTCAGGTCGTCCACGACGATCGAGAATCCGTCGACCTTGATCTCCCGGTCGCCCGTGCGGGGCCGGTCGAACGCCATCCCGAAGGATGGGCCGCCGCCGTGACCTCCGCCCCCGCCGCCGCATCCGCAACCGCCTCCGCCCGAGCCGCAGCCGCAACCGCCGCCGCCCCCGGACTGGAGGTAGACGCGGACCGCGGTCCCGGGCTTCTGGCTCTTGATCAAGTCCCGGACCTGGTCCTGCGCTTCCTTGGTGACTTCGAGTTGAATCCCACTATCGTTCATGCCCGGGGCCCTCCTCGACAACCCCGCAGAGCTATCGACGGACCGGTATAAAGGCGCGCGTACGCTCGCGCTACGCCGAGAACGATTTCCCGCACGAGCAGGTCTCCTTGGCGTTCGGGTTGTAGATCTTGAACCCCGACGCCTCGAGACCGAGCAGGAAGTCGACCTTCACGCCCTCGAGGAGCGGAGCGCTCGCCTTGTCGACGACGACCTTCAAGGGCCCGTCCTCGAAGGCGACCTCGTCCCCCGACTCCTGGTGGTCGAACGACATCCCGTAGGTGAGCCCGGAGCAGCCCCCGCCCTGGACGAACAGGCGGAGGGCGGAGCCGGGTTTCCCCTGCTTCTGCATGATCTTGAGGACCTGGTCCCGCGCGCTCGGCGTGACCTCGATGACGACCATGGAGCTTCCCTCGACGTTGAGAGTTCGGGATGCGGCTTAAGAGTTGCTGGCGCCGGGGTGACCGGGTTCCCCCGACCGCTCGACGCTTATGTACGGGGCGGCGGTGCGAGCGCCCATGTGCCGCTTGTTCGGCCAGTTGACCGCCGTCCCGGAGCCCGCGGTCGCCTGGCTCGTCGACCGCCCCGCCTCGCTCCTGGCCCAGTCGAACGTCTCCCCCGACACCGCCCAGAAGGACGGCTGGGGGATCGGCTGGTTCACGGACGGCGGACGGACCCGGGTAGAGAAGGGGGTCCGGGGCGCGTACGAGGAGCGCGACCGGTTCGTGGCGGCCGCCCGGGACGCCGCGGGGCCGCTCGTGGTCGGCCATCTCCGCCACGCGAGCAATCCGCTCCACCTGCCGCCCGAGAAGCTCCTCGGGCTCGAGAACTCCCAGCCGTTCGAGACCCACACGATCCTGTTTGCGCACAACGGCTCGATCCCGTTCCCGACCGAGACCCGACCCCTCACCGGGGTCCACGAACCGAAGATCCAGGGCGTCAACGACAGCGAGGTCCTCTTCTGGCTGCTGGTCCGGAACTCCGGGGAGCACGACGACCCGCTCGTCGGCTACGTGCAGACGGTCGCGGACCTCTACCGGGTCTGGGAAGGGATGGGCCGCCCGGCGATCCCTCCGTTCTCCGGCCTCAACGTGCTGTTCTCCCGGCACCCGGACGAGCTGTGGGCGTTCTGCCTGTGGACCGGCGACCACGGCACCGGGCTGCTCGACGCCCACCGGCCGTACTACCAGATGGCCTACCAGGCCGCGCCGCACCGGCTCGTCGTGGGCAGCGAGCCGTTCGACCGGGAGCCCGGCGTCTGGCGCGCGCTGACCTCCGGCTCGTACCTGGTCGCCCGACGGCGCGCCGGGCACGTCGACCTCGAGACCGGACGGATCCCGATCCCGGCCGTCGTGGAGCTCCCTCCGGCGGCCTAGCCGCCGCTGGGCGGGCCCGTCGGGCGGGGGGCCGGTGTCGAGCGACCTCGTCTCGGGGCCGGATCTCGGCGGCGGGTACCTCCACCAGCTCTCCATCGACCGGACGGACGACCGGACCACGTTCACGTACCACGCGCAGGACGGGGGCGCCGACGCGGGCGGCCCCCCGATCGGCGCGCTCGACGCGTTCGGCTACGCGCACCCCCCCACCGCCTGCCAGTTCGGGGGCCCCCGCTGCTGGCACCGCCGCTTCCTGCTGCCGTTCGCCGAGCTCCCGCGGGTCCGGCAGACGTATAACCGGAGCCGGTTCGTGATGGAGGCGATGCTGCGCCAGCGCTACGCGGGCGGTCCCGTTCCCGTCGAGGGCGCCCTCCGCGAGGTCGTCGGGCGCGTCGCACCGGCGTTCGCGCGCGAGGGGATCCCGTGGTACGTGGGCGGCTCGACGGCCGCGCGGCTCCTCGGCGCCGCGGTCGAGCCGCACGACCTGGACCTCGGGACCGACCGGGCCGGCGTGGACCGGCTGGGCGCGTTGCTCGCCGAGTATCTCATCGAGCCCGTCGCCCCGACCGATCGCCCCGGTGGGGGCATCGTGCACGGCGGCCGGGCGTTCGTGGGGACCCTGCAGCAGGGGATGCGGGTCGAGTGGGCCGTCCCCCTGGACCCCGTCCCGGCAGCCGGGGGGGCCGACGCGGAGTGGGCGAGCGTCGGCGCGGTGCACCTCCTCTCCGTGACGTTCGAGGGGACGGAGCTCCGGGTCAGCCGACCCGAGTACGCCCTCGTACGGGCCGCTGGTCGCGGAGCGACCGACCGGCAGGACGCCCTCGCGGCGCTCGTACGCCGGATCGGCCCGGAGCCCGGGCTGCTCGACCAGCTCCTCGCCCGATCGGGCCTAGCGGCGGATCGGGCCGACGCGCTCCGGCGCGCCGTCCAGGGACCGGTGGGGGCGGGCGCGAAGCTTTCCTAGGGCGGTGCCCTGACCGCCTTCTAGCGAGCCCCGGTCCCACGGGGTGGAGCCGCCATGGCCGCAACCGAGAAGGTGTATGTACGGTACGCCGCTGTTCTCGGGGTCGTCATCGCCGTGTCGCTGGTCGCGGGCGGGCTGGCGTGGCCCAGCAACGCCGTGCCCTCCCCCCTGGCGCCGGTGCTGGTCCGGATCTCGGAGGTCGCATGGAACGTTTCGGGCTGCCCGGCGGTCGGGAACGCGACCGAGCCGGGCGCGGTCCTCGTTTCCGGGGCGGCGTTCACGGTCGACCGGAACGTCTCGCTGCCCGCGTCCGCCCCCGCCTGTGCGGTCGACCGGCTGACCGTGGGCCCGGCCGGCTTCCTGGTCGAGAACGCGTCGACTCCCACGGCCGTCCCCGGCGGGCTCGTCACCTGGTCCGTGACGGTCCTCGCTCCGGCCGGATACCTCACGTCCTCGCTCACCGTGCAGATCGGAGCCTCGTCCGGCGGTTGAACCCGCGCCGAGGGTCCGTGCGGATCGCGTTCTTCACCGAGCTCTTTACGCCCAGCCGGGGCGGGCAAGAGTTCCGGTACGGCCGGCTCGCCAAGGCGCTCGCCGAGGGCGGCCACTCGGCGGCGATCTTCACGGTCGACCACACCGGCGGGTCGCTGCCCGTCGAGGAGACGATCGACGGGACCCCGGTCGTCCGCTACCTCGCGCTCCGGGACTTCGTGCGCCCGGGCCGTCGCTCGCTCGACGGCCTCGGCCGCTACGCGCTCGCGACCGCCGCGGAGGTCCGCCGACGGCGCGACGAGTTCGACGCCGTGGTCGTGAACCAGATGCCGCTCGCGCACCTGCCGTTCCTGCCCCGCGACGCGCGCCTCGCGGTCGACTGGTGCGAGTACGCGCCCGGCAGCCTGGCCGGGGGCTTGAGCCGGTGGGAGGCCGGGCGGTTCGATCGGAACCTGACGGTCGACGACACGGTGGGCCGCCGCCTCGCGGCGCCCCGGGCCCGGGCGGCGTGGTGCGTCGTCCGCACCCCCCTCGAGCTCGCGCGCTACGCGGACGGCCCGAAGGCCGAGGGACGGATCCTGTTCGTCGGCCGACTGGTCCCGCACAAGAACGTCGCGGCGCTCGCGGAGGCGGTCGTTCGACTCCGGGACCGGGGAACCGTGCCGTGGACGCTGGACGTCGTCGGCGATGGTCCGCTGGCCCCCGCGCTGCGGGAGCGCTTCGCCCGGTACTCGTTCGTCCGCTTCGTCGGCCCGATCGACGACGCGACGAAGTGCGCCCTGCTGCGGTCCGCCTTCCTCGTCGCGCTCCCCAGCCTCCGCGAGGGTCTCCCCAACGCCGCCCTCGAGGCGCTCGCCTCCGGCGCGCCGATCGTCACCTGCGACGCGCCCCAGAACGCGCTCGCCGACTTCGTCCGGGCGCACGGCGTGGGCGCGGTCGCCCGGGGCCCGGGTCCCGCGGCGATCGCGGCGGCGATCGCCGGGGTCGACCGCGCGGCCTGGGAGGGCTACCGGGCCCGGGCCGGGGCGCTCCGGGAGAGTCTCGACCCGACGCGCAGCGCGCGGGCCCTGGTGTCGTTTCTTCAGGGGGTCTCGACCTGACCGCGCGGTGCCCGGAGGGCCTCGGCTTCGAGCGCGAGCGCGGGACCGCCCGGGTCCGGCCCCCTCGGCGGCCGGCCGACGATCGGCCGCGCGCCGGCCGTGCCAAGCTATCTGCCCGAGGGGGGTGGGGCCCCGATGCGCGGAGCGTCCCGACGGTGAGCCGCGCCCGGACGGCGTAGGAGCCGCCTCCCAGCGACGCTATGGGAGAGCCCACGAAGACCCGCGAGGAGGGAGCCCGTCCTCCCGGGGACCGGACGTTCCGGGTCGTCTTCCTCGGGGCGTTCGTCGGCCTCGTGGCGTTCCTGGTCGTCCCGGTGACGGTCGTCCTCTCGCGCGGACTCCTGTTCGGTGGGGACTGGGGGCAGTACATCCTCACGGCCCAGCTGTACCTCCACCCCCAGGCGAACCAGCTCGAGTACCCGTACCCGGTCCTCCCGATCCTCTACCTGCCGGTCGCGCTGCTCGCCCCGAACGTCGTCGCGGTCGGGCTCGCGGCGGCCACGATCGGCGTCCTCCTCCTGCTCGCGCTCTACCTCGCGAGCTACCGGCTCCTGCGCACGCTCACGGGCTCCTCCTGGAGCGCGCTCGTCGGCGCGCTCACCTTCGCCACCGCGCCGTTGCTGCTCGACGAGCTCGGATGGGCCGGCCAGGCGCAGTATCTCGCGATCGTCTTCGGCCTGCTCGCGCTCGAGCGGTACCTCCGGGCCGTCGAGCCGGGGGGGCGCCTCCGTCCGAGCCTCGAGACGGGGGCGCTCCTCGCGCTCGGGGCCCTCACGGAGCCGTACTCGACCGCGTTCTTCCTGTTCGCCCTCGTGGCGCTCCTGCTCCTCCGGCATCGCCTCGCCGTCTTCCACCCGCGGCGGCTGCTCTCCGCGATCGCCGTCCTGCTGCCAGGGCTCGTCGCGTTCGGGGTGCTCTACTTCGCCAACCAGAACCTGGCCGGGAACACGGTCGGGATCCCGATCGCGGCGCACGCGGCCTACCTGCCGATGTACTCGGCGCTGTTCCTCCGGCTCACCTTCCACAGCGTGCCGGTCGCCACGCTCTACGTGGCGGTCGTCGTGGTGTACGTCGTGCTCTGGCGGCGGATCCGAGCCCCGGACCCCCTCGCGCGGGCCGTGGTGCCGGCGCTCTGGATCGCGTGGGTGCCGGTCTTCCTGTTCCTGACCCCCTCCGTCGACACCGACCGGGCGCTCTACTTCGCGCTGGTACCCCTGGTCGGGATGGTCGCGGAGATCGCCCGGGGCCTGCCCGGCATCTGGGCCCACGCGACCGATCCGGGGGCCGCGCGGGTCGCCCCGTACCGGACCCGCTGGGGCCCGATGCCGCGGGGCCGGTCGATGGCCGCCCCCGCGCTCGCCCTGATCGTGCTCCTCCTGGTCGGGGCCCAGGTCGGGGTCGCCTCGCACACGTTCTACAGTTCGCTCACGTACTACTCCTACCCGAGCGGCGTCCTCCAGCAGTTGTCGCCGCTCGAGTCCGAGAACGGGACGCTCCTCTTGCTCTCCCCCAACCTCGGCACGTTCGCCTCCGCCTGGGCGTCGGGCCGGAACACCTACTTCGGGCCCCCGATCCAGCCGGCGACGTTCACCCGGCCGGACCAGCAGGCGGCGGTGATCACCGGGACGCTCCTCTCGAACGGGCCCGCCTGGATCGACGCGGGCTCGGCGTGGGTCGTGAACGGAGCCCCGGGCTGGATCACGCCGGCGCCCGCCGTCCTCGAGTCCCGGGGCTCCTACCTCATCAGCGCGTTCGCGCTCAACAGCTCTCAGGCGACCGTCTCCTACGCTCCGGCGGGGGACCCCGCGGCGAACACGACGGTCGCGCTCTCGTCGGCGCCGTCGATCGTCGCCGCGGTCGGTCCCGCGAACCTCACCACGACCTACCGCTGGCCCGGCCTCACCGTCGTCGAGACGGAGTCGGTGGACGCCGGGGGCGTCATCGCCATCGACCTCGCGTACGCCTTCTCCGCGACGTCGCCGCGCTGGATCTCGATCGCGCTGTCCCTGCCGGCGCTCCTTCCCACGACGGAGAGCGGCAGTTCCGCGATCCCGACGTCGCTCTCGGTGACCGAGACGTACAAGAACGGCTACCTGCCGACCGCGTTCCCGAACACGGTGGGCGTCCGCGCGGGCGGGCTCGCCGGTTCGGTCGCGTACCGGGCGGCTCAGGATCCGACCCCGGCGTCGATCGTCGCGAACCTGACGCCGACGGCCCCGAACGCGTCGTCCGTCTCGGTCGCGTGGTCGATCGACCCGCAGGGGCTCGCCAACGGCCCCGTCTCCGTCGTGACCGAGGCGTCGGTGCTGGCCGCGAACGACATCGCCTGGGTCGCGGTGGAGCGGTCGAGCCCCGAGCAGTACCTCGAACGGTTCCTGAACGACCCGACGTTCGCCCTCGTGCGCTCGTCCGCGTACTACCTCACGTTCCAGACCCGCTGGACGTAGGCGACCGCGCGCTGCCGGTCGACCCGTAGGTTGATACGCCCCGCGCCCGGAGCGCGCGCGATGCAAGCCCTGGTCGCGCCCCCGGCGCTCGAGCACCTGACCCCCCACGACCTCGTCACCTACTTCCGCTGCCCGCACGAGATGGAACTCCACCGCGCGGCGCATGCCCGATCGACGAGCGGCACGATGGGACCGGTCCGCACGCCGCCCGACGTGGTGCCGCAACGCCACTCCCCGCTGTTCGCGCCGCCGCTCGGGCACCCGGTCGTGATCGAGGGCCGGCTCGACCTCGGGGCCCACGACCGCCTCGTCTACGAGGACGACGAGGAGGACGATCTCCCCGTGCTGTTCCCGCCGGAGCAGGTCGCGCTCGACCGCCGGTTCCTCGCGGCGCCGCGCAACCTCACCGATGCCGAGCTCGGCTTCGCCGGCCGCCCCGACCTCGTCGTCGAGCGCGCGAACGGGGCGCTCGTGCCGGTCGAGTACAAGGCGACGCACCTGTTCGTGGGCTACCACGAGGCCCACGGGCGCTTCTTCGACACGGTCCAGGCGATCGCCGAGTGCCGCCTCGTCCACGCCGCGTTCGGCCGACGGCCGACCGCCGGGATCATCCTCTACGGCGACCAGGCCGGCGGCGGACAGCACGAGGGCTGGGTGGAGATCCCGTACGGGGACGCCGAGGAGCGCTGGCTTCGGGTCGCGCTCGCCCAGATCCGGGCCGACGCGGTCCGGCCGCCCGTGCCCGCCGAGCGGAACTGCGCGGGGTGCGAGCCGAACGGCCTCGGGCTGTGCCGGTACGCCGCGGCCCGCTACGACGGGCCGCACCGGGCGCTCGCGCTCGCGCACGCCCCGCGCCTCTAGGGCGCGGAGCCGCGCCGGGCCGAGCGCCGCCCCGTCCGGCGCGGCGGCGCCCCCTCGCGCGCGCAGCCGTTAAATACCGGGCCCCCGTCCAATCCGGGCCGCGCCCGAACGCTGTTCCACGGTCGGCACATGCACCCGCAGAGGCCGGGGCCTCTCCGGGGAAGGGCGAGGGTCCGACCGCCCCTGGCGGGACGACCGATGACGCCGTACACACGCGTTCTGGACGCTTGTCAAGCAAAATCAGTGTAGCTGACTCCTGTCAGTTGGGGAATGGCTGGGCTCGGGCGCCGAAGAAGGACGTGCCAAGCTGCGATAAGCGGTGGGTAGGCGCAAGGAACCTGTGATCCACCGATCTCCGAATCGGAACTCCGGTCCCGTAAGGGACATTCCGCAAGGAAAGGGAACCCCCCGAAGTAAAGCATTCTAGTAGGGGGAGGACAAGAAATCAAACGAGATGCCGTGAGTAAAGGCGATCGAAAACGGCCCAGGACAAACCGAATCCCGACCCGGTGAGGGCCGGGAGATGTGGAGTAGAGGACCTTCGTACTCGCTGGCTTCCGGAGCCGAACGTGCCTGGAACGACGGACCGAAGAGGGTGATAGTCCCGTAGGCGAACGGAAGAGGCGAGATTGGAGGTATCCCGAGTACCGTGCGTTGGATATCGCGCGGGAAGCTGGGAGGTATAGACTTCCGATCCTAAATACGTCCCGAGACCGATAGCGCACTAGTAGCGTGAGCGAAAGCTGAAAAGTACCTCGGAAGGGAGGTGAAAAGAGCCTGAAACCAACTGACGATAAGCCGCATGAGGTCCCCAAG
>DATJUJ010000003.1:0-6368 GCA_035502475.1 Thermoplasmata archaeon
GTACCAGCGGGTCTGGGCGTACGACGAGCTCCGGGAGTACGGAGAAACCCACGTCCAACGACCCGCATGGGTCCGACCGACGTAGGGGAGCCCTCCGAGAGGAGGACGCGGTAGGGCGCGAGTCATTCATTCAACAGAGCAGGCCGACTGGCCCGCTCATCCCTGGGGAGCCCCGCAGAACCGGCATCGATCCGCGGTCTCGTCGATCAGGTTGCCGCAGAAGCTGCAGCGGACCTTCACGACGGTCCGGACCACGACCGTCGTGCCGGCGGGGACCGGGGCGGCCGAGAGCCGTCCGAGGGCGGCCACGGTCGCCGACCGACGGTCGAGCCAGGCTTGGTGTCCGCCCTGGCGCGCGGCGTCGATCTCGGCCGCCACTCGGGCCGGGTCCCGGACGAGGAACCGTTGCCGGCCCACGTTCTCGGGCACCTCCTCCGCGAGCTCGAGAAAGCGCCCGAGCACCACCCGGGGCTCGGCCAGGTTGTAGAAGAAGAACACCGGACCCAGGCGCCAGCCCGAGGCCGCGAACAGCTCCGACCGATGCCAGATCTGGGCGCACCGGAGCGTCGTGAGGACCAGGTAGCCGAACGGGGTCTTCCAGCACCGCAGCAACCGCTCGCCGGGCAACCGTTCGAGCTGCTCGAGCGCCCGCGCGTCGATCTGGTCCGGCGCCGTCACCTCGTCCGGGGGCGGATCCCAGGCCGAGGTCGGGGCCGGGCGCATCCGCGGCTCAACGCGGCGAGGGGCTTAAGGGCTCGAGGGCGGGGCCGGCCGGCCCGCGCCCCCCGCGTTACCTTCATCTAACGACCCCGGTTCCCGGGCGGCACCGGTGCCCTGTGGAGACGCTCTTCCTCCTGGTGGAGACCGAGGTCGGCCGACTCGAGGAGGTCGCGCGACGGCTGCGGTCGGTCCCGAGCGTGACCGAGGTCCATTCGGTCACGGGCCCGTTCGACCTCATCGTGCGCGTCGAGGCGCCGCACATCAACACGGCGCTCGACACGGTCGTGCACAAGATCCGCCGGATCCCGGGCATCAAGGCGACCGAGACGCTCGTCACGGTCGACCAGAGCTGACCGGTCCCCCGTCCGGGCTCAAATAGCCCCGGGGCCCTTCCCGCCCGATGATCGCGAAAGGCGACGCCGCGCCGGACTTCCAAGCGCCGGACCAGGACGGAAAGCCGTTCCGCCTCTCGAGCCTTCGGGGCTCGCCGGTCGTCCTCTACTTCTATCCGAAGGCGGACACCCCCGGCTGCACGATCGAGGCGAAGGGGTTCCGGGACCACCACGCCGAGTTCGCGCAGCGGCACGTCCGCGTCGTCGGCGTCAGCGTCGACGAATGTGCCGATCAGCAGGCGTTCCGCGCGAAGTACGGGCTCCCCTTCCCGCTGGTCGCCGACCACGACCAGGCGGTCGGGAAGCTCTACGGCGTCCTCGGCCCGCAGGGTCACGCCCGACGGGTGACGTTCCTCATCGACCCGGCGGGCCGGGTCGTCGACGTCGTGGAAGGATCCCCGGACTCGCACGTGGCGAAAGCCCGGGCGACGTTCCTCTCGGCCTAGTCCGCGGACGGCCCGGTCCGAACGGCCGGTCCTTCGCGGTCAGCCCCCGAAGGGGCCCCGGCGGGCGAGGCGCCCGGCGCGGGCGGCGGACCCGCCGGGGCCGGGGGCGGGCGTCGCCCGGTGAGACTCCAGACCCGGTCGCCGAGCACCTGCAGCGCGGCGGGGACGAGGAACGTCCGGACGACCATCGCGTCGAGCACGACCGCGATCGCGACCGAGAAGCCGATCGCCGCGATCAGGACGAAGTCGCCGACCGTCAACGCCGCGAACGCGCTCGCCAGGATGATCGCCGCGGCCGTGATGATGCCGCCGGTCTTCGCGACGCCCTCGACCGTCGCCTCGGAGGATGAACGCCCGCGCACGCGCTCCTCGCGGACGCGGGTCAGCAGGAAGATGTTGTAGTCGATCCCGAGCCCGAGGATGAGGATGAACAGGATCGTCCGGACGAAGAAGAACAGCGAGTAGCCGAGCAGCTCCTGGAAGACGAGGTAGGTGAGCGCCCAGGCCCAGCTGATGGAGAGCCCGATCGTCGCGATCGCCATGAGGGCGATGATCCACGACCGCAGCACGACCAGCAGGACGACCAGGAGGCCGATCGTGACGGCGAGGATGAGGTAGTCCGTCGCCTGGGCGGTCGAGTTCGCGAGGTCGTTGATCGTCGGGGCGCCGCCCCCGTACGCGGTCGCCGTCACGGCCGCGTGGTCCGCCGTGTAGCCCGCGAAGGCGTGCTGGACGTTCCCGACCGCCTGCACGGCGGCGACCGAGAGGCCCGTGGAGCTCGGGACGAGGTCGAGGAGCACCGTGCGGCCGTCGGTCCCGACGAAGCCGCTCCACAGCCCGAGCAGGTTCTGCCGCTCCGCGGACGGGAGCCCCGCGAGGCCGATCCAGCTGCCGAGGGGCGCCCCGTACGGGCCGATCGGGGACTCGACGGAGGCGATGCCGGAGGAGTTCTCGGCGAGCGCCGTTAACTGGGCAAGGTCGGTGAACTCTGTCGCGTTCGTCTGATTGGCGACGACCAGCGGGCTCGCGAACGTGACGAGCACGAACGAGGGCGTCGCGAAGCCGGGCCCGAAGTGGTTGCCCAGCTCCGAGAGGCCGACCGTCGCGTTGTGGCCGCTGGGCAGCTGGTCGTAGAAGTCGTAGGAGAGCGGCACGGTGAGCGCCACGGCGATGAGCGGTACAGAGATCGCGAGCAGGGCGGCCAGGATCGCCCACGGCCGCCGCTGGGTCGCGCGGCCGACCCGGTAGAAGTACGTCCGCTCGGTCCGCTGGCGTTCCGCGACCACGGCCGCCCGACGGGCGAACCGGTCCCCCGTCGTGGGCCAGAAGAGCCGCGGACCGAAGAGCTTCAGGAACGCGGGAATGACGGTCAGCGAGAGCAGGACCGTGATCAGGATCGCGAGCGCGAGCACCTCGCCCCACTGCGCGAGCAGGGCGACCCCGCTGAACGCCAGCGAGAGCGTCGCGATGATCGCGGTCGACCCGCTGGTCGCCACCGACTGGCCCGCCCACGCGACGGAGGTCACGATCGCCTCGTCCGAGCTCGCGCCGCGGACGAGCTCCTCCCGGTACCGGGCGACGAGGAAGATCGAGTAGTCGGTCCCCACGCCGAGCACGAACACCTCCTCGAGCGTGAGCGCGGTCGAGTCCACGTGCTGGATGAACGTGCCGATGAGCACGGTGCCGCCGAGCCCGAGGACGAGCGCGATCCCGAGCCCCGCGAACGTCGCGAGCGGGGTGATCGGGGAGCGGAAGTAGACCATCGAGATCACGAGCAGGAGCCCCACCGTGAGCGGCAGCACGAGGGCGAGCGAGGAGTTCACCGCCGTCTGCGTGAGCAGGTCGAGCGGGGCCGGCCCCGTCTGGACGTAGTCGATCGACCCGACGGGGTCCGAGCTCCGCAGCACGCCGGGGACGAGCCCATCGATGAGGTCGAGGTCGTGGTAGACGGGGTCCCCGCCGCTCGCGTTGGTCGCATCGTCGGCGACCGAGAACGAGACGTCGATGAGCTGCGCGGTGCCGGAGGCGTCGACGTAGCTGCGGAGGATCCCGAGCGGGACCGGGAGCGGCTCCGCGGCGAGCGTCGCGTTGGCGACCGTCCCGTTCGCCCACGCGCTCGCCTCCCCGGGCGTCACGACCCCCGAGGGGAACGCCGCCCAGACCGTCCCGATCCATCCGGCCGGGAGGCCCGACTCGCCGGCGAGCACCCCGGCCGCCGTCGCGCGCTGCGCCGCGGCGTCGGTCGAGTTCTCGAGGTCGAGGGTCGCGAGCACGGCACGCGGCACGGCCTGCTGGGCGGGGTCCGGGACGAGCGCGGAGATCACCGGCGGCAGGTTCGTCCGCGCGGCGGCGATCGCGCACGGCGCGACGGCGGCGGGGGCCGCCGCCCAGCAGCGGGGGGTGCCGTTGAAGCCGCTGCCGTTCTCCGCGTAGCCGAGGAAGAAGCTCGAGAGGACGAGCGACGCGGAGGCGTTGTGGAGCGATGCGTTCGTCGCGACGAACGCCGGGTACGACGCGTGGGCGGGGGCCGTCCCGTTCGCCACCGCCGCTTCGAAGGCGGACAGGAAGGCGGCGGGCGGTCCCCAGAGGAGCTCCGCCGACGCGTTCACGGCCGCGGGGAGCGGGGGCGACGAAGTGAGGCCCGAGGCGACCACGCCCGCCGCGAGCCGGACCTGCCCGGCCAGGTAGGCCGCGTAGTCCGTGTAGACGGAGCCGATCGACGAGACGGCGCTCAGCGCGCGGTCCCGATCGAGCGCCGCCGTGACGTTCTCGATCACCCGTTGCGCGTAGCCGTCGGTCAGGTTCCCGCCGGTGAACAGGAGGTACGTCGACGAGCCGCCGGTCGAGTTCGGGAACAGCTCGGCGAGCTTCGCCGCCGCCTGGGAGCTCGGGGCGTTGTTGGGCACGGTCGTGAACGAGTTCGTCGTCACCGAGCCGAGCCGGGAGAGGAACGGCAGCGTGATCACGAGGAGGGCGACCCAGACGACGATCGGGTACCACGGGTGCCGGACGACCCAGCGTCCCAGGCGACCGAAGATCCGCGCGCCGGCGGCGTGCGGTCCCGCGAGGGTCGCCACGGCCCGTCGGAGGGGAGGCGGGAGATAACCCTAGCCGGACCGGGCGGCGGGATCGGGCTTCGTCCCCTGCCAGAGGGCAGGGAACCGGGCGGGGTCGACGAACACCCGGGTCCCCTCGACGACCCATCCGTGCGGGACCGCCCGGATCGCCGACGCGTCGTGCCGGGCGACGCCGGTCGCGAGGAGCTGTCCTTCGCGGTTCACGAGGACGACGTGCGCCCCCCGCGCGAAGCCGCGGGGGAGGGCGAGGATGCCGCCGCTCGCGAGGCCGGCGCCGTGCGCGATCGCGCTCGCCGCGGCGTCCTTCACGACGATGCTCGGGAACTCCCGCCAGACCTCCTCGATCGGGTGGAGCCGCGCGAGGAGCGGCCCGGGGTCCCCCGCGGCCCGCTGGGCCGCCGCGTCGGCGATCGCCTCGAGCCGGACGCTCTGCCGCTCGTCGAACGGCCCGGTCGCCACGCGCCGCAGCTCCTCCAGGTGGCCGCCCACGCCGAGCGCCTCGCCGACGTCCACGGCGAGCGTGCGGACGTACGTGCCGGAGTCGGCCGTGAGGTCGATCAGGTGGCGCGGGCCCTCGCTCTCGACCCGCTCGAGCCGGTGGATCGTCCGGATCCGGCGCTCGCGCTTCACGGCGGAGCGGACCGGCGGCGTCTGGTAGATCGGGCCCACGAACTCGCGGAGGACCCGGTCGACGTCCTTCACGGGGACGTCGGCGTGGAGGACCATCGCCCCCACGTAGCGCTTCGGGAACTCGAGGACGAGCGGGATCAGCTTGAGCGCCGGTCCGACGCCGATCCACAGGAGTCCGGAGACGTTCGGGTCGAGCGTGCCGGCATGGCCCGCGGTCTCGACGCCCAGGAGGTCCCGCACCCACGCGGTCACCTGGTGCGACGACGGGCCGCGGGGCTTGTCGACGAGCAGGAACGCCCCCGCGGCGAGTCGCTCCGCGACCGGGTCGGGCGCCGGGTCGGTCACGGGGTCCGGCCCGCCTCGCGCGCGGTGAGGAAGTCGACGATCGTGCGCGTCACCTCCTCGGGAGGCGACCGGGTCGAGTCCACGGTGAGGTCGGCCCCCGGCCGATCGAGGTCGATCCCGTAGAACCGGCGATAGCGGGCCCGCTCGCTCGCCTCGCGGTCGGCGATCCGGCGCCGGGCCTCGTCGACGGACTGGCCGTCCCGATGCGCGACGCGGCGGACCCGGGCGTCCTCGTCGGCGGTGACGAGGACCTCGTAGACGGGCACGCCCCGGCGGCGGCAGAGCGCCCCCTGGACCCGGCCGTCCAGCACGAACCCCGGACGGGCGAGCGCCTGCATCGCGTCGTCGAGCGCCCGGTCGATCTCCGGGTGGGCCTCCGCGAAGTGGCCGAACGCCTCCAGGTCGAGGCCGTGGCGCTGCGCCTCCGCCCGGAACAGCGCGCCGGCGGAACGGAACTCGAGCCCCAGCGCGGCCGCCACCCGGTGGCCGGCCGTGGATTTGCCGCTGCCGGGCGGGCCGCTCAGCACGACGACGCGCGAGATCACGCGGACCCCCCGACCGCCTCGGACGCCGAGGCGCGGGGCGGAGGGGCGACGGGCGGGAGCTGGTGCTCCAGCGCGTACCGGCGGAGCCATAGGTGCTTCAGCACCCGCCGGAACACCAGCGAGAACGGCACCGTGTAGAGGCTGAAGATGAGGAACCACCAGGGGATCGGCAGGCCGTGGAGGACCGGGTTGAGGAGCCCGATCGACTGGCCG
>DATJUJ010000004.1:0-5053 GCA_035502475.1 Thermoplasmata archaeon
CCTGCTTGGCCTCGTCGGAGATCTCGTCGAAGGTCGCCTTCGCGCGCTCGTCCGGGCCCGCGGGGGGGAGCGGGTAGTCGAGCACCTTGTAGGCGGCCTCGAGCCAGCCGGTGATGACGGGCCCGGGCTCGCGGACCTTCGTCGCGATCAGCGGGACCGAGCGTCCCTGAAAGTGGAGCGTGAGGACCTGGAGGAGGCGGTCGGCGGTCGAGTCCTTCGAGCTCCCGTCGACCTCGCCGAACGTGACGGCGTGCTCCGACCTCTTCCCGCCGCCCTCGACGCCGTGCTTCTTGGAGCGGTGGATCGCGAGCCCGTTCGGGAGCATCTCCTTGCCGCACTCGGGGCAGGCCTGCTTCTCGGGCTGGTTCCGCGCCGGCGGGTCGGCGTCCTTCGATCCCTCGACCGGGGGCTTGCGCGACGCGCGGCCCGCGGCGTTCCGCGGCCGGTCGGCGATCGACGCGGTGCGGATGACGACCAGCTTGAGCGTGAACCCGTTGCCGAGGTCGACCTCCTCCTTCGGGAGCGGGCCGATCCACTCCCACCGTCCCCCGTTGCCCCCGCTGGTCGGGGCGACGGGGACGTCGAGCTGGACCTTGCGGAGTTCCTTGCTCCCGTCCGACCGAAGGTCCACGTGGAGGCTCACGGCCCGCGCTCCTTCGCGTCGAGGTAGGCCTCGACGGCCTCCACCACGACGTACGGGATCTTGCGGTCCTCCCGCTTCGCCTGCGCCCGGAGGCGCTCGAGCAGGGGATTCGGGAAGCGCACGCGCCAGGGAACGGTCTTCGCGTGTCGGGGCATCGCGGCGACGTGACTACGCCTTGCTACTTAACGCCACGTTATCAACGCCCGCCGGATGCAGAGTGCATGGGCGCGGCCCGCTGGGCGCCAGAAGAGGATGCGCGACTCGTGGAAATGCTCAAGGATGGATGGATCATCGAACGAATCGGCAAGGAGCTCGGCTTCTCAAAGCAGAGGGTGGAGACTCGAATGGCGCGGCTTCGTGTCAACTCGCGGGGAAATCCCCACGAGGGACACCTGACCGGCGTCACCTCGAAACATCTACTGCGAAACCGACTACGTCAATCCCAGGGTGGTGCCTGCGCGCTTTGCGGTCGGCGGCTCGATGGCGTGTCGGGAGGCGTCCTCGACCATTCGCACAGGACTCTCCACGTTCGCGGGCTGCTGTGCGTGTCCTGCAACGTTCGACTCGGGAGACTTGAGGCCGAGTTCCCGGAGGGGTGGCTGGAAAAGGCTCGTGCATACCTCGCGGCGCCGCCGCTGCGGTGGGTTGTAGTGCCGCGTTCCGACCGCGTTCGACAGACGCCGGAGACCGGCTAAAATAGTCGTCGTGCCGTAGGGTGGGCTCGCGCGGCCGTCTTCCAGGCAACCGCGCGAGCCGAGGTCGCATGGATGCTACCGCATCGCCCCCTAAAACCCCTTCGCTTCGGGACCCGAACGCGATTTGCGACTTCCCGGGCATCTCCGTGGAGAACCGTGACCACTACTGGCACGGCTGCGGGCTGCCGTTCTCCGCGCATACCGAGGTCTCCTTCGGCGATCGGTACGTCGCGCTCGTGCCGCCCCACGCCCCGTGGCCGTGCACCATCGTCGACCTTGACCCGGGCGCCGAGCGCCGGGTCCTGACGCGCGAGCAGATGCGCGAGCGCTACCTCGCGGAGAAAGCCCGGCGGGAGGCGCGTGCATGACCCCTGCACCACAGCCAACGATTGAGGAGGCTTCGGCCGAACGCCTGCGGCTGCGCCCCTCCGATGTACCAATCCCTTCCGAAAGCATCCTTCCCGATGCGAAGTTGTGGGCTGGCGACCCCCGCTTCCTCCAGAAGGGCGGAGATTGCTTCGTGTGCGGTTCCTACCTGGAGCCAGGAACGCCGATGCGCGACGTGGTGTGGTGTCCCAGACACTACTTCCGCTGCCGGGCCTGCGATCCAGGGGCTTCGCCCCTGGTACCCGGGAGAGAGAGAGGAGAGAGAGGTAGGAGTTGTACTTGTACGAGTACACTGCTGCGCGCGCGCGTTCGAGCCACCGCCGTAGAAATCGAGGTATCGAAGGCGGGCACGGCCGTCTCGTTCACCCTGTCCGCCGCTGACGGGACCGGGACGGTCCGCTGGTGGGTGCCCGGTAAGGCGCTCACGCAGGCTCAGGCGAAGGCGATCGTGACCCAGCTCGGGTTCCCGGTGGATGGGCCATGAGAGGTCGGGTGCCTGAGTGGAAGCGGCGCCGATACGGCGTACAGATGCGGACGATTGGCCCCGAGTTAATCCACATCCGCAAGAGGATAACGGTCAAGCGACGCCGCGAGTTGACAAGATTCGCACGAAGGATGCGCAAGGCGCCCACGCCCGGCGAGGAGATAATGTGGAAGCTGCTCAAGGCGCACTTTCCCGGGGGTAACTTTCGGCGGCAACGCCAGCTATTCGGTTACATCGCCGACTTCTATTGCCCCCGTCTGCGACTCGTGATCGAGGTGGACGGCCCGTACCACGCTACACCGGAGGCAGCGCGGCATGATGCGATGCGAGACGCTCACTTGCAGGAGCGCGGAATCTGGACATACCGCATCCGAGACGACTTGGTTCGCGACTCCCCCGACCTTGTTGTGGACCTGCTCCTGCGACAAGTGCAGCACCGGTCGAAGGTTGTGGGGCGTGGCCTGCGGGTCTGGGTCCGTCAGCGCTCGAACGTGCCGACGGTCGCGGACGTGGCGACCGTGGGGAAGGCCGCATGACCGACACCGCGCGGAAGGACCCGTTGGCCGCGACGAGCGGACAGGCGAAGAACGAGCACCTCCGCCAGGTGCGCCTGCGGAACCGAAAGAAGAGTCCGACAGGTGTCGAACGCGAGAAGGTGCGGATCGCGCACGTCCAGGGCAAGGACCCGCCCCCAGCGGAGACGAGCTCGTGACGCTCGCCGCGGTCCGCGACGAGTTGGTCCGGCGCACGAACGAGCTTGAGGAGTTGGCGACCGCGGCGGCCGGGGCAGTTGATGTCGGCACCCCGGCCCGTCTCGGCCAGCACCGACACGGCGAGGCATGCGGGTATGTCGCCGCGCTCGAACTCCTGGAGCATGATCCTGATTTCACGCTCCGCGATCGCATCAAGAAACTGGTCGAGGAGTTCACGCCGCCTGGTCCTCACGGTGGTTTCGACCAACGTCCCGACTACGTCGCCCGCCGTCTCCTCGACGCGCTGGAGGGCCGATGAGCCCCACCCGCGTCGAGGAGGAGTCGAAGCGGGTCGCGTGGCACCGCGACCGTCGCTGCGTGAAGTGCGGCGAGCCGCCCGACCACCCGAAGCACCGCGGCATCACCCGAACCCACACCTACGAGCGTCAGGGCACCCTGGAGGTCGCGAGTGTCGCGTGAGGTCCGCATCCAGGACATGAGCCGCGCCGACCTCGAGGCGTCGCTGCTGCTGTTTCAAGGCCTCTCCCGTCGGCTGCTCGAGGTGGTCCGCGAGAACGCGAAGCCCGAGTGGAAGGTGCGACGCGAGTGCGAGGCGGTTGCGTCCAAGTACACGGGCCTCCTCGAGGTCCACGTCGTCAAGGCGCTCTCGAGCGAGCTCGAGCGCGACCGGCTGCTGCGCGCGACGGCCCACAACGACCGCGTCTGGGAGCGCACCACCGGGGACGCCCCAACGATAAAGTAGCGACCCGCGCTACGGAGAGGCATGGTGAGCTACCCATCCAACGACATTCAGGAGGAGATCGCCGACGCCTCGGAAGGCGAGACGATCACCCTGGACGAGAACTCGGTCTTCCACCAGTCCGTCGCGGTCCCGAGCGGCGTCGAGATCGACCTGAACGGCTACTCGCTCGCCCCGTATCGCGGCCCCGACGGCGCGCCCCCAGTGCTGGTCTACGGCCAGATGGTCACGGGCCCGGCGGCGTGGTTCCTCGACGTCGACGGCAACCCGATCGGCTACCCGGGCGCGCCGCGGCCGGCGGGCGTGCAGCACAACCTCCTGTGGTGCAAGTCGAGCGCGAGCGGGATCCGCATCTACGGCGGGAAGCTCGACTTCAACGTGCTCCTGCCGACGGACACGTGGGGCGCGGCCTTCTTCATGCCAAGCGGGAGCATCGGCGGCCACCAGCTCACCGACCTCACCTACACGAACCGCTACGGCGGCATCGGGCTCTATCCCGATCCGCCGCACCTCGACGCGCCCAACATGCTCATCCAGAACGTCAAGGGTGGCGCGAACGCGATCCCCGCGCAGCCGACGCTTCACGGCGGCGTCCCCGGGCTCGTCATCGGTGGAGCTCCGAATATCTCGCTGCCCGGCTGCGCGATCGAGAGCGTGAGCGGGGCGGGCTTCCTCGAGCTCGACGGCATCCTCGCGGGCCTCATCGTGACCGGCCTCACCTGCACGCACATCCTCATCGGCAACTCGGTCCCGCCGGGGAGCTGGGGCGGCTCCGTGTGGAGCAAGGTCAAGGCCAGCTGGCCCACCACCGCGGGACCCGTCCTGAACTTCAACGGCGGCCCCTACTCCGACTGGACGATCAAGAACTCGACGTTCGACGGCAAGGTCGTCCAAGACCCGGCGGGGAACTTCTCGACCGCGTGCACGTGGGGCCCCGGAAACACGCCCGCGTCGCTGGGCAGTTCGACTCCCCCGTCGGGCGGCGGAGGAACGGGCGCGCTGCTTGCGGGGATCGGGGTCCTCGGTGCCGTCAGTGTCGGCCTCTACGCGATCCATCGCGCCGGGACGCGCCCACCGCGTCCGGCGCCTCGCCCCTACGTCCGAGCGGTCGCGTGATTCCCGAGGGCGCCATCCACACCCCGTCGTTCTGCAACCGCCACTGGACGGTCATCAGTGACACGTTCGGCGTGCGGCGCCTGGTCGCGGTCGTCCGCGCGTTCCAGTACTCGTCCGTCAAGTGGTCGGAGCTGAACCCGATCTCGCCCTCGATCTTCGAGATGGCCGACGCGGTGCGCCGCGGCGGCGATTGCTACCTCTGCTTCTGGGGGGAGAAGTTTCTCGAGGAGCTGAAAGGGTTTGTCGAGCACCCGCCGGAGTGGGCGCAGACTAAGC
>DATJUJ010000005.1:0-15382 GCA_035502475.1 Thermoplasmata archaeon
CGGCCTGGCCCAGGGGGGAGGCGAGGAACTGCTCTCGCGGGACCAGGAGATCGTTGAGCCCGGGGCTGAGGGTCATGGTGTACGAGCCGCCGCCGGGGAAGGGAATTGACACGGAACTCAGTCGAGCAGACGCGTTCACGACCAGAAGGTCGAAGGACTGCTCGCCGGTGTAGCGATCGAGCCCCGCGGGCAATCCGTTCGTCGTCCCGTTCTCGCTCGGTAGCCAGAGGAAGGTGGGATCCTTTCCGCCCGAAAGGCTGGTCGAGAGGGTGACGGTGATCGACCCGTTCGGTGACGAATTTTGGTGCGAGTTGTCAAACGTTCGTTCCACGGGGAGTCCACGCAGCATGTCGTAGGTCACGTTTGCCTCGTACCCCGCGGCCCCGTTGAACTGGATCCCCGTGAGGGGTCCCGTGGAGCTCGTCCTGTTGACCGACAGTTGGACCTGCACCGTCACGTACTGGCTGGTCTGTGATAGCGGGCTCGTCTATCACGAAAAGCGGGCCAAACTCCTCTGACGATGGGCCCGCCGCTGGAGCAGCGACGCATCCGCAAGACTTGCACGAGACCTCTCGATCCGCTGCAACGGACCCGGACAGGACGGGCTGCATCGTCTCCCGCTGAGAGAGCCGGCGCTCGGTGCCGGGCGGGACGCCCTCCCGCAGGGGTGGTTCGCCTGATATCTCCATCGCTCTGTCAGCCGACGGCTCATGAGCGGACGCGTAGACTCGCCCAGCTCGGCCCCTTGCCGAGTTCGTCGGGCCACGGAGGCCGACGTTCCGGCCCTGGTCCGTTGCCTCGCCGAGGCGTTCGAGCCGTACCGACGGGAGTACACTCCGGATGCCTTCTCGGACACGGTGGTATCCGAACAGACCGCCCGCGTCCGACTTCGGACCATGGTGGTCTTGGTGGCCGAGAGTCCTTCGGGCGCGATCCTGGGCACGATCACCGGCGCCCCGGTCGTTCCGCCCGGCGGTCACCTGCGCGGGATGGCGGTCCGGCCCGCCGCTCAGGGGACGGGCGTGGCCGAAGAACTGCTTCGAGCGGCCCTGGAGGCCCTGCGCGCTCGGGGCTGCCAACGGGTGACTTTGGATACGACGATGCCTCTCACCCGGGCCGCTCGGTTCTACGAGCGACACGGGTTTCGGAAGACCGGCCGGGTGACCGATTTCTTCGGGATGCCCCTGGTCGAGTATGCGCGCTCGATCGCGTGAAGGAGGTCCGTCCGGCCGCCGAGTGACCCGGGTCGACCTGGACCCTCAAACGCGGCCCGGACGCGAGCGAAACCCGAGGAGCCTCCGATCGTGTGGTCGGATGGTAGTGGCCGTCCGAGCGGGCCGGGCGCCGGTTCCCGCCGGTCTGGTCGATGGGGCGCCCCAAAGGTTGTATCGGCGCCGGGCGTCCCCGGCCCCATGCCGCGGACGCTCGAGTCCGATCGGATCATTCGGGCTCCCCGGGGGTCGGAGCTGACCTGCAGGGGATGGGGACAGGAGGCCGCGCTCCGACTCCTCACGAACAATCTCGACCCCGAGGTCGCCCGCGATCCCGCCCACCTCATCGTCTATGGCGGGCGCGGCAAGGCCGCACGGGACTGGGAGTCGTTCGACGCGATCGTGAACGCGCTCCGGCGCCTGGGCAGCGACGAGACCCTCCTCGTGCAGTCGGGGAAGCCGGTCGGCATCTTTCCCACGACGGCCGACGCGCCCCGGGTGTTGATCGCCAACGCGTTGCTCGTGCCCCGCTGGGCCACCGACGAGATCTTCTGGGACCTCGAGGCGCGCGGACTCACGATGTACGGCCAGATGACCGCCGGGAGCTGGGTGTACATCGGGACGCAGGGCATTCTGCAGGGGACCTACGAGACGCTCGCCGCCCTCGCGCGAACCGAGTTCCAGAGCCCGGACCTCACGGGTCGCTGGATGCTCACCTCCGGGCTCGGGGAGATGGGCGGAGCCCAGCCCCTCGCGGTCACGATGCTCGGCGGAGCGGCGCTGGTGGTCGATGTGGACCCGCGGGCGATCCGACGGCGCCTCGACCTCCACTACCTCGATAGGGAAGCCCCGGACCTCGACCAAAGCCTCGACCTCGTCACCCGGGCGGCGGCCGAACGTCGCCCGCTCTCGGTCGGTCTGCGAGCCAACGCCGCCGATGTGTTCCCCGAGATCGTCCGGCGCGGAGTTCGACCGGACGTCGTGAGCGACCAGACCGCCGCGCACGACCTCCGAGTCGGGTACATCCCCCAGGGGCTGACGGTCGAGACCGCTGCCGAGGAACGGGCCCGCGACCTGCCCGGCTATCTTGCCCGGGTGAAGGCAAGTCTCGCGGCCGAGGCGCGGGCCATCCTCGCGCTCCGGGCGTCGGGCAGTTGCACGTTCGACTACGGCAACAACTTCCGCACGCAGGCGCGGGACGCGGGCGTCCGGAACGCGTTCGATATTCCCGGGTACGTCCCTCGATACATCCGTCCGCTCTTCGCGGTCGGCAGCGGACCGTTCCGGTGGCTGGCGCTCAGTGGCGACCCGGAGGACATCCATCGGATCGACCGGATGATTCTCTCGGAGTTCTCCGACCACGAGCACCTCTGCCGCTGGATTCGCCTCGCCGCCGAGAAGGTCCGGTTCCAGGGACTCCCGGCGCGCATCTGCTACATGGGGTACGGCGATCGGGAGCGGTTCGGTCACCTGGTGAACGTGCTCGTGCGCGACCGGGAGGTCTCGGCGCCGGTGGCGATCGGCCGGGACCACCACGACACGGGCAGCGTCGCGAGCCCCTTTCGCGAGACGGAGGCGATGCGAGACGGCTCGGACGCGATCGCGGACTGGCCGATCCTCAACGCCCTGCTGAACGTCGCGAGCGGGGCGACCTGGGTCTCGGTCCACCACGGCGGGGGCGTCGGCATCGGGAACTCGATCCACGCCGGTCTCGTGATCGTCGCCGACGGGACGGCGGATGCCGACCGACGGATCGGTCGCGCGCTCCACAACGACCCGGGCCTCGGCGTGGCCCGCCACGCCGACGCGGGCTACCCGGAGTCGCTCGCGATCGCGCGGGCCGCCCGGTTCCGTCTCGACGGGGCCTAGGCCCCAAGCCCCCGACAGACGAAGCGTGCTACACCGTCGCACACCGTCTAAGAAACTTCGGGATTCGCGGAACGCTCCTATATCTCGCCAGTGGGCGGCTCCCACCCCTGACGGACAGGGTCCGTCGGAAGGAAGCATGACCGGAAGCGCGGAGAGAATGAAACACGGCAGGGCCCTCGGCTGGCTCGCCGTCGTCGGGGTCACGGTCCTCGTGGCCTTGGCGGTGGTTCCCACCCTCTCGGGGGTGGCGAGCGCCACACCGGCGAATTCGCCGGCGACGGCGTCCGGGTCGGTCCAGTGGGCCTATGGCGGCGAAGGTTGGTCGAACAACTCGCTGCAGATCGGGAACGCGACCGCGACCTACGACGCTGCATTCGGATGGACCGTGATCTTCACGGCGACGAATACGTCGTTCGGGACGGTCGAGCTCGAAGAGCAGCGGACGGTCGGGATCACGATCTCGGCCACCTGGAGCGGCCCGATCCGACAGCTGACGTACAACTACCATGCGCAGGAGGTCGACACGGCGTTCGCGAACCTCACGAACCAGTCGACCGTCTACGAGAACGGGGCCCCGGCCGCGGCGCTGGGCCTCGACAACGCGTCGGTGGCCATCCAGGGCGCCATCAGCCAGTCGATCAGCGAGACGGTGAGCGGCAACACCCGCAGTGCGTCGCTCGCGGTGAACGCGGCGGCCCAGGGGTCGGTGGCGTTCAGCCCGTCCCTCGGCCTGATCCCGCTCAACCTGACCGGAGCCAACTCGTGGAACTCGTCCGCGGACGCCTCGGGCGCCGCGGCGTGGAACGTGAGCTACTCCTGGTCGGAGCAGGGATACAACGGCACGGTCGGCTCGGGCTCGGGCAGCCACGCAGGCAACGTCTCGGTCTCGGGTCCGGTGACCCTGCAAGGGTTCCGGGTCCACGCCGTGACGAGCTTCCCGGACCACCAGGTCCGGACGGGCGTCGTGCTGGTCGTCCAGGGTCCGTTCGATGTCTATGACGGGTTCGTGTTCGTGCCCCACGCCTTCGATCAGTTCGGAGGCGAGGCGCAGCCGTACGCGTCGATGTCGTTCGGGTCGGCGGCCATCGCCTCGGGCGAGACGCTGTTCGTGAGCGAGACCCCCGCGGGCCTCGGCATCACGGCGGCGAGCACCACGTTCTCGGCGAACGACGCCGCGATCAACGCCCAGGCCGGCCCGCTGGCGAACAGCCCGACCGCGTCGGGCTCGAGCCCGGGCGCCACCGTCACCGGTGAGCCGATGACGGTCCCGCAGGCGCAGGCGGAGTCGAACTGCCTTACGAGCGGCTGCTCGGCGGCGGCGTCGACCTCCGGCGGTCTCCTGCTGGTCGCCGTGGTCGGTCTGGTCGCGGTGGCGATCGTCGCGACGGTCGGCGTGGTCGAGTGGCGCGCGTACGCGCGGCGCCGGTCCCAGAAGGGTCTGGTCGGCGGCTACGGCGAGAGCTGGACGAACGGAGTGCCCCCCACCGGTTCGGTCCCGGGCTCGGCGCAGGCCCCGGCGGGTCCCGCCCAGGGACCGTCGGCCCCTCAGGAGCCGTTCGGACCTCGATAGGCCGGACGCGCTCCCCCGCGGTGGGTCCTTTCGGACCCACCGAACCCCTTCCTCTCTCTTTTCCGGTGCTTCAGGACCCGGAAGCTAGCTCCGCGGGGGACCGAGAATGCGAAGCCGTTCGCGGGCGGCGACGAGGGTCGTCCGGTCCGAGTCGAACGGGACCCGGGCGAGGGCGTCATCGAGCGGGAACCAACCGGACCGATCGAAGATCGGCTCGGGGTGGACCGCTCGCTCCCGCGTAAAGACGAGGAAGAAGACGGTCGTCTTGTGGACGTTCGTCGACCGCTTCGGGTCGAAGAAGCGGTACGCGACCTCGCCGAGCTCGCGATCGAACCGGACCTCCGAGATCCCCGCCTCCTCGCGAAGCTCCCGGGCGGCGGCCCCGGCAAGGGATTCCCCCGGATCGACGTGGCCTTTGGGAATGGACCAGCGGTCCTCCCGGACCTCGTGGAGCAGCAGCACGTCCCGCTCGGCCTCGTGCACGACGACCGTCCCCGCCGACAGCTCCGCGACGATTGGGGCCTCGGGTCGGTACGGCTCGCTGCGCCGGGGCACGCGGCGAGGAGCGACGGCCGGGCTATCAGGCTGCCGGTCGCCGACAGCTTAAGGCGGTGGGGGGCTCCGGGCGGGGGATGCCCGGCGAGGCCCCCGAGATCCACGACTTGGGTGAGCTCCTCCGGGTCAAGGCGGCGAAGAACGGCCCGTTGCTCGCGCTGCGGTTCGCCGACCGGCGCCTGACCTACCGCGAACTGGACGCGCTCACCGACCGGACAGCGACGGGGCTCGCCCGGGCCGGCATCGGGGCCGGCGACCGGGTCGCCGCCCTCCTCTACAACACCGCCGAGTTCCCGCTCCTCTGGTTCGGTCTCGCGAAGCTCGGCGCAGTGCTGGTGCCGCTCAACACCGCCCTCAAAGGAGAGATCCTTCGCTACGAGCTCGCGGACAGTGCGCCGAAGGGGATCGTCGTCGACGGCCGGCTCGAGGAAGCCTATCGGGCCGTCCGGGACGGCCTCGGGATCGCGCGCGAGTGGTCCGCCGGGACCGCCGCCGACTCGAGTCCCGCGCCGTTCGCCCCGTTCGAGGAGCTCCTCGAGGCGCCCCCGTCCCCTCCCTCGGTCCGGGTGCAGCCGTGGGACCCCGTGTCGATCATGTACACGAGCGGCACCACCGGCCCCCCGAAGGGGGCGATCATCCCACACGAGAAGCAGATCGTGACCCCGACGGAGATCGGCCGAAGGAGCCGGCTCGAGCCCGGCTCGGTCCTGTTCACGGCCCTCCCGCTGTTCCACTGCAACGCCCAGGAGATGACGCTCCTGACCGCCCTGCTGCACGACTTGACGGCCGCCTTCGACGAGCGGTTCCACGCCTCCACGTACTGGGAGACGGCCGCGGCGATGGGCGCGACCCACGTGTCGCTGCTCATTTCCATGATCAACGTCCTCTACAAGCAGCCCGAGCGAGCGGCGGATCGGGCCCACGGCGTGCGCACCGCGCTGACCGCCGGCACAACCCGGGCGATCTGGCCCGACTTCGAGCGCCGCTTCGGAGTCACGATCGTGGAGCTCTACGGGATGACTGAATGCGGCTGCACGACCCTGATGAATCCCCCGAGTGCCATCCGCGTCGGGTCGATCGGGACGCCGCTCGGCTTCGTGGAGGCGGACGTCGTCGACGAGGCGGACCGTCCGGTCGCCCCCGGCGTGCGGGGCGAGCTGGTCGTCCGCCCCCGCGCCCCGTTCACGATGTTCCTGGGATACCTCGGGAAGCCCGAGAAGACCGTCGAGGCGTGGCGGAACCTCTGGTTCCATACCGGCGACTACGTCACGCGCGACGCGGACGGGTACTACTACTTCGTCGACCGGAAGAAGGACATCATTCGCCGCCGCGGCGAGAACCTCGCGCCGTACGACGTGGAGACGGTCCTCAATCGCCATCCCGCCGTCTTCGAGTCCGTGGTCGTCGGCGTGCCCTCTCCCCTCGGCGAGGAGGACGTGAAGGCGTTCGTTCAGTTGAAGCCGGACGCTCGGGCCGAGGCGAAGGAGCTGTTCGAGTTCTGCGCCGAGCGGCTGCCGTACTTCATGGTCCCCCAACTGCTCGAGTTCGTCGACGAGATCCCCAAGACGGCGAACCAGAAGTCGCAGCGGTACCGACTGCGCGAGCGGACGGGAGGAGTGGAGTACGACCGGGACCGGCTCGGGGTCGTCGTCCGCCGCTGAACCGACGCGGCGGACCCGGGGGCGAGCCCCGGTCCTGCTCGACGCGAACGCCCTGTTCCTCCCGGTCCGCCGACGGTTCCCCCTCGAGGCCGAGATCGCCCGGCTCTGTCCGGGCGCGGCGATCGGCGTGCCGTCGTCGGTCCGCGACGAGCTCGACCGGCTTGTGGCCGACGGCACCCCCCAGGCCACGGCCGCGCGGACCATGGCCGAGCGATTCCCGGTCGTCCGGGCGCGGGGCCGCGGCGACGCCGCGGTGCTCGAGGCGGCCGTCCGGCGCGGAGCCTGGGTGGTCACGGCCGATCGGGCGCTCGCCGCCCGACTGGTGGCCGTCGGGGTCACCGTGCTCGTGCCGCGGGACCGGCACCGGCTCGAGCGGGTGATGGGAGCGCTCGCCCCGCCGGCGCGGAGCGGTCGCCGCGGCAACGGTTAAGAATCGACCCCGGCTCGTGCCCGCGCGGGAGCGACACCGTGCGCGACGACGACCGGATGCTGGACCTCCCGCAACCGGAGTTCGGGAGCGGGGTCATCGGCGTCTGCGACATCTGCGGCGAGCGGCAGGCGGTGATCGTCCTGGCGAAGGAGCGCTACCAGCTCTGCGTCATCGACTTCCTCAACAAGACCTGGCTCAAGACCGAAAAGAAGCCGGGAGCCCCAATGCCGCTGTATCGGAGCGACCGGGTCTGGTTCGAGACCGACGCCTCGACCAAGGGACGGGCCCAGGCGATCGTCCTCTCGCCGACCAAGACCGTCCGTCGTCCGGGCGTCCTGATCACCCCCGACGTCTACGGGCTCACCACCACGCTCCTCGACGCCGCGATCCGGTTCGCCCGCGAGGGGTTCGAGGTCGTCGTGCCCGACGTCGCCAAGACGGACGGGATCGGGGCCTCGCACCACGTGACCCTCCGCTCGGGCGCCCGCTTCCGAGGCGGCGTCGACGTCGCGGCGAAGCGGGTCGCCGAGCTCGTGGCGCTCTACACCGACGCGCTCGCCTACCTTCGCACCCGGGAGATGGTGGACCCGGCGAAGAGCGCGCTGTTCGGGGCCTCGTACGGGGCCAGTCTCGCGCTGGCCCTGGCGGCCCGCGAGACCAAGGTCGGCGCGGTGGTCCTGGCCTACCCCATGCCGGTCCGGCCGGCGGACCTCGCGACGCTCGTGACCGCCCCGGTGCTCTACGTCGGGGGCGCGTCGGACGGCCCGGCGACCCGGGCGCGCGCGCAGCTCGATGCGGCGCGCGGGGCGAGCGCCCTGCGGTGCTGGTTCCTCGACCTGCCCGGGGCCCGCCACGACTTCCTGTCCCGCGACCTCGGGGCGTACGACGTCGGCGCGGCCGAGCGCGCGTGGACGGGGATCGTCCAGTTCCTGAAGCAGCAGCTGATGCCGCCCCCGCCGAAGCTGCCCCAGGTCCCGCCGCGGCCCGCGGGCTATCCGCCGGCCCCGATCCCCCCACCGCTCCAGGCCGCCGCCGCGCCGGCCCCAGCGACCCGGCCGGCCCCGGGACCCGCGTAGCGTCCTAACCGGAAGGGAGCGCGGCGGCCGTCTCCACGAGCTCCTTCGCGGCGCGCGTGAAGCGCATCGCCTTCGCGAGGTTGCCGCGGATCTTGAACGTCCCGTCGAGGATCGCCTGGACCGGGTCGAGCTCATGGCGCATCAGCCGGGCCCAGTTCTCCGGCGAGCCCTCGTAGACGAACTCGCTCGCCACGTCGCGGGCGTCGGCGTGGAACGTCGCGGCCTCGCACGTGCCGTGCGTGAGGGCCAGGTGGACCCCGGGACGGGGCGCCGCCGCGTCGGCCGGGCGGACGAGGAAGAGGATGTCGCCCTCCCACGCCTGGGCGGCCTCGCGGTACGCCTCGTTCTCGTTGAGCTTCGTGCGGAACGCGGCGGCCCACTCGGCGGACGGGAAGTGCATCCCGCCTGCGAGAGGGCCCGCGGGTAAGAAGGTAGCCCCCGCCGGTCGACCTCAGGTCGAGTAGTCGTAGAACCCCTGGCCGGTCTTGCGGCCGAGGTGGCCGGCGTCCACGAGCCGCCGGAGCGCGTACGCCGGGCGGTACTTGGGGTCCCCGAACTCGCGGTAGAGCGTCTCGGTCACCTCGAGGGCGACGTCCAGCCCGATCATGTCCGCGAGCTCGAACGGCCCCATCGGCATGCCGGCGCCGGCCTTCATCGCGTTGTCGATGTCCCGGGAGGAGGCGAGCCCCTCGTCGAGGGCGAAGCACGCCTCGTTGAGGACCGGGATCAGGAGCCGGTTGACCACGAAGGCCGGGGACTCCTTCACCCGCAGCGGCAGCAGGGGATACCGGTGGTTCCTCAGGCCCTGCAGGAAGTCGATCGTGTCGGTGACGACGTCCTCGCGGGTCTCGACGCCCCCCGACACCTCGACGAGCGGGAGCGTGTAGGGCGGATTGAAGAAGTGCGTCACGAGCGTCTGGCGCGCGTGCTTGAGGCCCTTCGCGAGGCGGGTGATCGAGAGGGACGAGGTGTTGGAGCCGATGACCGCGTGCTCCGGGAGCTCTTCGTCGAGCGCCTCGAGGACGGCGCGCTTCACGTCCGTCCGCTCGAAGACGGCCTCGACGACGAAGTCGATGTCGCGGAACGCCCCGAAGTCGTCGGTGCCGTGGACGCGCGCGATGAGCTCGTTGCCCTGGTCGCGGGTGAACTTGGGGGCGAGCCGGGCGCGGATGTTCGCCTGCTGCGCCTCGGAGAGCTCGCCGGCCTCCTCGGTGACCCGGGCGATCTCCCTGTCGGCGCGCTCGGCGTGGAACCGGACGAACTCGTCGACGAACCCCTCGACGCGGGCGAGCGCCTTGTCGACGAGCGGCACGTCCACTTCCTTGAGCGTGACGTCGATCCCGTTGAGCGCGAGCACTTCTGCGATCGCGGCCCCCATCGTCCCGCCCCCGACCACCCCGGCCTTCGCGACGCGCATTCCGACCCTCGTCCTGACGACCGCGGCCGACCTCATTAAGCAACCGCGCGCGCTCGACGCCAAGTTTAAGGAGCGGCCGACGCTCGGCTCTCCCGCGCGGGGATAGCCCAGCCCGGTAAGGCGCAGGATTGCTAATCCTGTGGTGATTTCACCTCGGGGGTTCAAAGGGGGCCGGGCGAGCGTCGCCCGGCCCCGGAGACTCCCCCTCCCCGCGTCCCCCGGCGAGGCCGGGCTCGGTGCGGGCGCGATACACCTCGCCGTCCCGGCGCACGGCGACGACGTCGCCCGGCGCCGGCACCGGCCCGTCCACGATCGCGAGCAGGCGGACCGACTGGGGCATCTCGATCAGGGCGAGCCGGTGCGGGGGTTTCCAGCCCTCCGCCGGGGTCGTGACCTCCGTGGCGGCGAGGACCACCCCGAGCGGGGGAGAGAGGTAGGTGCGCACCTCGCGCGAGCCGCAGCGGGGGCAGGGGCCGTCGGTCGGCAGGAATCGGGCGTGGCACGCCTCGCAGCGCGCGAGAGCGAGCTCGTCCGCGTCGGTCACGGAGCCGCTCTCCCGAGGATCGTCACGAAGTTGTGGGCCGCGATCCCGCTCATGGCGTGGGCGAGGCCGATCGTCGGGGTCCGTGCGATCGCCCGGGCCCCAGCCTCCCCCCGCAGCTGCAGGGCGACCTCCGCGATCTCGGCGAGGCCCGAGGCGGCGACCGGATGTCCCCGGCCGATGACGCCGCCGCTCGGGTTGACCGGAAGGCGTCCGTCGCGCCGGATCTCGCCGGCGGCGAGGGCGCGGGGCCCGGTGCCGGGCTCGCAGAGGCCGAGGTCCTCCATGTGGACGAACAGGAACGGGGAGAACGCATCGTGCACCTCCGCGACCTGGATGTCGGACGGCGCGAGATGCGCGTCCTCATAGGCGCGCTGTGCGGCGAGCCGGCTGGCGGCGAACGTGGTGAGGTCGTCCCGGTCGACGATCCGGATCGAGTCGAGCGCCTGGCCGAGTCCGAGGACCGTCGCCGGCCCGGTGCCCCGCTCCAGGATGAGGGCCGTCGCCCCGTCGGAGATCGCCGAGCAGTGGAGGAGCCGCAGGGGCAGCGCGACCGGCCGGCTCGCGGCGACCTCGGCCGCGGTCACCGCCTTCTGGAAGTGGGCGGTCGGGTTGGCGACCGCGTTCGCCCTCGCGTGCACCGTAGCCTCGTCGCAGATCGTGTCCGGCAATCGATACCGCTGGAGATACCGCTGCGTCACGAGCGACGCGAGGGCCGGCATCGTGCCCCCGGCCGCGGCCTCGCTCGCATCGAGGGACGCCGCGAGCGCCCGGGTCACGACGGCCGTGGTCCGGTCGGTCATCTTCTCAGCCGCCACCACCAGCGCCCGCTGGTAGCGACCGGACTCGAGCGCCAGCGCGGCCGCATGGAACGTCATCCCGCCGGTACCGCTGGCGGAATCGAGACGCAGGCCCTGGGCCGATTCGAGGCCGAGCCGGCTCGCGAGGCGCGGCAGCAGCGCCTCGGGCCCGTGCTTCCCCAACGCCATCATCGAGCCGACAACCAGCAGGTCGATCGGCCGGCGGCCGACGCCTTCGAGAGCGAGGTTCGCGGCCTCGGTCGCGAGGTCGATGAGCCCTTGGGGGCGCTTGCCGTAGCGCCCCATGCCGAGCGAGGCGACGTGGACGCTCACGCGGGGATCGCCTCCGGACGCTCCTCGAGGAAGCGGGCCTGGCGCAGGAACTGGGAGAGCGGCATCCCCTCCTCCCACCGGAGGACCCCGTGCCCGTGCGCGGTCTCGCTGAGCGGAGGAAGGCGTCGGCAGATGACGCGCAGGACCCCGCGTTGCGGGACCGCGCTCGCCAGGAACATCCGCCAGGCCTCCTCGGGGCGCCGGCCGATCCGGCGGTAGGCGTAGAGGACCGTGAGCCCGACGCGTTGGACGGCGGTCCGGTGCGCGGCCAGCTGGGCGTCGGCCCGCCCGCTCGCGGCGGTGAAGCGGATCACCGGCTCGGACGACGCCTTCACCTCGAGCGGGAACGCGTAGTCGCGGCGCAGGGCCACCAGGTCGAACCCGAGCGACCCGGCCCCTCGGATGACCAGGAACGGGCCGTCGATGAGCCGCTCGAAATCGGACCGGGCCTCGGGGGGGAGCGATCGGGCATAGGCCCGCACGGCCGCGGGCTCCCCTTCGAGGAGGCAACGAAGTTCCCGCTCGTAGGCGGACGCGCTTCGGCCGACCACGTCCGCGGGGCAACGAGGGCCGACTGATATAAGCCGGTCGTTCGGTAAGCGGCCGTGGCCGCGGCGGCGTCGCTGGAGCTCGCCGTGCCCGACCTCCCGGTCGCCCGCGTGCTGGTCGGCCTCGTGCTCGACGCCGACCGTCGCCGCACGCTGCGGGGGGTCGCCTCGACCCCGGCCCGCCTCCGGCAGTCCGAGCTTCGGGCCCGACTGCTCAAGGAGCGGGTCTTCGAGGACCCCACCCGGCTCCTCGCGCGGCTCAAGCGGCGCGGGCTGCTGGTCGAACTGCCGGAGGGCCGAGGGGACCGGACCTACCAGATCCCGTACCCGGACGAACTGCGCCGACTGCTGCTCGACGAGGTCGAGCGCGCCGAGACCGTCGAACCGTCGGCGCTCCAGCCGGTCCCGGACGAGAGCGCCGAGATCCGGGCGATGGACCACGAGTTCCTCGACCGGCTCCGCGAGATCCTGCGCGACCGGCTCGACGAGACCATCGCCTTCGGCGAGTCGTTCGACGTCGAGAAGCTCGCGGCGTATCTGAAGGGCCTGTTCGGCGAGGCGCTCTACTTCGACTCGCTCATCTCGCTGCTGCAGCAGTACGCGCTGGCCGACGTCCCGCTCCTCGCCCCGACCGGGCGCACCACCGGGGCGACGGGCTTCCACCTGGCCCTGTTCGGCCCCCCGGGCACGGGGAAGACGTTCTCGATCGACGACCTCGTGCGGGGCAACCCCCGCAGCGGCGTGCCGGCGCACGGGCTGCCGGGCCGGAACCGGTACTGCGGCGGGATCACGCCGGTCCAGTTCCTCCGTGTGGGGGCGTCGTACACCGGACGCACGTTCAACTTCATCGTGCCGGAGTTCAACGACTGGTTCAAGTACCGTGGGATGGTCGAGCCGCTCAAGCTCGTCATGGAACAGCGTGAGGTGAAGTGGGAGACGACCCTCGGCACGGTCGGACCCTACACCTTCCGCTCGTTCTTCTCGGTGAACTACAACGTCCGGACCGCCGGCGCGCAGGACTACTGGACCACGATCGGTGACCCCAATTTCGCGGCGCTCGAGGACCGGATGCTGCTGAGGTTCCACCCGATGACCCGGGAGCGGTTCCGGGCGGTCGAGTCGAGCGCCGAGCGCCTCGAGCTCGGGGAGATGAGCTTCGACAAGGCCGACAAGATCCGCGACCACCTCACGCTGGTCCACGCGATCGAGACCGGCCACCCCCTGGTCGCGGGGAAGTTCCGCGCCCGACCGGTGCGCCTCCAGCGCAGCCTCTACGACCGGCTCCGCGAGGTCTCCGAGAAGGCGCTCCGGGTGACGAGCTTCCCCAAGTTCTCGCCGCGGCTCAAGTCGCGCTCGGTCCGGCTGGCGGCCGCCGCCGCCCTCCTGACCTACTTCGCCGAGCCGCGCGAGGCGACGCTCGGCATCGGGACCCTCGAGGCCGAGTTCGCCCGCCGATTCTACGAGGAGGAGATCCGTGCCCGCGAAGGACGACACGGACGCGTCGCCTCCTGAGGGGGAGCCGGGGCCGCGCTACCGGCGGCCCTCTCCGGAACTCGTCCGACGCCTCGCCCGCCGGGTGGTGCGGGGTGGGCGAGCGACCTTCCATTCCCAGGCCGCCTTCCGCGACGCCCTGCTCGAGCTGCTCCGACGCGAGGAGCCGCTCGCCACGATCGGAGGTCCCCGGCTGCGTCGACTGCTCCTCGAGGTGCCCGGCGTTCGCATGACCGTACGGTACACGGAACGACCCGACGGCCCGCCTCCGACCGCTTGCCCCGTCTGCGGTTCCGGACTTCGGCCGATCCGCAACAAGACCCTGTCCGGAGAGTCGATCGTGCTCGGCCAGCGGTGCGAACGCTGTGACTACTGGACCCACGGACCGCGACGGGTCCCGGTCCGCTACAGCTTCTCGAAGGCCGGGATCGACGGTCGAAGAGTCGACTGAGTGCCGGTTACTCTTCCTTCCAGGAGTGGGCGGGAGCCGCGGCCGGCGGTACATAGGGGGACGGCGGGGGAGGGGGCCCGCGCCGTTTCGAGCGGGTCGCGACGTACACGACCATCGCCCCCAACGCGAGGCCGATGAGGGCCCCGAGCACCACGCCCTCGGGGAGGTCGTTCGACGATCCGGAGGACGACGAGGAAGGTGGGGGCGGGCTGCTCGCCGGTGCGACGACCGAGATCGTCAGCGGGGCCGAGATCGTGCCGCCGACCGCGTCGGTGATGTTGACGGTGGCCGAGTAGTTGCCGGCCGCGCCGTAGACGTGCTGGGCGCGGAGCCCAACCGCGAACGAGCCGTCTCCGAAGTTCCAGTCGACGACATAGGGCGCGGTGCCCCCGAAGACGGCCGCCACGAGCTCGACCGACTCGCCGACGGTCACCGGGCCGGAGCCTACCGGGACCGAGCCGTTCCCATAGGCGACCGACACGGTCGCTCGGACGGGGGGCTCGATCACGACCGGAGTCACCTGCTCGAGGGACACTCCGGCGGCGTCGGTGTAGGCGAACGTGACATTGTAGTGACCCGACGACTCCCACGTCGCGCTGAAGGTGGAGCCGTTGCCGGACAGCGTCGTCCCAACGTACCACTGCTCCGATACGGCCGCGGCGCCTCCCGCAATGGCCGCGACGAACGAAAGCGGGAAGTCGACGTCGGTCGTCGTGCTCGGAGTGACCAACACGCGGAGCACGGGGTCGGGGTGGATGGTCACCGAGGTGACATTCACCGTCGTCGCGCCGAGGCTATCCGTGACCTCAAGCTCGATCGCATAGGTCCCGGGGAGAGTGTACGCGTGGGTCCCGGAGGACGCCGTGGAACTGTTCCCGTCGCCGAATTCCCAGAGATACGCGTAGGGCTCCAGGCCCCCGATGACCGCGGCCGCAAAGCTCACCGAGGAGCCCACGTCGAAGTCCGAGGCGGCGGCACCGGTGACGGTCTCCGTCGCTTCGAGAGCCCCTTCGACTATCACTGTGGTCGAAGCGGTCGCAATCCCATCGAACAGGGCGTTCAGCGTCACGGTCACGGTGAAGGACCCGGACTCCGTCGGGACACACGAGAGCTGGCTCACGTTGGACGAGGCACAACCTGCAGGCAGGCCTCCGTAACTGATCTCAGCCGGCCCGGCGCCCCCGACATACTGGAGCTGGAAGTCGATCGCGGACCCCAGATCGACCGGCGACGGCGTGGCCGAGAACAGGGTGATCGCGAGAGGGCTCGAGACGACACTGACCGTTCCGGACGCCGCGTTGGCAACCCAGATCTCCGCATCCCCCTCGGAGAAACGTCCCGGGAACAAGACTTGCAACGCCGACACGGGCCCCTGCCCTACCTCGATGCTCGTGAACGAGCCCCCGGCGTCGGCCACGGACGCCCCGTC
>DATJUJ010000006.1:0-6615 GCA_035502475.1 Thermoplasmata archaeon
ACCCGATCTCGCCCTCGATCTTCGAGATGGCCGACGCGGTGCGCCGCGGCGGCGATTGCTACCTCTGCTTCTGGGGGGAGAAGTTTCTCGAGGAGCTGAAAGGGTTTGTCGAGCACCCGCCGGAGTGGGCGCAGACTAAGCCGCCGGTGGAGCGGGGGCCGGTGCCGTCGGGACCTCCACCGTCTCTTTGAGGACGGCGACCAGGCGGCCCTGCCGCGCGACAACCGCGTCGTACTTCGTCTTGAGGTCGTCGTACTCCTTCCGGATGACCTCGTAGGCGTCGGTGGTGGTGCGCGCGTCGGCCTCGGCCTTCTGCACGCGGCCCAGGAGGTCCGCGTGGAGGGTCTCGAGGACCTCGCGGACGTGGGCGAGCTTCGATTCGTCGGTCGGCGCTGCGGGGGATGCGGGCGGCTCGGGGGTTGCCATGCCCGGGCCAGCGTCCGACGGCTTATGTAGTCATGGGTAGTCGAGGTGGCGAGCCGACCTATGGAGACTCCGTTGGAGCCCGGGGACGTCGAGCACGAGCTGATCGAACTGGACGCGGGCGGCGACCGAATCCGCCGATGGCGGCGCAAGAAGGAGAAGCCGACGACCACGGTGACGGTCACGGCCGAGGTGATCGAGCCCGAGTCGGCGGAGACGAAGGACGCGCGCAAGCGGTTCGAGGAGCACATCGCCGCCGGGGGGAAGGCGTGGAAGCTGACGGGGAAGGGGCGCCTCCTCCAGCAGAGCGCGCCGATCACGAAGTTCGACCCCGACGCGGATATCCTCCTGGGCGACAAGCCCTCGCCCGGCAAGAACTGAGCCGATGCAGCCGACGCAGGCGCTCTCGCTCACGAACACCAACAGTTCGTCGATCTCGTGGTCGTTCCCCGCGCAGGCCCAGGGTATCATCGCGGGCGTCGTCGCCGCGTTCCCCCTCCTGGCCCGGCTCGACGCGCCGAAGCGCGCGCTCGCCCTGCGTCGTCGCCTCTTCTCGCCCGAGGAGAACGCCGAGTTCGAGTCCCCTGCCGGCCTCCGCATCCCGTCGAAGCGCTGGCCCAACCGCGTCTACGCGCTCCGCCCCGACCACCGGGGCGTCACGGTCTATGACGACGACCGCTACGTCGGCTCGATCGTCTTCTCCCCCGCCGACCACGTGCCGAGCGGGGACGAGCACATCTACCACGCGATGATGCTCGCCTATCACGAGGACGAGGTCCTCGCGGTCGCCGAGTACCGGCCCCCGCGCGAGCAGGTGGAGTGATGCTGCCGAACCCCCCCACGGACATCGACACGCCCGACGGCGTCGCCGCGGTCAAACACGAGCTCTTCGACTCCGGGCAGGCGAAGGAGCTCATCGAGCAGGTCCGCATCGCGTGCGGAATCCCCGAGGACGACCTCGAGTTCCGCCGCACGATGGCGAAGGAGCTCTTCCAGCACATCCTCATCCACGCGCGCGCGTCGGGCGAGAAGAACTGGATCAACGACCTCTTCGGCGGCCTCCTCGAGCACCTCTTCCCGCACCTCGGAAACCCCGTCGCCCAGACGTCCAAAGCGGTCATGGCGCCGGCGTCGCTCCCTCCGCCGGTGCCCGTGACCCTCGATCTGACCGCCGCGGACCCGGGAAGCCCGATGAAGGACCCGCCACCCGGCTACAGCTTCGCGGCCGCGATGGCGACGGTCGACGAGGTGCTGCTCGAGTGCACCCGCTGCTCGGCGGGCACGGTCCTCATCAACGCGAAGCGGGCCGACCTCATCGCCGAGCACGACGCGGTCCACACGCAGCTTCCCTCGCCCGACGACCTGGCGGCGCGGAACGCGAAGGCCGAGACGATCGCGGGGGTCCCGTGAAGCTCGTGCTGCGCGTGGCGATCGAGCGGGAGTACGAGGGCGAGCGGCCCGACATCCTGGCGCCGGAGGCGAGCGGCTGTGTCGCCCAGCTCAAGTCGCTCGGGTGGACGGTTCGCTCGTCACACTCCGAGGAGGCCCCGAAGCGGGAGGGCGAGCCGTGAGCACCGCGGACGCGGGCGCCGTGTGCTCCACGTGCAACGACCTCGTCTCGACCCATTGGTTCGCCGACGGGCGGTGGTGGCCCCACAAGCCCACGATCGCTACCGTCGAGGTGCTTGCGACCCCTCAACCCGAGGACCTGGTTGCGGAGCTCGAGAAGACGGCGGTCTACTACCAGCTCTATGCCGACGCCCAGGCGGACCTCATCCCCACGCCCCATACGGTCGCCCTCCTGAAACGCGCGGCGAAGCGCATCAAGTGGCTCGAGCATCCGGAGCCGAGGCCCGAGGTTCCGACGTGATACCCCCGTTCCTCCGCCACCTCGCCACCTGCCCGACCTGCTGGTTCGCGACGTTCCTCGGGATCTGTCGTCATCCCCTCTACCTCCCGCGGCTCCTCGTCTGTATCGTGAGGATGCCGTGATTTGCGCCGGGAAGTGCCGCCGCTGCGGCTGCACCGACGCGCGCGCCTGCGGGCTCGAGGACTTCTGGGTCGAGCCCGACCTGTGCGCGTTCTGCAAGGCGGGGAGCGACCTCGGCGTCAAGGCCCCCCTCTCCTCCCTCCAGCGGCGGCTCAACGCGCGGCGGGTCGCGTGACCGCCCCCTCGCCGAAGTGCGCACGATGCGGCGCCGAATCGCAGTTGGGAATGAATGGGGTTCGTCTCTGTCTGTGGTGTTTCGGAGTCGTGATCGGGAACAGGCGTTTCAAATCCATCGTCTTCGTCCCGCCGCCATCGCCGTCCGAGGAGAAGGAGGAGGGGAAGGGATGAGCAGTGCTCAGTGTTATTGGTGGCACTACTGCCGAGCGGTTCAGATTCAGGGTCTCGCCGAGCGGAGTCCCGAGATTCGCGTTCGCAAAGGCGAGCCGTGTCCTGTCTGTCACAAGACGGAAGGAGAGCCATGACCCCCACCCCTCCCGCCGATTCAAAGTCCGCCCCCGAGCCGAAGTGCGCGCGGCCGATTTGCGGGCACGAATGGGTGAACCACGTCGCCATTGGTGAGGACCGAGAAGGAAACCCGACTGGCGCCGGTAGATGCGTTCGCCGGATAGCCGCTCCGGACGGCACCGGGATGAACTGTCCGTGTCCCGCCTTCGTCCCGCCGCCCTCGCCGTCCGAGGAGAAGGAGAGGAAATGAACGAGGACGACTACTTCGATCAAGGGGTTGATCCATACACGGGCAACAAACTCAAGACCCCCACCCCTCCCGCCGCCGCAAGGTGCGAGGCGTGCGAGAACGAAATCGGAGACGTTCGGGTTCAACTTTCTGCCGACATAGGAGATGAACGAACCGTTCTTGATCAGCACCAACGGTTTGAGGATGCTCTACCCGCTCACCACGCCCTCATCGCCCAGCGAACGAAGGAGCGGGACCAGCAAGAGAGATTCAAGTTTGCGGCCAACAAACGAGTGGATGAACTTGTCCGTGTATTGCGTGAAGTGCTGGACGGCAACGAATGGTACTCCTCGATGGCCGAGAAGGGGTCTTCGCTAAATCGCATCACACGCCGAGCGGAGGCCCTCCTCGCCCGAGCCCGGAAGGAGGGGAGCGGATGACGCTCGCCGAGTTACCCGACGTCCCCGATCGACCGTGGCCCGATCCGCCCGACGTGGAGGACGACGATCCGTGACGCTTCGCTGCTTTGCCTGCGCGCGTACGTTCCCGGGGCACCTCATGTTCATCCTCCACGCGCTCGTCCCGCGCCGACACTGGAAGTGGCACTGGTACTCCAAACGGGAGGAGCCGTGACGACCGGAGCGGGACCCGGCCCGCGCCGCGGCAAGAAGGCCCGCGCTGCCCGACGCCGCGAGCGCAAGCACCTCGGGACGCTCGGCGGACGGTCCCTCTCCCCCGGCGAGCTCCGTCGCATTCTCAAGAAATAATGTGCGTTCGCTGTCAGGGCTACAAGCCCTGTAAGTGCCGCTGCGCCCACACCGTCACGGCGACACGGCTCTCCGCCCGGAAGCTTGGGTATCGGATGTGCGGTAGCTGCGCGCACTACGTTTCGGCAGATTCAAGTAGCAAGGCGGTGGTCCGGGAGCGAGGGAACTGAGATGGCAACCTCGACCTCGAGCGCCCAGCTGAACCTGACCCTGAGCTCGACGGACATCTACATCGGGATCCTCGGTCTGGGGGTCCTGGTCGCAGCCCTCGGGTTCGTCACCCACACGATCCCGTCGTGGCTCGGCTACGCGGGCGTGGCGACTACCCTGGTGACGTTCTTCCAGATGCTCGTCGATGAGTTCGTCCCCGCGACGTGGGTCGAATACCTCGCCGTGACGATCGTGGCCGCGGTGGTCGGCGTCTTCGGATACTTCACGGGCGTCCAGAACGTCGACCTCGTGACCCTCCTCGCGTGGGGGCTCGGCATCGCGAGCGCCGTCTACAAGGCCGTCTCCGACACGGGCGGGACCGTCCTATCGAGCCAGCAGGAGACGATCGCGCTCGGGATCTCGGGCGCGGCGGTCGCCTTCCTGACCTGGTGGGCGGGCGACCCCACGGCCTCGGGAGCGACCATCGTCGCGACGCTGATCGCGACGGTCGGCCAGTTCCTCCGCGTCTCGGTCCAGGCGGCGCCGTCGAGCGCGAGCTCCGCGGCCTCGGCGCCCCCTGCCGGAGCGACTCACTGAGCACGAACCGCACTTTCGCGCAACCCTTTCCTTCCTCTTTTTCTACCCCTGTGTCTATCGGTAGTCATGTCCACCCAGGCCGAGCAGCCGGAGCCCGACCCGGCGGAGCCGACGCCGACCCCGCCCGCGCCGACGGACCCCGAGACGTCCCAGGACCCGCCGCCCTGAACAGGGGTGGCGGGTCCAACCCCTTCCCATGACGGACCGCATCGAGAACGAGGCGGCCGTCCTGCTCCTCGACGGCAAGAATGCGCTCACCGCGGAGCGGCCGATGAAGGTCTGCTCGGTGACGGTCGAGTGGACCGTCCGAGCGGGCAAGCTCACGCCGCGCGTGACCGTCGTGCTCGAGCCGCGCGACTAATCGAGCACCCGCTGGCGCGGCTGGAAGGTCGGCGCCTCGCCCGTCTCTTCGATCGGCGGGAGTGGGACCTGGCGCCCGGGGTTCAGGACCTCCTCCCGCTCGCGCCGCGTCGGCGCGCGCGACGGGCACCAGATCCCGTTCCCCGCCCGCGGCACGCGGCCGCACACCTGCCACCCGTTCTCCCGCATCAGGTGGTCGAAGTCCGGCGCGCGGAGCGGCTGCTGCATCACGTACTTCAAGAGCGCCGCCACCGAGAAGAAGTAGACCGGCACGAACCGCCCGCCGCGCGTGTCGGTCAGGACTGTGTCCGGGACCTGGGACGGCCGGGCGGCGCGGAGCACCGTCCGCGGGAGGGTCTCGGCGGGCGGGAACCCGGGGACCGTGTAGACGAGTCCGCCCCGGGCCGCGGCCTGGACGAAGTAGCCGAAGGTGGGGGCGGAGATCTCCGACAGGTAGATGGCCCACGCCGCGCCCCAGACGTACCACCGCAGCAGCCGACGCGCCGTCGGGAGCCGGTGGAGATACTCTCGGTACGCCTGGACCGCGGCGCCCGGGATGAGGGCGACCGCGAACTCGTGGCGCTCGACCGCCCGCGGCTCGCGACGCGGCGGAGGCTGCGGCGACGCGGCCCGGACCGCCTCGACCGCCTCGTCCCGACTCATCCCGTAGACGCGGCGGAAGTACTCGTCGCTGAACTCCCGCGGGTTGACCGGGAGCGGGCCGCGCTCGGTCATCACGGTCGTCGGCTTGACGACCGGGCGGCCCTCGGTCCGCAGGGGCAGCTGGTAGGCGCCCGGCTGGCGGGGCGGGTATCGCGCCGCCTCCTGATACGTCATCGTGGGGCCGGCGATCGCCTCGGCGAGTTCCTCGCTGCTCGCCATGCCCCGGGTCGGCGACTCGAGACGCGCGCCGGCGATCTCGCGACCCAGGTCGATCGCGACCTCGAGGTTCCCACCGGCGGTCAGTTTGAAGGCCGCGAGGCGCTCGGGCTCCACGGTGAAGGGGACCCATCCCGCCGGCCACTGGAAGAAGGCCACGATCGGGGAAGGGGGTTCGGACCCAAATACCTACCCAAAGTCGGGGCCCTACACTTGAGGAAAGCCATGCGGACGAAAGTGTGCGAAGGCGTGATGCGAATGGACGTGGTAGCGACCGACCCGCGGGTCGAGATTTGCGTGGCGTACGACGGCCTGACCGGGCTGAGCCAGCGATCCATCCTGCGGGACATCTGGGACGAGCTCGTGGCGAAGGGCCCGACGGAGTTTCAGAAGCTCGTGGAGGCGCTGAAGCGCCACGGCGGGATCGTGACCGTGACCTACCTCGACTACGTGAGCTATGGGATCGGCGGCGGGGACGCGACGGCGGAGAACACCTGGCCGCACACGATGCTCATCTGGTGCGAGCCGGCGCGTCCGGCGGAGGGCATCCCGGCGCATGTCGCCCTGCGACGGAACCCGCCCGTCGTTCCCGCGCTCGAGCTTCCGACGGTCGAGCGGCAGGTCGAACGGATGACCCTCGGTTGAGCGGGCGCAGGGGTTAAGATGTCGGACGGGTCGGACCAGGGCTCATGGAGGCCCATGCCGCTCCCGCCGCAGCGTGCCGTCTACCGGCACCTCGTCATCCGCCTGCTGCT
>DATJUJ010000007.1:0-81889 GCA_035502475.1 Thermoplasmata archaeon
ACAAGCTGCTCGTTGTAGGCCGGCCAGTCACGGCGGTCGGGATGGGGTCTGCCCCAGCGCTTGGACATCCCCATGAAGGCATGGGGCCCGGGTCATCTTACTTCTCTTCGAGCGGAGAGGGCCATTCATTCAACACAGCACAGTCGGCCCGAAAGGTTAAGGGCGGGTCCACGCCCGCAGGGGGGCCATGACCCTCCGGATCCGGGACACGCTCTCGGGCCGAGTCCGCCCGGTCCCTTCCCGCCCCGGTCGTCCCGTCGCCCTCTACGTCTGCGGGCCGACGGTCTACGCCCCGGCCCACGTGGGCCACGCCCGGAACTACCTCGAATTCGACCTCCTTCGGCGGGGGCTCGAGGCCGACGGTCGGGCCGTGCACCACGTCATGAACATCACGGACATCGAGGACAAGATCGTCGACCGGGCCCGGCAGCTCGGACTCTCCTGGCGGGCCCTCGCCCGCCGCGAGGAGGCGTCGTTCGTCCGGGACATGGACACGATCGGGGTGCAGCCTCCCCAGGAGCGTCCGCGCGCGAGCGACTTCATCGGGCGGATGGTCACGATCGGCCGGCGGCTCGAGCGCACGGGCCGGGTCGAACGGCGCGGCGACGAGTGGGTCTACGTGCCCCCCCATCGGGCGCGCGGCCGGAATTTCCCCCTCGGCGGCGACCTCGCGTCGCATGCCGTCCGCGAGCCCCACCACCCGTTCCCGGCGTCCGACGGGGCGCGCGGGGAGTTCACGATCTGGAAGCGCCAGGCCCCGCCCCTCCCGTCGTGGCCCAGCCCGTGGGGGCGCGGTACGCCGGGATGGCACCTCGAGTGCTACGCGATGGCCGAGCAGTTGCTCGGGATCCCGGTCGACCTCCACGGCGGGGGCCGGGACCTGATCTTCCCTCACCATTTCGCGGAGAACGAGATCGCCCTCGCGCTCGACCGGACGCGGTTCTCCCGGGTCTACGTCCACCCGGCGTTCGTCCTGCAGGACGGCCGCAAGATGGCGAAGTCGACCGGCAACCTCGTGTCGATCCGGGACGCGGTCGCCGCCGAGAGCCCGGGCGCCCTGCGCTGGTACCTCACCGACCGGCCGTACGCCCGCCGGATCGAGTGGGACCCCGCGGCGTATGCCGCCGCCGGCCGGGACTACGAGACGGTCCGGGCGCGCCTCGGTGCGTGGGTCCGCCCGGGCGCGGGAGGGCGATTCGGGGCGCGCGACGCCCGCCGGCTCGCGGACGGCGTCCGCGCCGATCTCTCCGACGGGTTCAAGACCGACCGGGCGATCGAGCGGATCCGTCGGTTCGCCGCCCGGTTGGGCGCGGACCCCAGCGGGCGGGTCGCCCGCGGCGAGCGGGCGCGCGCGCTGGCCGCGCTCCGGTCGATCGAAGGCCGCACCGGGCTTACGCTCGTCTAGGCGGCCCCGCGCTCGACCGCGGTGCTGAGCCCGTTGCCGCCGCCCATGCACAGCGTCGCGAGGCCGAGCCGCGTGCGCGACCGGACGAGCTCGTGCACGAGCGTCACGACGATGCGCGCGCCGCTCGCTCCGATGGGATGGCCGAGGGCGATCGCGCCCCCGTGGACGTTGAACCGGTCGTCGGCGAAGCCGAACGTGCGCTGCACGGCGATCGAGGCCGAGGCGTACGCCTCGTTGTGCTCGACCCGGTCGAAGTCGCCCGGCCGCAGGCCCGTCCGTTCAAGGTGCTGCCGGACCGTGGGGATCGGGGACTCCATGACATCCCGGGGATGGACGCCGCTCTCCCCGATCGAGTGGATCCAGGCGAGGGGTTTCGCCCCGCGGCGTTCCACCTCCTGGGCGCTCGCCAGGACCAGCGCCGCGGCACCGTCCGACAGCTTCGACGAGTTGCCGGCCGTGAGCACCCCGTCCGGTGCGAACGCGGGCTTCAGCCGGGCGAGCTTTTCCAGGGTCGTGTCGGGCCGGGGCGCCTCGTCCGCGGCCAGCCCGGCGCCCCCGGGCGTGAGCTCCGGCGGAACGGTCACGAGCTCGCTCGCGAACGTGCCGTCGGCGACCGCCTGCGAGGCGCGGAGGTGGCTGCGCAGCCCGAACGCGTCGACCTCGGCGCGCGTCAACCCGAGCTTCTTCGCGATCCGCTCCCCGGTGAGCCCCATGATCTCGTGCTCGTCGTAGGCGTCGATCAGCGCGTCCTGCTGCATCCCGTCGATCAACGTGTGCGAGCCCGGAAGGCTCCCCCAGCGCAGCGCGCCCTCCACGAGATACGGGGCCATCGACATGCTCTCCATCGCGCCCACGACCACGCGATCCAGGTCGCCGGCCCGGATCGCGGTGAACCCCCAGTGGATCGCCTTCATGCCGGACCCGCAGACCATGTTGACCGTCGCGGCCCCTACCGAGTCCGGGACGCCCGCGCCCCGCAGGACCTGGCGCGCAGGGTTCTGCCCGACCCCGGCCTGGATCGCCTCGCCCATCAGGACCTGCTGGACCTCGTCCGGCTGCAACCCGGCCCGTTCGATCGCGGCCCGCGCGGCGAGCGTGCCGAGCCGGGGCGCCGGGACGAGCTTGAGCGACCCGCCGAAACGTCCGATCGGCGTGCGCACGGCCGAGAGAATCGCCACGGCGGGGGACGGAGGGGACGACATCATGGGAGAATCGGCCCGCGCCCTAAGACGTCTCCCGCAGGCCGGCCCCCCGCGGGTCGCTAGTCCTCTTCGACCCGGGGCGCGAGCAGGTAGCGGCCTTCGCCGCGACCGGCGCCCATCGCGAACTCGATCTTGAGCGGGTACTCGTTGCCGACATGGAGGGTCGCTTCGTCCGCCCCGATCGACTTCACCATCGCCGAGAAGAAGTCGAGCGGGTACATGCTCTTCACCGGCTCCTTGACCTCGAGCCGGGTGAGGGTCTCCTTCGGGATGCGGAGGTCGAGCCGGTCGGTGTCCCCCTCGGAGTGCATGGTGAACGCGTCCGGCGCGAGCGAGAGGGTGACGTGGTCGGTGAAGCTCTCGCTCCCCCGGATCCCCTGCCGCACGTCCTCGATCTTCACGGTCACGCTCGCCGGGGGCGTCACGTTGGGCACCTTGGGGTCCGTGATCCCCGCGGGGTCGACGACCGCCATCTGCCGCGTGAGGCGGCCGACGGAGGCGACGAGCCGGTTCTTCCCGTCGAACTGAAGCTCGATCACATCCCCCGGCTTCGAGAGCCGCAGGACCTCCTTCAGCTTCTCGACGTCGACGCCCAGCTCGGTGGGCTCGCCGGTGAACTCCTCGAAGACCCCCTTCTGGAGCTTCAGGACCAGCATCGCGACGTGGGACGGGTCCACCGCCTTCGCCTCGAGACCGTCCTTGGAAACGCTCAGCTTGACCTCGCTCACCAGCGTCGAGACGACCTCGACGACCTCGCGGAGGGTCTCCATCTTGATGCGGAGCTTGAACATCCGAAATCCTCTCGCGCGTCACATCGGCCCCCGCTAAAAAGGTTCCCTCATCGCACGCCGTCCGCAAGGAGTTTCTTCGCCGGTGGAGTCGACTTCCCGGTGACCGAACTCGCCTACCTCGCGGACCCGCCCGCCGCCTATGTCCGAACGTTCCGCTCCCGCGTGGTCGCCCGGCCCCCCGGCGCCCTCATCCTGGACCGGACGTTCTTCTACCCGGCCGGCGGCGGGCAGCCGGGCGATCGCGGGACCGTGCAGGGCCCGGGGGGCTCGGTCGACGTCGTGGACGTGACCAAATCGGGAGCGTCCGTCGTCCACCGGGTGAAGGGCCCGGCCGACGCGCTCGGAGCGCTCACGGTGGGGACGGAGATCGACGGCGCCGTCGACTGGGCGCGGCGCTTCCGCCACATGCGACTGCACACGGGCCAGCACTTTCTGAGCGGCCGCATCTTCGTGCGGGCCGGCCTTCGGACGCGCCGCGCGACGATGGGCGGGCTTGAGGCGATCCTCGATCTCGAGGGACCGGTCGCGGAGGAGCTCCTGGTTCCGCTCGCCGCCGACCTCGCAGAGGCGGTCCGGACCCCCCGACCGGTCTCGATCCGGTACGTGCCCCGAGCGGAATGGGACGCCCACCCGGCGGCCGCGCGGGCGGGCCTTGTGCCGTTGCCGCCGGCGGTCGACCCCGTGCGGGTCGTGGAGATCGAGGCGGCGGACGTCTGTCCGTGCGGCGGGACCCATCTCGCCTCCACCGGCGAGCTCGGCCGGATCGCCCTCCGCGCCGACCGGGCTGGCGAGCGGGTGGTGCTCACCCTGGACGCGGACGGGCCGCCCATTCCGGGCCCGTGATGCCGTAGACGTAGACGTCGTGCCAGGTGCCGTGGTGGAAGAGGGCCCCCGCGAGGGTCCCTTCGCGCCGGAACCCGAGGCCCTCGAGCAGTCGATACGACGCCGCGTTCGCGACGTCGCAGGTCGCCCCGATGCGACGCACCGTCTCGGTCGCGAACAGATGGCTCACGAGGAGCTCGACGCCGGCGCGCCCGAACCCGCGTCCCCGGACCGACGGGTCGCCGACCACGTACCAGACGTCCAAGTACTCGAGGACCGGATGGGCCCGGTAGCACCCGACCACGCCGACGACCCGCGGGTCGTCTCGGGGCTCGAGAACGAATCGGGGATACAAGGAGGTGGGATCCGACGCGGCGGTCGTCACTCCGGTGACGAACGCCGCGTAGGTGTCGACCGAGAAGCGGTCGTACGGGGCCACGATCTCGGGATCGTTGTACCAGCGGAACACCCCGTCATAGTCGGCGGGGGCGAGCGGCCGGAGCCGGACGAGGGGGCCCTCGAGCACCGGCATCGGCCCGCTCTCAGGCGTCCGAGGTCGCGTGCCGGGGCGGAGGCGAGCGCCGCGGGGGCTCCTCCTCGGGCGACTCCGGGACGGCGGCGGCGACGGTCGCCTCCTGCTGGACCTCGAGCGCCTTCCGGTGCCCGGTCGGCGTCAGCGAGAAGACGTGCTTCGGCTCGGAGTAGCCGATCACGTACTGGGTCCGCCGGTAGATCATCCGCGACATCTCGAGCTGGCGCAGCGCCTGCTTGAGCTCGGCCTGGTCCTCGTGCGCGAACTTTCGGACCACGCCGAACTCGGTCGTCCATTGCGAGGCCTCGAACCGGATCTGCTGGCCGCGGTGCTCGAGCAGATGCAGGAGGAGCATCCGTTCAAGGCGGGCGAGATCGTCGTCGGCCATTGGATAGCGAGGAGCGGTACGGTCAGGAGATCGTGGTGATCTCGTAGTTGACGTCGAGGCCCTTCAACCGTTCGTGCATCTCGGTCATGAGACGGATCACGTCGTCGAGGCTCGCCTTGTCCTTCCATTTGAACACGAAGTCGTGCATTCCCATCGACTCCTCGAAGCCGAGCTGGCGCATCACCTCAAGCACTTTGAGGGGGTTCGCGCCCTCGGAGTGGAACGTCATTCGTACATACGTGCGCATGCGTAGGCACCCTACCCGCGCGGAATAGGCAGCGAGTTTAGGCGGGCCTTCGCTTATATATGCTTCCCTAACTCCGGCCGCCTCGACCATGGCGCCCGCGCACCGAGACGGTCCGGCCATCGTCACCGGCGGCGCCGGCGCGATCGGCAGCGCGGCCGTCCGGGCGCTCCTCGCGCGGGGGGTCGAGGTGTGCGCGATCGACAGCCTCGTGGGCGGGCGGAAGGAACACCTGCCTCACGGCGCCGAGGCCGCTCGGTTCTCCTTCGTAGAGTCCGACGTGCGCGAACCGACCGCGTATCAGGAGCGGTTCCGCGGCGCCGCGGAGATCTGGCACCTGGCCGCGAACCCGGACATCCGGCGGGGGACCAGCGACCCCCGGGTCGATCTTGAGAACGGGACGGTCGCGACGTTCCACGTCCTCGAGTGCGCGCGCCGGCACGATGTCCCCCGCTTCTTCTTCTCGTCGTCGAGCGCGGTCTACGGCCTGCCGACGGTGTTCCCGACCCCCGAGTCGTACGGCCCGCTCGAGCCCCGGTCGCTCTACGGCGGGCACAAGCTCGCGGCGGAGGGCATGGTGGCCGCCTACGCCCACTCGTACGGGCTGACGGCGTTCGTCTTCCGATTCGCGAACATCATCGGCCCCGGCATGACCCACGGGGTCCTGATCGACTTCTTCGACAAGCTGCGACGCGATCCGACGACGCTCGAGGTGTTGGGCGACGGGCACCAGGCGAAGAGCTACCTGCGGACCGACGAGTGCGTGGAGGGCATGCTGGTCGCCGGCGACCGAGCGACCGACCGCGTGAACGTGTTCAACCTCGGCACGACCGACCGGATCTCGGTCCGGGAGATCGCGGAGAAGGTGATCGCCGCCCACGGTGGACGCGCCCGCATCGCGTACACCGGCGGCGAGGTCGGGTGGGTCGGGGACGTTCCGCAGCAGCTGCTCGCGATCGACAAGATCGGCCACCTCGGCTGGCATCCGAAGCTCACGAGCGCGCAGGCGATCGATCGGACGATCACGGAGATCGCCGACGCGCGCAAGTGCGCGCGCTGACCGGATCACCCGGTGGGCCGGCTCGGTCGCGGGGCCCGCGCGGCGACGCGGGCGTAGACCCCGAGATGGGCGGCGACGACCGTGGGCCAAGCGAACCGCGAGAGCGCGGTCGCGCGCGCGGCCTCCCCGACGCGCCGGCGCAGCTCCGGGTCGCCGGCGAGCGCCTGGGCCCGCGCCCGCAGCCCCGCGACGAAGGCGGCCGGGTCGGGATCCGGCACCACCCAACCGGTCCGGCCCTCCTCGACGATCCCGTCCAGCGCCGGCCCCCCGAGGACGGGGAGCCCGGCGGCGAGACCCTCGAGCACGGTGGCCGACAGAATCTCGACGGCGCTCGGGTGCACGAGCAGATCGCTCTCGGCGAACAGCCGTTCGAGCGTCGGCTCATCGACCTCACCGAGGATCTCGACACCGTCCCCCGCCCGACGCACCGCGTCGGCGTACCCGGCGTTCGGCACCGGCCCGGCGAGCCGAAGGCGCAGGCCGGTGCCCCGGAACGCGGCGGCCGCCTCGGCCCATCGCTTGAACGGCTCCACCACCCCCACGCCCAGCGCCGTGCCCCCGGTGCGCCGGTCCCAGGCCGGGCGGAATCGCTCCGAGTCCACCCCGAACGGGATCGTCTGGATCGGCGGCAGGGGAGGCCGCACGACCGACCGCATGGTCCGTTCAAGGGTCGGGGTCAGGGCGATCACCTCGGTGGCCCGGCGCACCGCGCGACGCTCGAGGAAGTACCCCCAGCGGTGGGACAGGCGCTCCCGGTAGAACCAGTGACGCGAGTGCGAGGTGTAGACGAACGGGAACCGGCGGGAGGCGAGCCGGTTCGCCACGACCGGGGTGTTCGCGTGCAGCACGTCGAACCGCTCGGCCGCCAAGAGCCGGGGGAGCTCGCGTGCGAACGGGTACTCGTCCCGCATCCGCCGATGCCGGACCCGGTTCACGATCTCGGCCTCGTGGCCGGCGGCCCGAAGGGCCGCCTGGAGGTCCGTGAGGATCCGCTCGATCGCTCCGTACCCCGTCGGTGGGATCGGATGGACCCCGCCCCCGATCAGGAGGATGCGCACGGCCTCCGAAGGGGTCCCTACGTTTAAGGGGTTGAGCCGGTGCTCTCTCCTTCGCCGTGGGGCTCCCGCGGCGACGGGGCGGGGCACTTGGGGTCGGTCTGCGTCGAGATCGCGGTCCGCGACGACCCCCGGCTCCTCGACGCGCTGGCCTCGCTCGACGCCCAGGAGCGTCGTCCGGACCGGGTGCTGCTCGCGGCTTCCACCGAGAGCCCCCGCGCGCTCCTCGAGGCCGCGACGACGAAGTTCCCGCGGCTCGCCGTCACGGTCGCGCGGTTCCCGGGCGGGGTCGTGGACGCCCGCGCCGGCGCGCTCGCGCTCGTCGCGGAGGAGATCACGGCCTTCCTCGATTCCGACGAGGTCGCGCCGCCGCCCTGGCTACGGTTGCTGGTGGCGCCGATCGAGGCCGGGGCCGCGAAGTTCTCGGGCGGACCGACCCGGCCCGGCCGAACGCCGGGGAACGCGATCGAGCGGTACTCGGTGCTGGTCGAGCGCACGATCTACGAGGAGCTCGTGCCCGCCCGGGTCACCTACCTTCCGCTCCAGAACTCCGCGTGGGCCACGTCGGCGATCCGAAAGCTCGGATTCGACCCGCGCATCCCGTACGCCGAAGACCACGACCTCGAGACCCGGGCCGTCGCCGCCGGACTCCCCGGCGCCTATGTCCGGGAGGCGTGGGTCTACCACGATCCGGCGACCGCGCGCGGCTACCTGCGCTGGGCCCGCAAGCGCTACCGCTACCAGGTGGCGATGACGATGTCGCTCCGCAAGAACGGGGGCCTCTCGGGTCGGCTCGGCGAGCACCGCCGCTGGGTCCACCCGCTGAGCGTGGTCGAGGCGACGCTTCGTCCGTTCGCGTTCGTCTCGGGTAGCCTGCGCTGGCGTCGCGTCGCCGCGACGCCGTTGGTGGTGCCCGTCCCGGAGCCGCCGTAGGCGGGGCCGGTTCTCCTCGAGAAAACCTTATCCTGCCCCCCGGTTCGGCGGGGCCATGCCGTCCGATCCTGCCCCCGGGGTCACCCAGTCCGGGGACCTCGTCCGCCTCGACTACGACCTCTGGGCCGAGTCCGGGGGCCGGACCGACCTGGTCGACACGACGCACGAAGAGACCGCGCAGCAGGCCGGGGTCGGCAAGACCGAAGGCCACGTCTGGGGACCCCGGGCCCACCAGGTCGGCGGGGAGTACTTCCCGGCGGCGATCGAGACGTCCCTCGTGGGGCTCCGGGTCGGGGAGACGGTCGAGCGCGAGTACGCTCCCGCCGAGGCGTTCGGCGAGCGGGACCCCAATCTCATCGAACTGTTCTCGATGCACGAGATCTCCCGGCTGCCCGAGATGCGGCGGGAGGATGCGCACCTCGACGTCGGCACCGTCCTCACGATCGAGGGTCGGCGCGGCCGCGTCGTGACGCTCACCGCCGCGCGCGTGCGCGTCGACTTCAATCCTCCGTTCGCGGGGCGCAAGATTCGCGGGAAGTTCACGGTCACCGAGCGGATCGCCGAACCGGTCGAACAGGCGCGCGCGATCGTGGAGATGCAGTACGGCCGGGGCGGGGAGTTCCACATCGAGGCGCACGAGAAGTCGCTCACCCTCAAGGTCCCGGATCGTTCGAAGTTCGACATCGGCTGGATGGCGGCGAAACCCCGCGTCATCGACCGGCTCCGCAGCTACCTTCACCCGCACACCATCCGGGTCGTCGAGGAGTACGTGACCCCGACGCCCGAGAAGCCCGCGACCACCGAGGCCCCGGCGACCGCCGAGGCTTCCTCGACCACCCCCGCGAGCGAGGCCGCGGCAGAGAAGACCGAGCCCCCGAAGCCCCGGGCCCCCCGCGCCCGCGCCGCGCCGAAGCCGGCCGAGCCGAAGGACGCCGGTCCCGACCCGGCGTAGAGCGGCCGACGCGTCGGGGAACGAACGACGGCTACTTGAACCTCGGGCCCGGTCGTCCGCCGATGCCCGAGGCCAACGACATTCCTCCCGTGCCGCTCGCCTTTCTGATCCCCACCTTCGCCATCGCGATCGCCATCGGGGCGGTGGTCGCCTGGCTCGGGATGACGGGCCAGATCGGCGCGGGGATCCCGTAGTCGGGACGGGCCGGTGCGAATCGAGGAAAGATAAACCGGCGGCGCGCTCGCCGGTCGATGGCCACCTCCCCACCGACCCCGTTCGAGGACGAGCGGGGGGCTTACGCCGGTTGGCTCGCGGGGGGCCTCGTCATCCTGGCGGTCCTGCTCGTGGGGGTGGGACTGTGGTTCCACTACCATCCGATCTGACCCGGTCGGGGGCCCAACGGTAGAGGTAGACGTCCGTCTCCTCGTCGTGCATGATCGGGGTCCAGCCCGGGATCGGGTGGACGTGGCTCACGACGCGCGTGCCCGGCGCGAGCTCGGTCTCGAACTTCGGCTGGAGCCGGGCCATCGCCCCCCGCCAGAGGAACGCGGTCACCACCGTGGCGGGCCGCAGGTCGACGTCGACGAAGTTCCCCCACCGGAGCTCGACCCGGTCCCGGAACGGCCCCAGGGACCGGCGGACCCGCAGGATCGCGAGCCGGATCGGCTCGATCTCCACCCCGACCACGCGGGCGCGATACGTGCGGGCCGCCCGGAACACGATGGCTCCGGTGCCCGCGCCGAGGTCGTAGACCGTGTCGCGCGGACCGACCTCGGCCAGGCGCAGCATCGAGTCCACGGCGGCCCGGTAGGTGGGCTCGTAGCCGGCCCCGAAGAGGAACGTGACGAACACGAAGTAGATCACCGCCAGCGCGACCGCGAAGAGGGCGACCGCGGCATAGAGCGCGAGGGGGATCATGGGCGACGACGGCGCCGACCGGCGGCTTCGAACAGTCGGTCCGCGGCGGCCCGGGGGTCGAGGCGTCGGGCGGCCACCTCGTCGAGGAGCCGGCGCAACTCGGGGTCCCGCTCGAGCCGGTCCTCGACTTCGCGCCCGACCCGCTCGCGCACGAGCCCCACGATCTCGTGCGCGATCCTCCGGCGCTGGGCGGCCGCCCGCTGTCCGGAACGGTCCAGGAAGCGCTCGTGCGCTTCGACGGCGCCCCACAGCTCGACGATCCCGGTCCCCGAGAGCGCGCTCGTGAGGACGATCGCCGGAGCCCAGCCGTCGCGCTGGCCGCCGAGCCCGACGAGCTCGGAGAGGTCCTTCCGCGCCAGATCGGCGCCGGGCAGGTCGGACTTGTTCACGCAGAAGACGTCGGCGATCTCGAAGAGGCCGGCCTTGAGCGTCTGAACTTCATCGCCCAGGTGGGGGACGAGGACCACCACGGAGGTGGAGGCGATCTGCCGGATCGCGAGATCGACCTGCCCGCTCCCGACCGTCTCGACCACGACGACGTCGAACCCGGCGGCGTCGAGGAGCCGGACGACCTCCCGGGTGGTCGCCGCGACACCTCCCTCCTCGCCCCGGCTCGCCATCGAACGGAAGAACACCGCGGCGTCGGTCGCGTCGCGCTCGAAGCGGATCCGGTCGCCGAGGACCGACCCGCCGCTGAACGGGCTCGAGGGGTCGACGGCGACGATGGCGACGGACGAGCCGACCGCCCGCAGGTGCCGGACCAGCGCGTTGATGACGCTCGACTTGCCCACGCCCAGGGGGCCGGTGATCCCGATCACGCGAGCCCGGCCCGTGCGCGGGTAGAGGGCCCGCACGAGCGCGCCCGACTCCGGGTCGCCGTTCTCGACCGCGGAGATCGCCCGGGCGAGCGCCCGCCGGTCGCCGCCGACGATCGCCTTCGCCGCCGCGAGCGCCGAGCGCCCGGACGTCATGCCGTGCCGCGCGCGAGCTGACGGGCGGTCGACACGATCGTCTCGAGCGACGTCCCCGGTCCGAAGATCGCCCGAACCCCCAGCTTCCGGAGCCGACGGGCGTCCTCGTCGGGAATGATGCCGCCCGCGAACACCGGGATCGCGGTCGCGCGCCCCCGCTTGAGCAGGGCGAGGACCCGCGGGAAGAGCGCCATGTGGGCCCCCGAGAGGATCGAGAGCCCGATCAGGTCGACGTCTTCCTCGACCGCGGCGCGGACGATCTCCTCGGGCGTCTGGCGCAGCCCGGCGTAGATCACCTCCATGCCGGCGTCGCGCAAGGCGCGCGCGACGACCTTGGCGCCCCGGTCGTGCCCATCGAGCCCGGGTTTCGCGATGAGGACCCGGATCGGGGACGACTTCGCGCTCTTCGGCATCCACGACCTCGGGCCCCGGACGACGGGGCGCGCGCAAAAAGGCTTTGCCGCCTCCGCCGCGCCCGCCCTACGCCACGGCGAAGAGGTCCAGCAGGAGATTGCCGGCGAGCAGGGCCAGGAGCGCGCCGACGGCCATCACGACCACGAACGGGATCTGGGGCGTCACCCACACCCGTCGGATCTGACGGGCCCGGAGGTCGGCGGCCATCGACGCCCGGTGCCGTTGATCGTCCTCGGAGGTCTCGATGCCCTCCTCGGCCCGGTCCCGCGACGGCACGGCGGGGTCGCGGACCCACACAAAGCGCGACGGGAGCTCCTCGACCGGCAGGGAGTATCCGGTGAACCCCCGGGGGAAGGAGAACTCCCGGCGCCTGACGTTGCGCACCGCCAGGGCGATCGGGATCGCGATCGAGGCCAGGGCCGCGTCCATGAGGAGGTTGACCGCGAACGGGAGCCACGCGTTGAGCGCCGCGGAGGCCGCGTTGGGCACATAGAGCGGCGCGGAGAGCACGGGGACCAGGAAGCCCGCGACCATGAGCGCCTTCGCGTCCGCGCCCCCGAACAGGATCCCGAGCTCGAACAGCCCCCGGGCGAACACCACGGTCGCCAGGAGGGCGAGGACGGCGTACGGCACCGCCGACGGCCCAAGCCCGTAGTGGATCGCCGCGAGAGCCACCAGGACGATCGTGGCGACGTAGAACGCGAGCTCCAGCAGGTCGGCGTACCGCTCGACCGCGTCGCCCAAGCGGACATCCCACGCGAACATGTGCTGCAGGGTGAGGAGCCCCACGAGGAGCCAGAGCGCGAGCGGGACCGCGCCGCCCGGCGCGATCGCCACGCCCCCGAGCCCGAGGGCGGCGAGGCCGAGGCCCTGCCACAGCGGATCCGGGACCTCGCGGGTCTTGAGGTCGGTGAACGACGCGTAACCCAAGCCGGCGAGCAGCAGAGCGACCTCGGTGACGAGCAGTGCCTCGCTCAGCTCGGTCACGACCCGGCCCGCCTGACGGCGAAAGGACGGAACGGGGCCTTCTTAAGCCCGAGTCTCCGGAGGAACCTCGGCGCCGCGCGGGAGTCCTCCTTTTCTACGGACTTCCACTCGTTCTCGCGAGGGGAGCGACGCCCATGACCTCCGAGGCCGCACCCACGACCGCAGCCCCGGGCCCCGCCGCGCGCCCTCGACGCCGGGCCCTGGGGCTCGGGATCGCGGTGCTCGTGGCCGTGGCGGTGGTCCTCGCCGCCCTCTGGGCCGGCGGATACCTGTTCGCGGCGAAGTCCTCGTCGGGTCCGGGGCCTCCCTACGAAACGTTCGACCAGGCAAAGTCGGAGGCCGCGTCCGCCGTCGGTCCTACCGGCGGTGGCCCCTGGTCCCCGCTCGTCGCCTTCGGACTCGCGACTCCCGCGAACGTCACGGTGCCGGCCCTCAACCTCACGAGCCTGGACTCGCTCTCGAAGTGCACGGTCAACTGGACGGCCGGCAGCCCGCCGACGGTCGCGGTGCCGCTCACGCCGTCGAGCACGCCCCCGGGGACCGCCGCATTCTGGGTCGTGGGCTTCGTGAACGGCTCGTCCTACCTGCGCCTCGCGCTCGTGGCCGCGGGGGTGCCGAGCGTCCTCGCAACGCTCGCGGGCAACTCCTGCACGGGGCTGTTCGCGCTCGCGAAGCCGCTGTCGGACCAGCCGATCGTCGACTCGCCGGTCGTTGCCCTCAACACGAGCGCCGCGGGAGCCGGACCGTGGCTGGCGTCGCACGCGAACGCGACGCTCACGTGGGAGATCGTGCCGGGCGTCAACGCCGTGCTGGTCTCCTCACCCCCGATGTGGTATTCCGTCTACACGACGTGCTCGCTGGGGGGCACCGGCCCCAGCCTCGGAGCCGAGTTCACCGCCAACCTCACGGCGGCGACCGGCTACGTGCAGGCCCACACGAACGGGAGCGTGACCTGCGCGAGCGGCGGGGGCCTGTCGCTCGCCCACGTTCCGTGGCCGAGCCCCTTCTCGGCGCGCAAAGCTATTTAAACGCCGTCCAACTGGCGCGCCCGCTTCCCTTCGAGGGTACGTGGTCGAGTACAAGCTCGTCATCTCCGAGCGCGAGAAATCGCTCGCGCGCACGGTCGGCGACCCGCAGGCGGCGGGGTTCCTCGGAAAGCGCATCGGCGAGACCATCGGCGGCGAATTGGTCGGCGCGGGCGGCTACACGTTCCGGATCACGGGCGGCACGGACAAGAGCGGCTTTCCGCTCCGACCCGACCTCCCCGGCGCCCGGCAGACCCGGCTCTACGTCGGGGAAGGCTTCGGATTCCACGCGCCCCGACTCGGCCAGCGCAAGCGGCGAACGTTCCGCGGCAACACGATCAGTGAGGATACGGTGCAGATCAACCTGGTCGTGGAGCAGAAGGGCGACAAGCCTCTCGCGGAGCTCTTCGCCGCGTCATGAAGGTCCCCCGGCAGCCCGAAGTGAACATCGGCCTCGTCGGCCACGTCGACCACGGCAAGACGACGCTCACCCAGGCGCTCACCGGGGAGTGGACGGACCGCCACTCGGAGGAGAAGAAGCGCGGCATCTCGATCAAGCTCGGCTACGCGGACTCGGCGTTCTACAAGTGCCCAGGGATCGACCCGCCGGGTTGCTTCACGGTCGACCCCAAGTGCGCCGACGGCTCGGCGGCGGAGTTCGTCCGAGCCGTCTCGTTCGTGGATGCGCCGGGCCACGAGACGCTCATGGAGACGATGCTCTCGGGCGCCGCGATCATGGACGGGGCGTTGCTCATCGTGGCGGCCAACGAGCACGTGCCGCAGCCGCAGACCCGCGAGCACCTGTACGCGCTCGACATCATCGGGGTCCGGAAGGTCGTGGTCGCCCAGAACAAGATCGACCTCGTCTCGAGCGAGGCCGCCGAGGAGAACTACCGCGAGATCGTCGAGTTCCTCAAATCGTCCCCGATCGCGGGCGCGCCGATCGTGCCGATCAGCGCGAACCACCGGGTGAACATCGATGCGCTCATCGAGGCGATCGAGACGACGATCCCGACGCCGCCCCGCGATCCGGGCAAGCCGCCGCTCATGTACGTCGCCCGCTCGTTCGACATCAACCGGCCGGGGACCCGTCCCAAGGACCTGCGGGGGGGCGTGCTCGGTGGCTCGCTGCTCCAGGGCAAACTCACGGTCGGCGAGGAGATCGAGATCCGGCCCGGTCCTTCCCCGACCCCGAACGGGCATTCGGAGTCGCTCACGACGACGGTCACGTCGATCGTTTCCGGCGGCCAGGAGTGGGAGGAGCTCCACCCGGGGGGTCTCGCGGCCGTCGGCACGAGCCTCGATCCCGCGCTCGCCAAGGGCGACGGGCTCACGGGACGCCTCATCGGCACGGTCGGCACGCTGCCGCCCGTCAGCCAGAAGATCCGGCTCAAGGCCACGCTCCTCGACCGAGTCCTGGGCGCCCAGCGCGAGATCAAGGTCGAGAAGATCCGCACGAGCGAGGTCCTGGCGGTGACCGTCGGGACGACGATCGCGGCCGGGAAGGTCACGAGCGCCCGCGGGGACGAGATCGAACTGTCGCTCAACCGGTCGGTCACGGTGTTCCCGGGGAGCCGCGTCGCGATCTCCCGGAAGCTCACGGCGTGGCGGCTGATCGGCTACGGGATCGTGGAGGGCGGAGGGAAGTGAAGCCCGACCTCCTCGAGATCCTGCGCTGCCCCGTCTGTCGCGGCGAGCTCAGCCTCACGGCCCGGACCTCGTCCGGTACCGAGGTCCTCGACGGGGCGCTCTCCTGCGCCCACTGCCACGTCGACTATCCGATCCAGGACGGGATCCCGGACCTCCTGCCCCCCGACGAGCGGGACTAGCCGCCCGGGCGTCAGGGCGTCGCGAGATAGTAGTAGCCGAAGACGCCGAAGAACATCGAGACCGCGACCAGCACGGACGGGACGAACCAGCGGATCGCCCGTCGGGACCGGGCCTCGACCGAGCTGCCGACCGTCACGACGGGGATCGCGAACCCGAGCCAGTAGCCCGTCAGCACGACCTCGAAGAGGGCGTAGCTGGTGCGGTTCGCCAGCGGGAATCGGGTGGCCAGGGCGATCACGAGCGCGGTCGAGAGGACGAGGAAGGCGAGGCTCACTCCGGCGGCGTCGAGGTACCCCTCGAGGCCCCGCTTCCGATTCGGGTGCGATCGCCAGAGGACGAACAGGAGACCGAGGAAGATCGCGAGCGTCGCGACCAGGACGTAGAAGCCGGGCGTCGCGAGGGACAGCGCGTAGGGGCCCGGACCGGGCGGGGCGATCGCCACGCGGGGCTCCTAGGGGGCGGTGAGGACGACGCGCGCGGGGCCGCCATCCCCTCCGCGCAGGCGGAGCGGCAGGCAGGCGAGATCGTACTCCCCGGGCGGCGTCTCGGCGAGGAGGAGACCCTCCAGGATGAGGCAACCGCCGCCGAGCAGGCGGTGGTGGACGGGGAACGCGCCGGTCGCGTCGGCCTCGATCGAGAGCGCGTCGATCCCCACGACGCCGACCCGCCGGGCGAGGAGCGCGTCGGCGGCCCCGGGCGTGAGCGCGACGTAGTCGCCGAAGAACACGAGCTCGCGGGCCCAGCGGGCCGAGTTCGCGGTCCGGAAGAGCGCCCGGACGGTGCCGGCCGGCAGCCGGGCGACATCGGCCTCCGTCACGGCCCGATGGGTGGGGTCGACGTCGATGACGCGGCACGGTCCGTTGAGCACGTTGAGATCGAGCCGGTCCGTGCCCGGCGCCCCCTCGAGGAAGTGGAGCGGCGGATCGACGTGCGTTCCGGCGTGCGTCCCGAACGCTACCCGCGAGACGTTGTAGGCGTCGCCCCGGGCGATCGCGTGCGACGGCTGGCTCTCGAAGACGGGGTCTCCCGGGAACGCGGGCATCCCCGCGAACAGCGGCATCGATACGTCGATCCGTCGCACGTTCCGTACCTCCCGGCCCACCCGCGCTTCGTTCCGGGGCGACCCGGAGGCTTAAGGGCTCGGTTCCACCGCACGCGCCCGCCGATCGATCCGGGGTTCCGTTCCAGCCGAAGGGTTAAGGACAGTCGGGCGCAGGCGGGAGGGATGTCCCGTCGGTCGACGTCCGACCCGGATCCGGACGACGATCCGGACCCCGAGGACGAGGACGACGACGAGGACGCGGACCGCCCGCCCCGGCGCCGACCCCGCCCCCCCGGCCGGGCACGGAACCGGCCGAGGTCCTCGCGAGGTCCAGTGCGGCGCTGGAAGAGCGCCGGCGGCGAGGACGAGGCGGACGAGGGGGATGCCGGGTCCGCCGCGGCCGACAGCGGCGGGCGGCCCCCGGTCTTCTGGCGGGCCCGCGATTCCCTCTACTTCGAGCCGCTGGTCGCCCTCGCTATCATCATCGTGCTCATCGTCGGGATGTACGCGTACACCCAGAACTGGCCGCCCGTCTACGTCGTGGAGTCGAAGAGCATGCAGCACGGCACGAACGACGTGCTCGGGGTGATCAACACCGGCGACCTCGTCCTTGCCCAGAAGATCGCGAACGGCTCGATCCAGCCCTACGTGGTCGGGCTCAAGACGGGCTATTCGACGTACGGCGAGTACGGAGACGTGTTACTCTATCAGCCGAACGGCCAGAGCGGCACGCCCGTCATCCATCGAGCGATCCTGTTCCTCGACTGGGATCCGGCGGGCGGGGGCTCCTATTCCGCACCGGGCCTCGCGGGCCTCGCCTGCGGGGACGAGGCCAACGCGGTCTACAACACGACGGGAGGAAGCTCCCCCTGCAGTTTCTCGAACCTCGCGGTCGGAGGCTCGATCGACCTCTACCGCATCGGCTGGAGCTCGATCGACGTCTCGATCTCCCTCTCGGTCGCCCAACTGGGCGGACACTCCGGCTACCTCACAATGGGCGACAACAACTTCGTCCCGAACCCGTGCACCACCGGCTGCCAGGGGATCACCGACCCGGAGCAGGGGATCAGCCAGCTCGTCGAACCCGGCTGGATCATCGGCGTCGCGCGCGGGATGATCCCGTGGGTCGGAGCGATCAAGCTCGCCCTCGAGGGCCAGGCGTCGATGGTGCCTGCGCAGTCCTGGCAGTTCCTCGGCCTCACCGTCGCGGGCCTGATCCTCCTCGCCCTCGGCATCCACTTCGCGCTCCGCGCGGAGGGGGTCGAAGACCCGCGCCGCAAGGCGGAGGAAGAGGAGGAGGCGGAGGAGCGCGACCGCCATCGCGCCGAGGCGGAGGACGAGGATGAGGAGGAGGACGATCGTCCGGACCGACCGCATCGCTTCCTCTCGGCCCTGCGGCCGTGGCGGCCGGACGAGGACCCGGAGGGCGGGGCGCCGGCGGCCCGCGCGACGTCGACCGGCCCCAAGAACGCCCGGAGCCCCGGCGGGACCGGTCGCCGCGGACGCCCCCGCCCGCGGGTCAAGCGGGCCGAGAAGCCGAAGCGACGGCGGATCGACGACGACGACGATCTCTGACGCGCCGATCCGCCGGCCGCAACCTTATAGCAGGAGGCCGGGTCCCGCGTTCCCGAGCGGACGGGCATGCACGTCATCGGTGGGACCGCTTCGACCGCACTCGCGGAACGGATCTCCCGGGAGCTCGGCAATACGCCCTTCGGAATCCCGTACACGAAGCGGTTCCCGGACGGCGAACTGTACGTACGGGTCGGCGGGCGCCTCGAGGGCGACGACGTGGTCGTCGTGCAGTCGACCCGCACGGACCAGGACCTGCTCGAGTTGCTGCTGCTCGAGGACGCCGTCCGGGAGGCGGGCGCCCGGCGCATCTTCGTCGTAGTTCCGTACTTCGGCTATGCCCGTCAGGACCGGCGGTTCTTCCCCGGGGAGCCCGTCAGCGCCCGGACGATGTCCCGGCACGTGGAGCTCGACGCGGATGCGGTCATCACGGTCGACCTCCACTCCCCCCAGACCCTGACCCACTTCTCGAAGCCCGCCTTCGAAGCGAGCGGGATCCCCGCGATCGCCCGCCTCCTGAGGGAGCGCCCGCTCGACGTGCTCGTCTCGCCCGACAAGGGGGGCGTCGACCGGGTGCGCCGGATGGCGCAGATCCTCGACAAGCCCTGGTTCGCGCTCGAGAAGAAGCGCATCGACAGCGAGCACGTCGAGCTGTCGATGCCGGCCACCCTCCCGGCGGCGATCGAAGGGAAGCACCTCGCGCTGATCGACGACGTGATCACGACCGGCGGCACGATCGTCGAGGCGGCGAAGCTCCTCACAAAGCAGGGCGCGAGCGCGATCAGCGCGGCCTGCACGCACGGCCTCTTCCTGCGGGACGCCTTCGAGCGGATCAAGGCCGTGACCGACGAGATCTACTCTACCGACACGCTGCGCAATCCCGCCGAGAAGGCGTCCGTCGCCCCGGACATCGCCCAGATCCTCGTCCGTGAGGCGCGGTCCCTCGCGTAGGGCGTCCGTGGTCGATCCCCGTCCGGCGACCGACGCCCCCCTCGACGTCCTGGAAGGGCTCCTGCAGGACATGCGCCGGAAGCTCGAGCTCCGGGACGAAGCGCCCTCCGGCGCGTGGGTGGAGCGCTCGGCCGGCGCGCTCCGGGCGGGCCGACAGGCCGGTTGGTTCCTTCCCGACGGCGCCGGACTCGCTCTGGTCTCCGTCCGCGACGCGGACGCGTTCGGCCACGTCCACGTGGGACCCGGGCCCGGCGCGGTCGAGCGGGCCGAGCGGCTCGCGACGATCCTGCTGGGCGCGCTGCCCGCCCCGGTGCAGACCGCCGCGGTCGGCTTCACCGGGCTCGCGGTCGAGGACGAGCGGGCGGTGCTGGCGACGCTGGCGCAGCGGAAGGGCTCGACCCTGATCGGACGACGGGCGATGGAACGGGCGCTTGGCCCCGAGGACGGGGCGCCCGTCGGGGCGCCGCCGGCGGAGCTCCGGTTCGTGCCGATCCGAGCCGTGACGATCGAGTCGCTCGCCGAGCTCGACGCGCGCGCCTTCGCGGGCAGCGTGGACGCGATGCTCGTCGGATCGGACCCCGCCCACTACCGGGAGGTCCTCGGCACGGTCCTCGGCGGTGAGCTGGGGCTATTCCTCGACGAGGCGTCGACGGCCCTCTATCGACCCGACCCGCCCCGGCTGTACGCCGCGCTGCTCTCGACCGAACGCTCGGCCCGGCGGGCCGTGTTCGTGGACTTCATGGTCGACCCCGAGTTCCGCCACCGGGGCCTCGGGACGTTCCTCCTCCGCTGGGGCCTCCGGGCCCTGTGGGCGTTGGGGTACGCGCGCGTCCGACTATGGGTGAGCGACGAGAACCTGCCGGCCCGTCGGCTCTACGAGGCGCACGGGTTCCGCGCCACGGCGACGGCGGTGATCTACCGGTGGTCGCGCACGGCAGAGGACCCGCACGCGCACCCCGACCGGTAGGGACATTCCTCGTACATCCACGCCGGGCAGGCGGGGAGCCCGAGCGGAGACCCGGTCGCGACCGCCCGCTCGAGCGCCGCCGAACGGGTCCGCCAGAGCCGGGCGAACGGCGTCACCGGCTCGAACGCGAGGTCGAACACCCGCACCCGGTCGCGCTCCGACTCCGCGCGCTCCCAGCCCCAGACGACCAGGCCGCGACGGGCCCCGGTCGCCGCGCACCGGAAGCCGAGCTCGAGGGCGTACTGCGGGTACCGGTCCAGCAGCTCGTCTGCGCCCACGGGGTTCCAGGCCCGCGAGGTCCGCACGAGGTACGGGGTCCCTCGAAATCCGACGACCTCCTCGGTCGGTTCGTCGGCTCGCCCCAGGATCCGGGCGACCTCTCCGAGCGGGCCGCTCTCGAGCGCCTCGGCCAGACGGGCATAGAGGTCCGGCGTGATCGCCCGCGGGGGCGCCGCCGGGGCCTCCGCGGTCGCGGGGGCGGTCCGTTCAAAGTAGGTCCGGCGGGGATAGACGAGATCGCGGTACGCGTCGATCGGGGCCCCCGCGGGCCGCTCCGGCAGCGACCGCAGCCGCGCTTCGAACCGGGCATCGAGGTCCGGCCGCGGAGCGAGGCGAGCGACGGACTCCAGGATCCGCCCCGACGGCGACGGCTCGTCGCCCCGGCAGTCGCAGATCCGGGACTCCTGAAACTCGCAGCCCCGACCGAACCACCGACATCGGGGCAGCCCGTCGGGGCGGTCGGCCTCCCACGCCGCGCGCAGGGCCGAGGCGCGGTCTTCCACCTCGGCGGCGATCGCGTCGAGCCCGCGAAGCTCGAGGTCCACGGTACGGACGGCCCCCGCGCGATCGCCGTCGACCTCGCAGGTCGCGAGGCGACCGCGTCTGGAGCCCGCGAGCAGGCAGTAGATGCTGAGCTGCTCGAGGTGCTCGGGCCGGGCCCGAGGGAGGTCCTCGACCGGCGGCAGCGTGCGGGAGGTTTTCACCTCGAACGGCACGTCGGCCAGCACGTCGATGCGGCCCGCCACGCCCCGTCCCCGCACGCGGACCTCCACCGGAGCGCCCTCGGCGAACACTGGACCGATCCAGTGATGGAGCGTCCGGCCGCTCGCGCGGGCCGCCGCCCGCTCCGGAGAGATCGGGGGCGGTCCGGCCAGCCGCCAGAACGCGGCCCGGGGGCCGAGCAGGTCGGTGACCCCGATCGCGCGGAGCCCGGAGCTCTGCGCGAGTCGACCCACGAGCACGGCGGCGAGCGCCGGGTCCTCCCGGACGACGACCCCGCGACGCCAATCGGAGATCTCCGGGACGGCGTTCCACTCCGCCACGCCCGCCGGCACACGCGGGGTCTATACGACGGCGACGTCCACGGTGGAAGCCGCTATACTGCGCTCCCCGCTCCCCGGTCCGTGCCCGATGCCGCCCATCGGCCGCTGATCATCGGCACCGGCATTGCGGGCTTCTATGTCGCGCTCCGCTGCCGGGAGCTCGGGCTGCGCCCGACCCTGGTGACGAAGTCCCGGCTGGAGGAGTCGAACACGCGCTACGCCCAGGGCGGCATCGCCGCGGCGATCGGGCCCGACGACTCGACGAGCCGCCACCTCGACGACACGCTCCGGGCCGGCGCCGGGCTCGTCGACCGCGCGGCCGCCCGGCTGCTCACGAGCGAGGCGCCCGCCCGCATCGCCGACCTGGTCCGCTACGGGGTCCCGTTCGACACCGTGGAAGGGCAGATCGCGCTCGGACGGGAGGCCGCGCACTCGCGGGCCCGGATCCTCCACGCGGGCGGGGACGCCACCGGCTACTCGATCGAGGAGGCGCTCAAGCATCGCGTCATCGAGGCCGGCATCGATGCCCGGGAGCGCACCGTGCTCCGCGCGCTCCGCCCGAAGGACCGGACGGGGCCGACCGCGATCCTGACCGATCCCGACGGGCACGGGCTGGAGATCGATGAGCCCCGACCCGTGGTCCTGGCCACCGGCGGAGCCGGGAGTCTCTACCGGCACACGACGAACCCGTCGGTCGCGACCGGCGACGGCGTCGCCATCGCGTTCCGGGCCGGGGCCCTGGTGAGCGACCTGGAGTTCATCCAGTTCCACCCGACGGTGTTCTACCGGGAGGGCGCGCCGCGGTTCCTCATCACCGAGGCGCTCCGCGGCGAAGGGGCCGTCCTCCGCAACGAGGCCGGGGAGCGGTTCATGACGCGAGTCCACCGCGACGCCGAGCTGGCGCCCCGGGACGTCGTCGCACGAGCGATCGAGGAGGAGATCGAGCGCTCGGGCCACCCGTGGGTCTACCTCGACGCGACCGCGATCCCCCGGGACCGACTGTTCGCCCGCTTCCCGTCGATCTGCCGGTTCCTCGCTACGTACGGGCTGGATCCGTCGCGGGATCCGATCCCGGTGACGCCCGTCGCCCACTACATGGTCGGCGGAGTGACGACCGACCTCGAGGGCCGGACGTCCCTGCGCGGGCTCTACGCCGCCGGCGAGGTCGCCGCCACCGGGGTCCACGGGGCGAACCGACTGGCCAGCAACTCGCTCCTCGAGGGGCTGGTCTTCGGTGAACACGTGGCCCGCCAGCTCGTCCATCCGGCGCCCAGGGCCCCCCCGATGCCGCGGCGGCTCGTTCGCGTCGCGTTCGGCCCCGGCCTCGGGCGGCCCGAGGAACCCGAGGAGATCGACGAGGTCCGGTCGCTCCTGTGGGACGACGTCGGGATCGTCCGCCAGGCGACCGGGCTCCGATCGGCCCTCGAGAACCTCGAGCGCCTCGACCACGAAGTGGAGCCCGCCCACGAGCGGGACCTCCCGGGCCCGGTCGCGAACGGGGCGCTGACGGCCTCCCTCATCGCCCGGGCGGCGCTCACCCGGACCGAGAGCCGCGGGGCCCATTACCGGTCGGACTGGCCCCGCCCCCGGCCCGCGTGGCAGCTCCACATCGGCCTGCTCGCCCGTCCGGTCGCGCCCGCGGCGCGGCGCGGAGACAACCGTTAAGGGACGCACGCCGTCCTCCCGCCCGTGCCGCGGGGAGCGACCGGCGAGGAGCAGGAGCTGCGGGATGCCGCCCGACGGTTCGTCCGCAAGGAGGTCGCCCCGATCGCCGACCGGATGGACCGGGAGGACTGGTTCCCCCGCGCCGTCTTCTCGCTGCTCGGGGAGCAAGGGTTCCTCGGCGTCACGGTGCCGGTGGAGCACGGCGGGCTCGGGCTTTCGTACCGGGCCCAGGCGGCGCTCCTCGAGGAGATTGCGCGCGTGAGCCCGGCGCTGGCCCTGAGCGTCGGGGCCCACTCGAACCTGTTCGCCGACAACCTCGCCCGGAACGGCTCGGACGACCTCCGCAAGCGGTTCCTCCCGCCCGCGGCCGCGGGCACCGCGATCGGCGCACTGGCGCTCACGGAACCGAACGCGGGCTCGGACGCGGTCTCGATCCGGACCCGGGCGGAGCGGCGCGGCGACCACTACGTGCTCAACGGCTCGAAGCAGTTCATCACGAACGGGCCCGTCGCGGACTCGCTGATCGTCTATGCCAAGACCGCGCCCGAGCGGGGAGCGCACGGGATCAGTGCCTTCCTCGTGACGCGCGAGACTCCCGGGTTCTCGGTCGCCCGCAGCCTCGACAAGATGGGGATGCGCGGCTCGCCGACCGGGGAGCTCTCGTTCCAGGACGCCCTCGTCCCGGCGGAGCACCGGATCGGCGCCGAGAACCACGGCGTCGAGATCATGATGAGCGGCCTCAACGTCGAGCGCGCGGTGCTGGCGGCGATCCCCCTCGGGATCATGGCGGAGTGCCTCGACCGCTCGGTCGCCTACGCCCAGCAGCGCGAACAGTTCGGCCGGAAGATCGGGTCGTTCGAGCTGATCCAGGCGAAGATCGCCACGATGTACACCGAGCTCGAGGCGTCGCGGGGGCTCGTCGCCGCGGCGCTCGACACCGTGGCCGAGGACCCGCGCAGCCTGCGCGCCGCCGCCGCGGCCCTCACCTACGCGTCCGAGGCCTCGACCCGAGCGGCGCTCGACGCGGTCCAGATCCACGGGGGCTACGGCTACATGCGCGACCTTCCGCTGGAGCGGCTCGTCCGTGACGCGAAGCTGCTCGAGATCGGCGCGGGCACGTCGGAGATCCGTCGGCTCGTGGTCGCGCGGGAACTCCTCGGCCCCGACGTCGCGGGCTGAGGGAACCCCCGGACCTCCTCCTCGGTCGACGACCGTTTTCCGGCGAGCGCGGCCCGTTCCGGACCAACGTATATAGCCGCGGGAATACCCTTCCTCTCTGATGGCGGCCCGGCCTCCGTCGAACCCCGCCGCGACCTCGTCCCTGCGCGTGGAGGTCCTCAAGGAGCTCCAGACGCTCCTCGATGACCGGGACGTCCGGGACCGCATCGATAAGGGCCCGATCGCCGAGACCAAGGGCCGGGAGCACTGGGTGCTCCACCTCCTGCTGCGCGCCCAGGAGCTCAACCAGGCGCACGTCGATCTGCTCATCGGCACGGCGTACTCGAACCTCGTCGCGCGGCTCCAGACGCTCGAGGACCGGCTCCAGCGGGTCGAGGGGATGGGCCAGTCGCTCGGCGATGAGGTGAAGAGCCGGTTCGACGGCATCGAGTCGTCGCTCGCCGAGCGGGTCGGGAAGGAGGTCGCCGAGGGCATCGACGCCGTCGGCCGACGGCTCGGCGAGAGCGTCGGGGCGAACCTGGACCAGAAGTGGAAGCCCGTCGGCGAGTCGGTGGAGGCGTTCGCGACCTCGTCCCGACAGCTCACGAAGGACACCGCGGACACGTTCCGCGTCGCGACGCAGAACCGGCTCCTGCTCAACGAGAACGCGCGTCGGATGACCGACTTCGGCCGCGACCTGGTCGCACTCGAAGAGAGCCTCAAGCTCGCGCTCTCGAAGGTGCTCGAGGACGGCCTCCAGCCGCTCGAGGATCGGATCGCCGCGCTCGAGGCCCGGCTCGGCTCCGAGGCGAACGGATCGAGCGCCTCGGGCGGCGCCTAGCGCCGCCGGCGGGGCCGATGCGCCTCTCCCCCCGTCATCCCCGCTATCGGAGCCTGCGCGTGCGCGAGCGGCTGGCCGCGGCCGCCCGGTCGGGCGTCGTGGTTCCGGAGGGGCTCGTCGCGCACGGGCGCGGCGAGGCGTTCGACTATCTGCTCGGGGAGCGCACGAGCGCGAGCGCCCGCCGAGCGGAGCGGCGCGCGGCCGAGTGGCTGCTCGCGGCGGAACGACCCGTCGTGAGCGTGAACGGCAACGTCGCGGCCCTGGCCGCGGACGGGGTGGCGCGGCTGGCCGCGGCCGTGCCCGGGCTCGCCGTGGAGGTGAACCTGTTCCACCGCACCCCCGGCCGGGCGCGGGCGATCGCGGCCCGGCTCCGCGCGGCGGGCATCGATCCCGTGCTCGGGGTCCGCCCGACCGCGACGATCCCGGGGCTGCCGTCGGACCGGGCCCGGGTCGACCGGCGCGGGATCCTCGTGGCGGACGTCTGCCTCGTGCCGCTCGAGGACGGCGACCGGACGGCGGCCCTGCGGGCGATGGGCAAGCGCGTGATCGCGATCGACCTCAACCCGCTCTCCCGGACGAGCCGCACCGCGGACCTCCCGGTCGTCGACGAGCTGTCCCGGGCGCTCGCCCATCTCGCCGAGGACGCGCGTCGGATCCGCCGTTCGCGCCGGCCGGTGTCGTTCCGGCCCGCGGAGGCCCCCCAACTGCTCGCCGACGCGCTGGCCGCGATCGACCGGCACCTCAGCCGGGCGGCCGCGGTTCGAGCGCCGCGGCGTGCACGGCGGGCGCCAGCTTCGCCGCGATCGACTCGAGGAACGCGCGGTCGGTCGCGTCGAACGCCTTGACCTCGTTCCCGTCGATGTCGATCTCTCCGATCGGCGCCCCGCCGTCCCGGATCGGCACCACGATCTCGGAACGGGTCGAGAGGAAGCACGCCAGGTAGTCGGGGTTCGATCGGACGTCCTCGACGACGACCGACCGGTTCTCCCGGACCGCCTGGCCGCAGATCCCACGCTCCACCGGGATGCGAGTATGCTCTGTGGCCTCGGGACCCTCCCAGGCGTCGAGCACGAGGGCGTCCCCTTCGAGCCGGTAGACGCCGACCCAGCGGTAGGTCGGGAACGACTCGTGCAGGAACCGGCAGACCTCCTGGAGCGCCGGACGCCCATGGAGGCGGCTCAGCACCGCGTCGATCTGGAGGAGCGTGGGAGCGACGGCCCGCGCGGGGACGGTCACGCGTGCGCGACCCCCGCCCGGGTCGCGCGGCGCGGAAGGAGGGCGCCGAGGGGGAGATTTCCCTCCGGGACGGATCGGCCGTGCCCGGCGTTTGAACTCCCGAGGCGTATTCCGCCACGAGCTTTCCAGACTCGCGCCGTACCGGACTGAGCCACCTCGGCACGCCCCGAGAGCGAAGGGTCGGGACCGGCCGATAAGGTTAGCGCCCGCGCGGGCGCGGCGTCAGTCGCGGACCGGATACCAGCCGCACTCGGCGCACCCGACGCCCCGTTCCTCGCCGGGGATCGTCGCCCCGCAGTCGGGGCACGGCACCGGGTCCGCGACCGAGAGCGCGAGGCAATCGAAGCAGCTCCCCCGGCGCCGATCCTCGGGGAGGAGCACGAGCGCACGACCGCAGAACAGGCAGCTTCCGAGGCGGTCGTCCGGGGTCGGGAACGCCCGCGAGTCGGAGGCCGACAGCATGGCGCGGGTCCACCATGCGCCGCGTACATAAGGGCTCGCCAACGCGCACGCGCGCGCGGGCCCGGGAACCGCTCGGCGCGTGGTCTACGGGTCCTGCCAGCGGGCCTTGAAGCCCGCGATCAGGAAGAGGACCGCGGTGAACGTGCCGAGCACGGCCCAGTCGATCACCCCGTCCGCGAAGGAGAGCGGGGCGAGGCCGACCGCCCCCTGGACGAGCCCGGCCGCGTAGGTCGTCGGCGAGAACCGCGCGGCGACCTGGGCCCACGCGGGAAGGGCGGAGATCGGGTAGTAGACGGGCGGCAGGACCGTGAGCACGAGCGAGATGATCGGGCTGAAGAGGAACGTCTCCCGCACGTCCTGGAAGTACGTGGCGAGCGTGAAGGCGAACGCGCTCGCGAACCCCCAGACGAGGAGCAGGACGCCGGTGACCACGGCGACCGTGTACGGGGTCGCCCAGCCCTCGGAGACGAACAGGGCCACGAACACGGCGAGGGCGGGCAGCGAGTAGACGAGCTCCGAGAGGGCCATTCCGGCGACGTAGGTGGGCGCCTCGACCGGCGACGCGACGACGACGTCCTGGAACTTGAGGTCGTGCCGGTAGTGGGTCAGGTCGGACTGCAGGCTCGTCCCGACGGAGAGCATCGTGAGGATCATGCCGCCGAGCACGCCGTAGAGGAGCAGGTGGCCGCTCGAGACGATGTAGATGAAGAAGAGGAACGAGAGCGGGGACGCGAGCAGGTTGACGACGTAGAGCGGCTGGGTCCGGATCGGGATCAGCCCGTTCAGGACGACGAGCGTGAGCAGGGAGCGGAGCCGGTTACGCCGCGTCGTACGCCGCCTCCTCGGACGCTCCCAGGTCGGAGTCGTCCTCGATCGACCGGCCGACGACCTCGAGGAAGATGTCCTCGAGGCTCACCGGACCCATCGAGAGCCGCGCGCCGCGGGCGAGCGCGAGCCGGGCGACCTCCCGGGCGTCCGCCTCGCGGGCGAAGACGAGGTACCCGCCCTCGATCTCCGACACCCGCCCGTATGAGCGGAGTTCCTCGACGGGGAACGGCGCCTGGATCGTGACCCGGTAGGGGTAGCGGACCCGCGAGCGGAGGTCCTCGGGGGTCCCCTCGAGCCGCAAGCGGCCGCGCTCGATGAGCGCGAGGCGGCCGCTCAACGCCTCCGCCTCGTCGAGATAGTGCGTCGTGAGGACCAGCGTGCGGTGCTCCCGGCTCGTCCGTCGGATCGCCTCCCACACCTCGCGTCGGGCGAGGGGATCGAGCCCCGTCGTGGGCTCGTCCAGGAACAGCACGTCGGCGTCCGAGGCGAGCACCATCGCACAGAGGATCCGGCGACGGAGCCCGCCCGAGAGGCGCTGGACGGAACGTTTCGCGTACTCGGTCAGGGACAGCTCGGCGAGGACGTCCTTGGTGCGCCGCCGCGCGTCCGCCGAGTCGGCGCCGCGCATCTTGAGGTAGAGGTAGACGACCTCCTCGGTGCGCAGGAAGTAGAGCGGGCGCGACTCCTGCGGCACGCACGCGATGCGCGTGCGGATCTCCCGCGTGTCGTCCACGAGGTCGAGCCCGAGGACGCGGACCGACCCGGAGGTGAACGCGAGCTGCGTCGAGGCGATGCGGACGAAAGTCGTCTTTCCGGCGCCGTTGCGGCCGATGAGCCCGTACACCCGGCCGGACGGCACGTCGAGCGACAGGTCCTCGAGGGCCGCCACCCCGGGCGGGGCGTGCGGGTAGACCTTGCGCAGGTGGTCGACGTGGATCGCCGGATCCATGGAACGGCGGGCAGAGGGCGGGGTGTTCTTAACGCGCCGGCCCGTACGCCGTCGGTGCCGACGGCCGAGAACCGCGGCGCTAGCTGAGGATTTCGGCCAGGCGGCCGGTCGCCTCGCCCCGGGCGATCTCCTGCGCGATCCGCCGGCCCATCGAGAGCCGGGGCTCCACGAAATCCGAGTACGGGCTGCCCGAGATGAACAGGTTCGTGCCCGCGACGATCCGGGTCGAGATCTCGAACACCTTGAACTCGAGGTCCTCGGTCATAATCCCCTCGAGGCAGAACGGGCCGACCATCCCGCCGAACAGCTCGATCGACCGCTCGACGATCCGGGCCGCCACGTCGAACGCCTTGCCGAGCAGCGACTCGCGGAGGATGACGGGCACGTTGCCCGTCACGACGAACGTCGGGCGGATCCCCGCCTTGAGCAGCTCCTCCTGGGCGCCGAGCTTGTACAGCTCGTCGATGTTCGCCTCGTCGCGCCGGTCCATGCCCAGGAGCTCGAGCGCCCCGGAGCCGCACCGGTAGCCGCCCTCGGCGATCGGCGAGTAGAAGAAGTGCATGTAGTAGCGCGTTCCGAGCACGTACTCCTGGATCACATACGGGACGCTCGGATGGAAGTCGTCGAGGGCCTCGCGGTTCTTCGCGAGGATGAACCCCTTGCCGCCCTTCGCTCCGTAGTACTTCACGATCACCGGGCCCTTGATCTCGGCCCGGTCCTCGATGATCCGGGGCATCGTCGCGCCGGCCGACTCGAGCCAGTCGCGCTCCTTGCGCCGGTCGGACTCCCAGCCGAGCACCGCGCGGTTCCCGAAGACCGGCACGTCCAGGCCCGCGAACTCCTCGGCGCCGAGATACTCGACGAACGAGCCGTGGGGCACGACGATGACCCCTTCCTCCCGAAGGCGGTTCCTCGCCTGGGGCAGATCCTTGACCGTCGGGACGCTCAGGAAGCGGTCCGGCTTGGCGAGCGGGAACGCGTCGTAGAAGCGGGGCGGGGCCCCGACGCAGATCCCCAGGCTCGGATACCCCTCGACCCGGGCCCCGTGGAAGATCTGCAGCGAAGAATGCGAGCAGAGGGTGGCGACGGTCGGCTTCCGCCCCTTCAGCGGGGCGAGGCGCTCGGGCGAAGCGAGGGGAACCCCCATACGGGGAGGTACGGCGGAGGCTAGTTAGCGTTTGCGAACGGAGCGCGAGCTACGAGGAGCCGTGCGGGTCTTCGAGCTCCCAATACCACTTCACCCGGCGTGCGCCGGTCTCCGAGACCTTGCGCCGAAGCTCCGGGTCGATCGTCGGGTCACGGACGAGGCGCCGGACCTCCTCCGGGGAGCCGGAGCCGATCCGCTCCGCGAGCCCGGACCCCTCGAGCAGCGGCCGGACGGGATCGAGCGCGTACTGCCAGGCCTCCTCGCGCCGGCGGATCGCGGTCGACCGGGAGCCCGGGACGCGATGGACGCCGAGTTCCTCGGCCGCGCGGTGAAGCTCCTCGGCGGTGCGCGCGAGCTCCCCTTCGAGCCGGTGCTCGTCGGCCCGCAGCTGCTCGAACCGATCGACGAGGAGGCGGAGGCGCGCCTGGTCCGGCGCAGGGACCGCCTTGAACTCGGGGCAGATCCCGCGGAAGTCGCATCGCGCGCACTGGCGGCCGGGCGTCGGCTCGAACGCCTCGGCGCGGATCCCGTCGTACACCGACCCCATCCGATCGTGGAGCTGGACGAGTCGGCCGCGGTCCCTCGCGGGCACGCGGATCGGCGTCTGGCTGCGCAGGTGGTAGAGCGTGAGGCCTTCCACGGGCTCTGCGTAGTTTCGTTCGACGAGCACCTGGTAGAGGCTGAGCTGGTCGGAGTCGCGCGCGTCGTCGCCCGAGAGCTCGCGCGACGTCTTGTAATCCACGACCTCGAGCCCGCCGGACGGCCGTCGGTCGATCCGGTCGATGTAGCCGTGCACCGGGATCCCGTCCCACCGGGTCTCGAGGTGCTCCTCGACGGACACGGGCTGGGGGCGCTCGCGCACGAGCTGATCGTAGAACCGCCGCAGAAGGTCCCGGCCGAGCGAACGGTACCGCGCCTCCTCTTCCGGCGAGACGTACCCGTCCCCGGACCACAGGCGATCGTAGGCGGCGAGCAGGTCGTCGAAGGTCATCGCCGTGGGCGGGGGGCGGGCCGCGGCCCCGGCCTCCCACTCGTCGAGCGTCCGTTGCGAGTCGCTGCCGCCGATCCGCCGCGCCGTCGGCACGACGAGGGGCCGGACGAGCTCCTCGAGCGCGGAGTGGATCACGCGTCCGAAGGTGAAATAGCCCCGGGGAGTCTCGGGCAGTCGGTCGACGTAGAGATACTTCCAGCGCAGGGGGCACTCGAGGTACGTGTGGTACGACGAGTAGCTGAGCGCCGGAAGGGTCGCCACAGCTACCGAGCCGCCCGGAAGTTCAAGTGGTTTCCGGGGACCGGCGGGGCCCCCGGAGTCGGGGCGCTCAGTGGCCCGCGGCGGCCGCGTCCGCCTCGAGCGTCTCGCCGGTCTCGGCCGGCAGCGTGCCCCGGGCCTGCGGGTTCGTGAGGTTCTTCGGGAGGCCCAGGAGGTCGAGGAGCTCCTTGTAGTGGTTGCGGATCGTGACGGGCGTCACGTTCGCGACCGCCGCGATGCGGTCCTGGCTGCGCGGCTCGCCCATCAGGTTCGACGCGATGTAGATGATCGTCGCCAGGATCCCGTTCGGCAGGACGCCGCTCGTCGAGTAGACCTGCTCGACCTGCTCGAGGAGCGACAGCACCTTCTGCCGGACCTCCTTTGAGAGGTTGAGGTCCTGGGTGAACCGCACCAGGTAGTCGCGCGGCTCCACCGGCTTGAGGCCCAGCTTGAGCTCGCGGGCCAACAGCGTGTAGGCGCGCCCGACCTCGATCTTCGTCGCCTTCGAGTGCGCGATGATCTCCTTCATCGTCCGCGGGACGTGGCATTGCCGGCACGCCGCGTAGACGCTGGCGGCGACGAGCGCGACGATCTTCTTGCCGCGGGTCGCCTTGTGCTCGAGCGCCCGCCGGTAGATGTACGTCGCGGACTCCTTGACCTCGCGGGAGAGGCCCAGGACTCCCGCGAGCCGATTGAGCTCCCCGAGCGCGACCACGAGGTTGCGCTGATGGGTTCGGGCGGCCCGCAGGCGATGATTGAGCTTCCGCAGGTGGTAGAACTTGAGCGACGTGTTGCGCGAGAGGGAATTGCCCTGGAAGTCCCGGGTCGGTACCCCGATCTCGCTGAAGAGGCCCTTGTCCGGCATCAACGGCGAGATGACCGGTCCCCAGCCTCGGGCTTCGCGACCGGTGTCTTCCTTCGAGCCCCGCTGGCCGCGGTCGCTCACGAGGGCGCTCTGGTCGACGACGAGACCGCAGTCGGCGCAGACGATCTCGCCGCGGATCTCGTCGCGGATGAGGTGGGAGGAGCCGCAGTTCGGACAGACGTCCTCCGAGGGCGCCGTCGGCGCCGGGACGGCGGGTGCCGCCACCGCCTTGAGGGCCGGACGGGCGTTCGAAGCGTGGGGGCGAGCTGGAGAGGACTTAGCGCTGGCCTTCATGTTTCTGACGGGGGAGAAGGCTGGGTAGTATTTATATCTTCTTCCATTCCGTGTAGCGTTTGTTACAAACACATGCTACACTATGCGCCGGTGTGACACGGTCCGAGGTGCGCTCGGTGGGGGTTCGGCCACGCCGCCCGGCGTGGGAGAGCCCGGAGCGGTCGCTCCCTCCGGCCGAGGGACGGCCCGGCGGGGGGTGGTCCGCTAGGCCGGGGTGGCCGTGAACACGCAGCCGCGGGTCGCGTGCTTGGTGGGATCGGGCTTCGAGACCTCCCACCGGTTCCCGAGGCGGGTCTCGAGGACCGTTCGGAGCAGGGCCGGGCACATCACCCGTCCGATCTCGGGCGAGTCGCTGGTGCACGCGAAACATCCGGTCACCTGGAGCGTGAGGGGCTTCTCGCGCACGACGGAGAGCTGCCCCATCGTGTGGGTCCCGTAATACGCGTGGAGCGACCGGGTCACTTCCTCGGGGGTCTGCCCCTCGATCTGGACGGCGATCTCTCGACCGAGCTCCCGGGCGATCGCCTCGATGAGCTCGGGCAGGTGGAGCTGGAACTCCTTGACGCCGGAGGCGCGCATGCCGAGGCGGGCGATCTCCTTCAGGCGCTGGAACGGGACCGCCTCCTTGCCGGCGATCACGGGCAGCACGACGGCCGGCGGGCTCTCGATCTCCACGAACCGGGCCTCGGACCGCAGGGCCGGGGTCCAGAGGCGCCGGTGGTAGTCGCGAGCGAGTTGAACGAACATCGGAGCGGACGACCAGAGGGCGACCTGCGCGTCGCCGGACCGGCCGAGCCCCTCCTCGCCCGAGACGTACACGAGAGCGCCGGCGCCGTCGACGACGACGGCCCGCGTGGTCACCGGCCCGGCCGCGTGGCGGAGCTCGGCGAACGCGTCGAAGTGCTTCGCGTCGGCGAGGTTCGCCGGCTGGATCTCGGTGACGACCCGGACCCGGACGCCGCGCTTGCTCGCCTCGCGGAGGCCGCGGTCGAGTCCTCCGTCGATGAAGGCGGCGAGGGAAGCGCCGGTCGTGCTGACGAGGACGCGGCGCTGCGCCGTCCCGAGGCGCTTCAAGAGGAACTGCTCGATCGTCTTGCGACCTTCGAGGACGGCGAACTTCCGAGGGTCCCGGTCGTCGAGGTCGGTCCGTCCCTCCTCCCAGTCGGCGAGGACCTTCGTCCGTCCCTCCTCGAGCGTGCGGAGGCGATCGGAGGCCCGACGGATCCACCGGTCCATGAGGTCGTTGGGCGGCAGGGCAGCGAACCGCTGGGGCCGGCCCCCGGTCGGGGTCAGGAGGCCCTCGGCCGCGAGTTGCTTGATGACCCGGTAGGCCTCGACCCGGTTCACGGCGGAGAGGCGGGCGAGCTCGCTCGCGGTCTGCGGGCCGGAGCGGCAGGCGGCGAGGTAGACCCGCGCGCCCTTCTCCGGCACGCCGTGCTCGATGAGGAGTTCGAGAAGGCCAGACCCCGGTCGGCCCACGGAAGAACTAGGCGCCCCGCCGATAAAAGGGGTCGGGGCCGCGCGGGGAGCCTAGAGCGCGGCCTGGAAGTCGTTGATCGTGAGGGGGTACTCGGTCTCGGCGCCCCCGGCGCGGGCCTTCAGGACCTCGCGCGCGAGCAGCCAGTAGACGGTCGCGAGGGCGACCCGGCCCTTGTTGTTGGCCGGGATGACGAGATCGACGTTCCGGGTCTCGTTGTTGACGTCGCACAGGCCGACGACCGGGATCCCGATCGAGACCGCCTCACTGAGCGCTTGCTGGTCCGTCGCGGGGTCGGTGACGACCAGGACCTTGGGCTCGAAGTACTCGGCGAGGTTGGGGTTCGTGAGGCACCCCGGAACGAACCGCTCGGCGAAGGAGACGGCCCCGATCGTCTTCGCGAAGACGCGGACCGGCTTCTGGCCGTACTGACGCTGCGAGACCACGAGGATGCGGTCGGCGGGATACCGGGCCAGGAACCCCGCGGCGAGGCGGATGCGGCGGTCGGTCTCCCGCACGTCGAGGACATGCAGGCCGTCGAAGCGGACCTTGTAGACGAAGCGGCGCATCGACGCCGACTTCTGCTGGGTGCCGATGTGAACGCCCGAGGTGAGGTAGGTGTCCTCCGGGATCAAGAGCTCGCCCGGGCGGGTGTCCTGCCCGTCGCTCGCGCTCCCGCGCTCCTCCACCATCGTCTCGTCGTCGGGCATCGGTCCTAGCTTCCGGTGGCGCGGCCGAGCCGCAGGAGTTCATTTAGCTTTGCCACCCGCTCCCCGCCGAGGACGCCGCATTTGATACCCCGCGCCCCGATGCCGAGGGCCACGTGGGCCAGCCAGCCCTCGGGAACTTCGCCCGACCGGTGGGAGGCGATCGTCGCCTGGCCCGCCGCGTGGGCCCGGTCGACCGTCGCGAGGGTGTCCGTGAGCGTGCCGACCTGGTTCACCTTGATGAGCACGGCGTTCGTCGACCCCGCCCGGAGCCCCTGCTCGAGCCGGGCAACGTTCGTGACGTACAGGTCGTCCCCGATCACGAGCGTGCGGTCCCCCACGGCCCGGGTGACCGCGGCGAAGCCCGAGAACGCCTCCTCGTCGAGCGGGTCCTCGAGGTACCGGATCCCGTAGCGGTCGACCAGCTCGGCCACGAAGGCGACTTGGCCCGCCTCGTCGAGCGTGCGGTCCCGGTAGTGGTACTGTCCGTCCCGGAAGAACTCGCTCGCGGCGAGGTCGATGCCGGGGTGGACCGCGAGGTGGAGCTCGTCCCGGGCTCGCGCACATGCCTCGGAGAGGATCTCGAGCGCCTCCACATTGCTGACGCCCGCGACCCATCCGCCCTCGTCGCCGCGCCCGAGCGCCTGGCCGGGGAACTTCTTCTCCAGCGCCTCGCCGATGAGGTGATGTACCCGGATCGCCGCGCGGACCGAGTTCGCGGGGTCCCGCTCCTCCGCGAAGGCGATGAACTCCTGGATGTCGGGACCGCCGATCGCGTGCCGGCCCCCGTTGAGGCAGTTCCCGACCACCGCCGGGAACCGGGTCCCGTCGACCCCCGGCCGATCGAGGACCCGCCAGAGCGGCACCCCCCGTTCGGCTCCGAGGGCCATCGCCGTGGCGACCGAGACCGCGGTCGCGGTGTTGCCTCCGATGCGAGAGAAGTTGGGGGTGCCGTCCGCCCGGTGGAGCGCCTGGTCGACGACGGGGAGGGCGGCCTCGAGGCCCTCGAGGCCAGGGCGCACGCGGTCGCGGAAGACGAGGAGCGCCTCGGGGACTCCGTTCGCGGGGAACGCCTGCACCTCGTGGGCGCCGGTACTGGCCCCGCTGGGCGCGCCCGCCCGCGCCTCCGCACCGGAGCTGAGCGTCACCGTCGCCTCGACGGTCAGCCGCGCCCGGCTGTCGTAGAGCGGGGCGAGCGCCACGGAGCGGATCGTGCTCATGGGCCCTCCACGAACTCGACCAGCACGCCGCCGAACGCGGACGGGTGGGCGAACCCCACGCGACGGCCCCGAGCGCCGGGACGCGCCGCCCGGTCGACGATCCGGTCCCCACGCGCGACGACCTGGGCGAGCGCCTCGTCGACGCTCGGCACCCGGAACGCCAGGTGATGGACGCCTTCGCCCCGGCTGGCGAGGAACTTCGCCACCGGCGAGTCCGCGTCCGTTGGCTCCAGGAGCTCGACGTGGGTGGTCCCGCCCGCCAGGAACGCCACGCGGACCCGGTTGGAGGCGACCACCTCGGGCGGCGAGTCGGGCGCCCCGAGGAGGGGGCGCCAGCGTTCGACGGCGGCGTCCAGCTGGTTCACGGCGATCCCGACATGGTCAAGCTGCATGGTTCTCCCTAGTATGTCTGCGAGGGCGCCTGCTCCCCGAACAGGTCGCGCCACACGTCCGCGATCTCGCCCAGCGTCGCCCCGGCTCGGACGGCGTCGAGCACCGCCGGCATCACGTTCTCGCCCCGGCCCGTGGTCGCCCGGAGCTGGCCGAGCGCGGACTCGGTCTCCCGGGCGTCGCGGGCGCGGCGCCATGCGACGACGCCCGCGACCTGCCCGCGCTCGTCCGCCGGCGCGATCCGTTGCCCGGCGCGGCCCGAGGAGCCCGCGAACAGGGAGAACTGGGGGTTGGCCTCGGTGAAAGCGTTCACGCCGACCACGAGCGCGGCATGCCGTTCCCGCGCGAGGGCCTCGCGATACGCCTCCCGGGCGATCTCCCCGGCCAGGAACCCGCGCTCGATCGCCGAGACCGCGCCGCCCATCGCCTCGATCCGGTCGAGGTAGCTGCGGGCGTCCGACTCGATGCCGTCGGTCAGCGCCTCGATCTCGTACGAGCCGCCCAGCGGATCGATGGTGTTCGCGACCCCGGACTCCTCGGCGAGGATCTGCTGGGTGCGGAGGGCGAGGCGGGCGGAGTCCTCGGTGGGCAGGCCCAGCGCCTCGTCGAGCGCATTGGTGTGCAGCGACTGGGTGCCGCCCAGGACCGCGGCCAGCCCCTCGAGCGTCGTGCGGACCACGTTGAGCTCCGGTTGCTGGGCGGTGAGGCTCGAGCCGGCGGTCTGCGTGTGGAACCGCAGCTGGGCGGCTCGGGCGGTCTTCGCGCCGAACGTCTCCCGGACGATCGAGGCCCAGAGCCGACGCGCGGCCCGGAACTTCGCGATCTCCTCGAGGAAGTTGCGGTCGGAGGAGAAGAAGAACGAGAGGCGAGGCAGGAACTCGTCGAGATCCAGGCCGCGGGCCTTCACGGCCCGCACGTACGCCATCGCGTTCGCGAGCGTGAAGGCGACCTCCTGGACGGCGGTCGCTCCGGCCTCGCGCATGTGGTAGCCGGAGACCGAGATGTAGTTCCACTGCGGCATCGACCGCGTGGCGAACTCGATGAGGTCGACCGCGAGACGCATCGAAGCCGACGGCGGGTAGATGTACGTGCCCCGGGCGACGTACTCCTTCAGGATGTCGTTCTGGACGGTCCCGCCGAGCCGGGCGCGCGGGACGCCGCGCGCCTCGGCGACGGTGACCAAGAACGCGAGCAGGATCGGCGCCGTCGCGTTGATCGTCATCGAGACGGTCGCCCGGTCGAGCGGGATGCGGTCGAAGAGCGTGCGCATGTTGTCGAGCGTCGCGATCGGCACGCCGCACCGTCCGACCTCCCCCTTCGACCGGACGTGGTCGGAGTCGTAGCCGTTCTGCGTCGGCAGGTCGAACGCGACCGAGAGGCCCGTCTGGCCGCCCTTCAGAAGGAACTGGAACCGACGGTTCGTCGCCTCGGCGCTGCCGAACCCCGAGTACTGGCGGAAGGTCCAGAGGCGTCCCCGATACATCGTCGGCTGGATGCCGCGCGTGTACGGGGACTCGCCGGGGAACCCGATCCGTTCGAGGAACGCGCCGTCCGGGTCGTCCGGGGCTCCGACGAGGAGCGGGAGACGGTGGATCTCCGGCTCGTCCGGCGACGTGGGGTCGGGGGAGGTCGGGCGCTTCCGACGGGTCCCGGTCCGGCGGGAGAGCGCCATCGGCGCCGGACCGGGGGATTCTATTAATGCGTGTCGCGACCGCCCGAGATCGACCAGAGCGCCGAGAGGTCGAGCTCGGCCCACGCGACCGGCACCGGCACACCGAGCGAGGAAAGGAGACGGGGGTGGAGCTCGCCCAGCTCGGCCACGGACTCGCCCGCGATCCGGGCGCGGGCGGCGCGACCGGGGATGGTGCCGGGCAGATCGGCGGGCTCGCGGACGGCGATCGCGTCCACGCCGCGGAGCAGGTATTCGACCATGCCGGCGACGTCGGCGAAGCCCGCGGTCTCGCGCGCCAGCACCAGGCCCGCCCGATACCGAGTCTCGGCCCCGGACTCGGCCGTGGGCGACGCCACGACCACCGGACCCACTTCGCCAAAGCCCTGGGGGTACCGGTGGCGGGTGTTGTGTTGCAGCACGTCGACGAACGAGAGCAGGAGACGGTCCCGCAGGACGGCGAACTCGGCCGAGACCGGGTTCGTGAGCCGCACCGGGGACGCGCCGGCAAGCCGGGCGACGCTCGCCTCCGAGACCAGCAGCGATGTGTGGGGCGCGGCAAGCCCCAGGCCAAGCAGGGCCGTGGCGAACCGGCGACGGAAGATGGTCTCGGGCCGGCGGCGGCCGCGGGTCGGGCTCGGAGGGACGATCCCATCCTGCGCCCGGACCGGCACCGCCAGCACGACGTCCTCGGCGAGGTCGACCGGCGTGAGCAGGTCGGGTCGCCACGGCGGGACCGCGACCTTCCATCCTCCGGGGTGCGGGCGCGCCGAGAGGCGGGCGCGGCCCAGCCGTCGCTCGACCTCCGGCGAGGAGAGCGGTTCCCCCGTGATCGCGTGGAGAAAGCCGGACGGCAGGTCGATCGCCCGGGGCTCGAGGACGTCGGTGCCCGGCACCGCGGTGCCGTCCGGACCGGCGACGGCCACCGGGGAGACGGACCAGCCCCGGGCGGCGAAGACGACGAGCAGCAGCCCGAGCGCCTCCCGGACGCTGCGCAGACGCGTCCCCGTCGACTCGAGCAGCAGGGTCCGGTCGCCCGGTCGGGCCTCTCCGCCCGCGCGGCTGTTGAGGATCGGCGGAAGGCTGAGGACGGTCCCGTCCGCGTCCCGGAGCGAGAGGCAGCGGTCGCCGACGCGGCCGTACGCTCCGTAGCGAGCCGCCATCGGGTGCTCCCGGAAGAACCGGTCGCCGTCCGTCTCCTCGCTGCCGTCCAGGGGCACGAAGCGAACGTCCCGCAGGGGCTCGAGGGCGTAGCGGATGGGGGAGCGCGCGTCGTCGAACGGGTAAACGCCGAGGCTCGCGACCCGACGGTCTCGTCCGATCGAAGTGTGCAGGAGCTCCTGGACGCGGATCGCTTCCGCGAGGGTGCCGGCATCGAGCTCGGTCCCCGAGGGCGCCCGGACGAGCACTCCCGCCACGTACGGACGGATCGGAGCGACCGACGCGTCGACCGCGAACGCGGCCGGCGCCTCCTCGCGGGACGGCGTCGCGATCGGAGGCAGGCCGTGCACCGCATCGAGGGCGCCCTGCAGGTGGAGCGCGAGCCCGCCCTCGGAGAGCAGGTCGAGGCGGTCCGGGGTCACGGAGACGAGGAGGCCGTCGCCCTCCCGGCCCTCCAGCTCCGCCTTGGAAACGAACAGCAGATCGTCGAGCTGGGCGTCGGAGATCGGCACCGGCACGAGGGCCAGGAGGCGGGCCCGGTCGAGGATCGACTGCGGCACGCTCAGCCCTCCCCGCCCTCGAGCCGGCCGAGGTCGTCGAGGAACAGGTCGCGGATGTCGTTGCAGCCGAGGCTCACCATCGCGAGCCGCATGATCCCGATCCCCCACGCCGCGACGGGGACGTTGGCGCCGAGTGGCGCGAGCACCTCGGGCCGGAACAGTCCTCCGGGGAACACCTCGATCCAGCCGAGGCGCGGATGGCGCACGTAGCCCTCGATCGACGGCTCGGTGAACGGGAAGTAGCTCGGCCGGATCTTGAGCTCGCGGATCCCGATCGCCTCGGCGAGCGAGCGGAACATCCCGACCAGGTGGCGGAGGGTCGTCCCTTCGGCCCCGAGGATGCCCTCGCACTGGTGGAACTCGATGTGATGCGAGGCGTCGAGCGACTCCCGACGGAAGTTGCGGTCGATCGTGAAGAACCGGAACGGGGGGTCGGGTCGTTGGGCGAGGCACCGCGCGGAGACGGCCGTCGTCTGCGATCGGAGCACCGGACGGGCCGCCACCGCGGGGTCGTAGCGGTCGCCCCAGCCGGGCCCGATCGGGGCGGGGCTCCCCGGCAGCGGGCGACCCTCGTGCACGGCGGCAACGCGCGCGAGAAGGTCCTCCGGCGGAGGGTGTCCGGTGACCCCGCGGACCGACAGCGCGTCGTGGATCGAGCGCGCCGGGTGGTCCTGCGGCATGAACAGGACATCGTTGTTCCAGAACTCGGTCTCGAGCAGCGGGCCCTCCGCTTCCACGAACCCGAGTCCGACCAGGATCTCCTCGAACTCCTCGAGCCACGCGACGTAGGGGTTCGGCCGTGCGGCCGTCACCCACGGCACGGGCGCGCGCACGTCGTACGCCCGGAACTCCTTCCCCTCCCAGCCGCCGGACAGGAGCAGCTCGGGCGTGAGGGAGCCCAGCGCGGCGGAGCCCTCGGCGGGGAGCACGAGGCGACGACCGTCCTCCGAGGGCGCCCAGCGCTTGATCGAGCGCCGCTCCGTGCGGACGAGGCCGCGGCGTTCCAGCATGGCCACGATCGGGGGATCGAGGTCCTCTTCGGCGTTCGCGATCTGCTTGAGGACCAGCTCCTCGGGCAGGAGCTCGTCGGGCGCGGATCCGCCGGCACGGAGTCGGAACGGCGCCCCGTCCTCGAGGAGCCCTCGCCGGCGGAGGATCCCGATCGCGGCGCTCTGTTCCTCCGTGGAGAGCCCCTCGGCCTCCGCCGTCTCGGGCGTCAGGGTGCCGCCGCGCCGGCGCAACGCGTCGAGGAGCCGCCGCTCGGGGAGGCCGTTCGCGAGCGCCTGCTCGCCCCGGGGCGTCAGGAGGCGGAGGGTCTCGTGCTCCTCGTCGAGCAGGACGAGGTGCTTGGAGCGCAAGCGCTGGAGACTGCCCCGGACCACGTCGAGGCCCAGCCCGAGCGAGCGCGCGAGCTCTTCCTCCTCGAGGGGAAGGTCGGTCGACGCGCGCAGTACCGCGAGCACCGAACGTTCGGGCCCCGACAGGGTGAGCGGCGCCGATCCGTCCGGAGCATCCCCCGACGCGCCGGGCACGCGGGTCCGAGGAGGGCGCGGGATTAAGGCCTTTGGGCGGCCGGGCCGCCGGCGGGCTCCTCGGTCGTTCCCACCGGGCCGGGAAGGGGCGGCGGCATCGCGGGGGCGTTCGGCGGAGGGACGACCTCCGGTGGGTTGGGGGGCGGCGCGGCCGAGGGCGGGGCCGACGGGGACGCCGGAGAGGACGCCGGAGGAGCCGGGGTCGAGGGCGCGGGCGTCGGTGAGGCCGGGGGCGCGCTCACGGACCCGTGGACGGACGGCCGCCGCGGGCGCCGGTACCCGAGCACCAAGCCGATCGCGATCGCGATCCCCATGAGGACCGCATACGCCGCGACGTTCTCCGGATAGGACGTGATGCCGGCGAGGAACGGCACGAAGGCCAGCAGGTCGACGCCGATCGAGGTGGAGTTCACCCCGTAGAGCGCGTCCGAGGTGACCAGCACCTGGGCGATCGCGTGGGAGCCGAGGTAACAGTACGGCACCGACAGCACAGCACTCACGTTCCCGTCCGCGTCCGTGCTCGGCGTCGTGAGACCGAAGGATCCCGTGCAGGGTCCCAAGTCCGTGTCCGAAGCGAGGGAAACCAGGACCGGCACGTTCGCGATCGGAGCCCCGGTCGTTTCGTTCGCGAGGTGGGCGGAGACCGTCACGGACCCGCCGGGGGCGATCGCGGAGACCGAGACCGCGATCGAGAGGTTGACGAAGGTCGCGGTGAGCTCCTCGTAGAGCGTGAACCCGCGGGGGGAGCCCCAGCCGGTGGCCGCGTCCCAGCCCGGACCGGCGTTCGCGACGCAGTTGCCGCCGGTGGTGATGTCCGCGAGGCCCTGGCCGATCTTGCCGCTGGGTTCGGCGAGGCCGACCGAGTAGAGGCGCGGGGTCACGAACCCGAGCCGGCTGCCGTGCAGCGCGTCCATCTCGGTGAGCAGCCCGGCCCAGAGCGGCGTGGCGAAGCTCGTGCCGCCGGCGATCTGGGGCTCCGAGTTGTAGTACACGAAGTTGTCGTCCGCGGTCGCGCTCACGTCCGGAACGCCCCGGTATCCCCCCGACGCGGCCGGGATCACCCCCTGCTGCCAGGCCGGTTCCGAGTACTGGGTCGAGTAGCCGCCGCCCCCGTCGTTCCAGGCGGACTCGGAGAAGCCGGTCACCTGCCCGAGGAAGTTCGTCGTCAGCGAGACGTCGGTGCCTCCGACCGCCAGCACGTTCGGGTTGGTGGAGGGGTACTCCGGGGCCGGACCCCCGGTGCAGCCGGAGTTGAGGTCGCCCCCCGTGTCGCCGGTCGCGGCGAGCAGAGTGATGCCCGCTTTCTCGGCCGAGGCGAGGGCCGTGTCCCAAGCCGCCTGCAGCGACTGATCGCTGCTCTCGGCCGTACCGAACGACATCGAGATCACGTCGGGGTCGAGCGCGATCGCCTGGTTGAGCGCGTCGACCATCGACGCCGTGGTGGGCGAGTAGCTCGGCTCGGGTCCGTCGGGGGCGTAGACCGCATCGATCGTCGCCCCGGGCGCCATCGAGCCGGACCACTCGATGTCGAGCGTGAGCTCCTGGGGCGCCTTGGTGTCGGGGTCGCTGACCGCGTTGGCCGAGGGCTGCGGGGCGCCGTCGACCGGGTAGGGCGTGATCGTCGGCTGCGGGAACTGCGACGGATAGTCCTGGGAGAAGAAGGTCGTGAGGTCGCTGGGGGCGTAGCCGTCCCCCCAGAGCAGCACGGCGATCGACGCGTCCGTCGCGAACGTGGGCGAGCTCGTGAGGTTGTATAGCGGCGAGACGTCGTAGAGATTGTTCCGCGCGATCGCCGGCGTGACGGGATTCGACGATTGCTCCGGAGCCGACCCGTCCGATGGCCCGGTGGAGGCGGCGAGCGGGATCGAGAACGTCGTGAACCCGCTCGAGAGCCCCGTGACTCCCGCGACCAGCGGTTCGATCGAGGAAGGGAGCGTGGGGGCGGTCGCCGGATACAGCGCCGGCCCCCCGGCGTGCGTTCCGGCGAACAGCGAGGTGCCGAAGGCGGTCCCCAGGGCCGAGTCGGGACCCTCGAGCGTCAGGGCGAGCCGGTCCGGCCAGGTGTGCGCGACCGTCAGGCCTTCCCCCTCGAAGTACTGCTCGACCGCGGCGTACGTGGTCGCCGACAGCCCGTAGTCGTTGGCGATCTCGGCCATCGTGAGCACCGGGGCGCCGGTCGCGGTCGGGTCGAACAGCCCAGGATTCGAGGCCTGGAACGTGACGACGACCTCGGAGGAGCCCGACGCCGGCCGAGCGTCCGAGACCTCGCTCGCGTAGCCCGCGTCGAACCCCGCGCGCGCCCCGAACGGAGCCGCGTCGAGTGCGAGCGCCTCTGCGGGGGCCGAGACGGCCGGGGTCGAGGACGGTTCCGCGCTCGCGAGCGTGCCGCTCGGCCCGACGGCCGCCTGGGCCACCGGGAGCACGACGAGGAGAAGGACCGCCGCCCCCAGGGCGAGGGCGCACCACGAAGCGCGATACCGCATGGATCGAAAGCTACCCCGGCCCATCCGGCACCCGCAAAAATACCTTCGTGGGACCTCCCGTGGCGCGCCCGAGCCTCAACTGCGGATCGGCTGGGTGTAGCCGACCGGGCGGTGGAACGGTTCGGTCCCGCCGAACGGGTCCGGGCGGGGCCCGGCGGATTCCCCGCGCTGCTTCGCGAGGTAGGCATCGATGGCGTTCGCCGCCTCCGTCGCCGTGCCCATCGCGTAGACCACGGATCGCCCGCCGGCGGCGAAGATCCCCGGGACGCCGGTCTCGAATCCGGTCCCCTGACCTTCCGGCCACCCCTGGTTCGTGAGGCGCAGGTGGAGCGCGGGGTCCTCGAGGCCCGTGAGGTCCGCCTTCTGGCCGACCGCGACGATCACCGTGTCGCACCGGATCGTCTCCTCGGAACCGGGGACCGGGATCGGGGTGCGACGGCCGCCGGAATCCGGCGCTCCCAGCTCCATCGTCTGGACCCGGAGCCCCTCGGCGTGCGTCCGGCCCTCGATCGCGAGCGGCGCGCGCTGGAACAGGAAGCGGATCCCCTCCGCCTCCGCCCCATGGACCTCTTCGGGGTCGGCCGGCATCTCTTCGCGGCCGCGACGATAGACGAGCGTCACCCGACCGCCCTGGCTCAAGCGCAGCGCGCTGCGCACCGAGTCCATCGCGACGTCCCCCCCGCCGACCACGACGATCTCTTGCCCCAAGGCCGGCGGGTGACCGGCGTTGAGCGCGTGAAGGAACCCGAGGGCGGGAAGGACGCCGGGCAGCTGCTCGCCCGGCACGTTCAGCGATCGGTGCGTCGAGGTGCCGATCGCGAGGAAGACCGCCCGGTAGCCGTCCTCGCGCAGCAACCGGTCGACCGGGAAGTCCCGGCCGACCTTCGTGCCGTCCACGAAGGTGACGTCGAGGTTCCGGAACCGCGCCTTGTCGGTCTCGACGTCCGCGTCCGTCATGCGGTAGGCCGGGATCGTCTGCATGAGACCGCCCCACCGCGGCTCCTGTTCGAAGACCGTCACGGAGTAGCCCCGGACGCCGAGCTCCCAGGCCGCCATGAGCCCCGCCGGACCGCCGCCCACCACCGCCACCCGCTGGTGCTTCGGTGTCGAGGGCACGTAGACGAGCTCGTCGTTCCCAAAATCGAGCGCGGCCCGCTTGAGGTGACGGATGGCGATCGGAACGCCCTTCTTCTTCACGACGCAGGCGTCCTCGCAGTAGTGGTAGCAGACCTTGCAGAGGCAGGTCGCGAGCGGGTCCTCGCGCAGGGTGACGCGGGCGGCCCCATCGAAGTCCTCCGCCGCGATGAGCCGGATGTACTCGCGGGCGTCCTGGTCGATCGGGCACGCCTCGACGCACCAGGGCCGACGGCACTGGATGCACCGCTTCGCCTCGAGGACCGCGTCCTCCTTCGAATAGGCGTGCAGCACCTCCCGGAAATCCTCCGTGCGGGCGGCGACGGGCTCTTCGGGCACGGGGACCCGTACCGGGTTGAGCTTCGGGGGGATCGGCTTCGGGGCGGCGGCGGCCGGCGCGCTCATGACCCGCCCGTATCGACCCCGGACAAGGGTAAGAGGCTTGCTGGGGCGACGACGCGCCGGTCCGCCGGGACGAGCGCCGAACGGGGCGCCTCCCCTTATAGGGGTCGCGACGTGTCTTGGGACCGGCGGCGACCGGCCGCTCGCAGACCATGGTGCTCGACGCGCTGGGAAAGTCGCTCCGGGGCGTGCTGCAGAAGATCGCGCGCGGCTCCGTGGTCGATGAGGCCCTCCTCGCCGAGGTCGTCCGGGACATCCAGCGGGCCCTCCTGCAGGCCGATGTCAACGTTCAGCTGACGCTCGAGCTGACCCAGCGGGTCCGCAAGCGCGCGACCGAGGAGAAGCCCCCGGCCGGTGCGAGCCTCCGCGACTTCCTCGTCCGGATCATCTACGAGGAGATCCGGGGGATCCTGGGGAAGGACCGGCCGTTCGAGCTCAAGCCGAGGAAGATCCTGCTCGCCGGGCTGTTCGGGCAGGGCAAGACGACCACGGCCGGGAAGCTCGCCCGCTACTTCCAGAAGCGCGGGGTCCGGGTCGGCCTCGTGGCCGCCGACATCCACCGTCCTGCGGCGATCGATCAGCTCGAGCAGCTCGCGAAGAAGGTCGGTTGCGAGTTCTACGCGGACCGCGCCGAGCGCCGCGCCGAGAAGATCGTCGCGGACGCGCTCGCCCGGTTCCCTCCCCACCTCGCGATCCTGGTCGACACGGCGGGCCGCAGCGGGATCGACGCCGACCTCATCGAGGAACTGAAGCGGGTGCGGGCCGTCCTCCAGCCCGACGAGACGATCCTCGTCCTCGACGCGGCGATGGGCCAGGCCGCCGGGCGCAGCGCCCAGGCGTTCCACCAGGCCGTCGGCCTCAGCGGGGTGATCCTGACCAAGCTCGACGGCTCGGCGAAGGGCGGCGGCGCCCTCTCGGCCGTGGCGGTGAGCGGGGCGCCGATCCTGTTCATCGGCACCGGCGAGCACCTCGACGACTTGGAGCGGTTCGAGCCGACCCGGTTCGTCTCGCGCCTCCTCGGGATGGGCGACATCCAGTCGCTGCTCGAACACTTCGAGGAGCTTTCCAACAAGGAAGCCGCCGAGAAGGCCGCAAAGAACCTGATGGGTGGTCGGTTCACGCTGCGCGACATGCGGACGCAGCTCGAGTCCCTCGGCCAGATGGGCCCGTTCTCGAAGCTGATGTCGATGATGCCCGGGCTCGGCGCCGCGAAGATCGACGAGGCGAAGCTCGACGACACCCAGAAGCGCCTGCGCCGCTTCCGCACCATCCTCGACTCGATGACCCCCCAGGAGCTCGACGACGCGTCCCTGCTGAAGGCGGATCGGATCCACCGGATCGCTCGGGGGAGCGGCCAGCGTCCCCAGGAGGTCCGGGCCCTGCTGAAGCACTTCGAGTCGACCCGGAAGGCGGCGCACGGGCTCGCGTCCAACCGACGCCTGCGACGCCAGCTCGAGAAGCAGCTCGGGACCGAGGCGCCGGCCGAATGACGGGCCCCGGCACCGCGCTATGACGGTCGGCTCGGCGGCGGAGGCCGCGGCGGGCCTCCTGCTCGTGTTCTTCGTGCCAGGCTACGCGGTGACGCGGGCCACGTTCCCCGAGTGGCGGGTGGCGGGTCCTACCGGGGCCCGGCGGCTCCTCGAGATGGTCACGCTCTCCTTCGTCCTGAGCGTCGTCCTCACCGTCCTCGTGGGCTACCTGCTCCTCGTGGCCGCCCCGGGGGGCTTCCAGGCCTACTGGACGGACCCGGTGCTCGAAGCAGCGCTCGCCGGGCTCGCGCTGGTCGGCTTCGGTGTCGCGTTCGCACGAGGGGCGTTCGCGCGGATTCCGCCCGCTCCACCCGCTCCTGAGCCGTTGGGTGGAGCGGAGGGCGCCTGGGAGCTTACGCGCGAGCTCGATCGGATCCAGCGCGACGAGCGCCGCCTCGAGCACGCGCTCCGGGTCTCCCCCGACACGGACACCCCCCGTCTCCAGGACGAGCTCCGCGCCCTGCGGGCCCGACGCGAGGCGCTCACCCGCCGCCGGGAGGCGCAGTATGCCGAGTAGGGGCCGGCGGTCCCCCACGGCGGGCGAGTGCAAGATGGTCCTGGTAATCCGCGGAGAGATCCGCCTCACGGCCGGCAAGGCGGCGGTGCAGGCCGCGCACGCGGCCGTGATACTCTTCCAGCGGGCATCTACACGCCCGGGCCCCGTGCTCGCGGCATGGCTTGGCCAGGGGCAGAAGAAGATCGCGCTGACCGTGCCGACCCTGACCGAGCTGGAAGCGCTCGAGCGTGCCGCTCGAGGGCGAGGCATCCCCACGGTCTGGGTCGAGGACGCCGGGCTGACCGAGGTCGCGCCCGGCACGCGCACCTGCCTCGGGCTGGGGCCCGCGCTCTCCTCGGAGCTGGATCCGATCACGGGGGACCTTCCGCTTCTCTGAGCGCCGCCCCGTGGAAGGCCCTGGGGCACTCTGGGCGAGCGATACGAGAACACGGGGACCCCGACCGCGATGGTCCGCGGCCGGGGCCCGGGGAAAGGGTTGGTGCCTTATCGGCTCGTCCCGGCTTAGGACGACGGGGGCGGGCTCTGGGAGCCTTCGCCCTGGTTCGTGCTCTCGTTGTCGGCCGACCAGCTCTGGGGCGGGGACGCGGGCGGCTGCTTGCGCCGCGCCGTAATCGCCAGCACCAGGAAGACGACCGTCAGCAGGACGAAGAGACCGATCAGCGCGTACGCCAGGGTGCTCAGCCCCGTCGTCGAGTCGATCCCCGAGCTGCTGGACGTCTTCGAGAAGCTGACGGTGACGCCCGTCGCGGCTCCGCTCACCGTGACCGTTCCGCCCGACGCGTAGTAGCCGCTCGGACCCGCGACTCCGTAACCGAACGTCCCGTTGGGGCTGAGGGCCGACAACGTCGAGCCCGTGCCCGTCAGGGGCGGCTGGTCACTGAAGTAGACGGACCAGGACGACCCGCTCGGGAGTCCCGTCTCGGTGAACGTCACCGCGAACTCCTCCGCGAACAGGATGACCTGGCTCGCCGGGGCCGCGCTGACGAGCACGCCTCCCTGCGTGGGAGTCGCGACGTAGCCGCTCGGTCCGGCCGCCGTGAACGCGTTGGTGCCGTTCGGCAGGTTGACGGTCAGGTAGTAGGTGGTCGACGTGTACGTCGCTCCACCCGCCGTCACCGACCAACTCGACCCGCTCGGAAGACCGTCCTCGAAGAAGGTCACCGGGTAGGTGAACTGCACGAAGGCAACGGTCACGCCCGCCACGGCACCGGACACCGATACGGTGCCCGACCAGGGGCTGGTCGTGTACCCGCCGATCGTGGTCGTCGACCAGTTGTACGTCCCGTTCGGCATCGCGAACACGATGGTCGTGCCGGTGCCCGACTGACCGAACCCGTTGAGGGTCACGGTCCACGAGGCCCCCGCCGGGAGCCCCGTCTCGGTGAACGTGGTGGCGAACGACGCGCCCGCCGGCGATAGCGGCACGAGCACGTTGATGTCCGCGCCGTTGACGACCACGAACCCCGTGGACGCCGCCGGGGTGAAGCCCGAGGGCACCAGCAGGGCGAACGTGTACGTCCCGTTCAGCACGGTGAAGTTGTTCCAGTTCGTGATCGAGTCGTACGTCACGCCGCTCATGGTGACGCCCCACGGAGCGTTCTCACCGGTCGACATGTTGACCGGGAGGCCCACTTCCTGGAAGTTCACCGCATACGTGGCGGTCGACTGGGCGACGTAGGTCACCTGGACCGTCTGGCCCGGGGACGCGAGCGTCGTCTCGCCCGGGCTCGGGGTCGAATACCCGATCACCGGTGCGAGCGTGTAGTTGTACGTGCCCGCCGCAAGCTGGAACGTCACCGAGGTGCCGGTCGTGGTCTGGGCGCCCACGTCCGCGAGGGTCACACCCCACGGCGTGCCGGCGACCAAGCCCGACTCCGAGATCGTCAGGGGGTAGGTCGGGGTCGGGATCGCCGTGAAGGCGACCGAGACTCCGGCGTTGGCCCCATTGATGACCACCGAGCCGCTGGCCGGGCTCGCCGCGTAACCGGCCGAGTACGTCACCGTGTACGGGTAGGTCCCGTTCGTCTCTCCAGTGAACTGGATCGTGGTCGAGGTGCTGCTCTTCGCCACACCTGCCAGCGTCACAGACCAGCTGGTTCCCGACGGGAGTCCGCTCTCGGTGAACGTCGCGCTGAACACGTTCGACGCGTACGTCCACGTGTACCACGTCTGGGTCTCGGCCGCTCCGACCGCCGGGTTCACGTTGATCCCGGTCGGGGAGAGCCAGGGGCCGTAGACGTAGTTCGCGAGGTTACAGTACACGTAGACCATCAGCGCGAGCTCGTTGCCGATGTGCTCGACGAGGTTGAACGTCAACGTCCGTTCGGCCTGGTTGGCCTCGTGGGCGTCGGCGTTGATCCAGGCGTTCATGACCTGGTAAGCGACTCCCTCACACGACGTGGGAATCGCGTTGTCCGGGTAGTTCGCCCAGTAGATCAGGTCGGTGTAGTTGTTGAGCTCATCGTGCCCGCAGCTCGCGGAGTTGGTCTCGGCCTGGTACATCGCGGGGTAGGTGCCCATCGCGAACGTGTACGTCCCATTCGGCTGCCACATCGGCAGGAAGAAGTCCGTCGGGTCGTTGTAGTCCGCAACCCAGCCCCAGTTGTAGACCGGCATCGAGCCGTTGCCCTGGCCGTACGCGATCTGCCCGTAGAAGCCCTGGCCGGTCGCGACCAGGTCGAACGAGTAGGGCTGGAGGGCCCCGCCCGTCAACGAACTGACCGAGTCGATCCAGTCGGTGATCGCGTTGTCGAGGCTCGGGTTCCCGACCCAGCCGATGATCGGCCACTGGCAGGGGCTCGAGCTCGAACAGGCTGCCGCCTGGGCATCGTAGACCGGGCTCGAGGGGTTGGTGATCTGCGCCCACCACCAGGCCGCTCCGTCCACATCGTTGGGGTTCGTGTTGGGGACCCCGCCGTTGTTGAGGTACGGCCACGTGATGTTCGATGGGTAGTACGTCGACTGCCCGGGGGGAATCGCCCCTCCGTACTGGACCGTGGTCTGCAGCCCGTCGACCGTCCAGACGGTGTTCTGGATGGTCGCGTAGGGGTACGCCTGGGTCAGGAAGTTGCGGAGGCCGTTGTCCTCGAGGAAGTTCGTCGGGACGTTGAACTTGCCCGTGGGGTCGATCGCGTGCTCGTTGGTGAGGTTGACCTGCTCCTCGAACGGCATGAACCAGTTCGCGGTTCCGCCCGAGATGTTCGTGAGGAGGTCGTACTTGCCCTCACTGACGAGCTGCTTGATCGTCGGCGTGTGGGAGGGGTCCCAGCTCGCCGTGCTTGCCGTCCCGCCGATCAGCGCCTGAACGCCGATCGTATCGTCGTTCTCGTACGTCTGGACGACGTTCGGGATGTAGCTGCCCGCGGGGGGCTCGCATCCGAACGCGCCGCCCGTGACGCCCGTGCAGGCGATCGGCTGCGTGTAGTAGGGGTTGGTGCCCAGCGTGTAGCCGCCGACACCGCCCGCGCCACCGCCCGGAGCCGCACTGCCCGGCACCAGGAAGTAGGGACCCGAGCCGACCATCGCGTACTGGACGTTCGGCTGGGGGCTTTCAGGGGCCGAGGCAGCGAGTTCCTGGACCGCATCCCACGCCGTCGCGGGCGTGCTGCTCAGCCAGCTCGAGAAGCCCGGGTCCGAGGTCGACGTCACATTGCCCGGGAGCAGGCACGGCCCATCGCCGTTCGCGGCGCTCGAGTAGAAGCCGGGGAGGCCCGCGTCCTGCGCGGTGAACCAGCCGCACGGCGTGACCGAGGCTCCGAGCGAGTCACCGATGAGCTCGAGGAAGTACGGCCAGGTCTGGCCGGACGCGCCCGTGTCCATCGTGATGCAGCCGTTGTACGGGGCGACCATCGCCGATGCCGGACAGTAGGTCGAGTCGTTGACGAGCATCGAGCTCAGGATGTTCTGCGGGGTGTTGTTGAACAGGCCGTGGATCCCGCCGTCCCAGGTGGCGTTGCCGGCCGGGAGCGCCCACTGCTCCTGGATCCAGCCGTTGTAGAACTCCTCGTACGGGAGGTTACCGAACGACATGGTCCGGGCGAGCGAGAACATCACGTCCGACGGGTAGACGCCCCAGTGCGCCCCGGTGCTCGGGTCGTAGAACTGGGCGCCGCCATCGAGGACGAAGGTGTAGTACTGGTTGTTGACCACCAGCGAGCTGCCGAACTCGGAGGTGCACTGTACCGAGCCGGGCGTGCACGCGGCGAGGACCGGGGTCCAGTTGGACGGGTTGGGCCCGGTCTGGGTCCCGTTGAAGGTGATCAGGGACTGGTAGACGTTGAGGATCGTCTCGTACGGAACGGTGTAGTAGGCCACCGACGGGTCGAGGGAGGTGGTTCCGCCCGGCGCGAGAAGATACGATTGGATCTCACAATTGTGGGGTTCGGTACAAGTCGCAGGCGACGTGGCGGCCGTGGAAGCACTCGCCGCCGGTGCTGTGGACGCGGTCACTGAGGGGGCCGACGCCGCGGCCGAGGTCCCGCCCGAGGGAGAGCCTCCGGCCGGCATGGCACCGATGTTGGCAGATCCCAACACGCTGAAGACCATCAGCGCCACGGCGACGACCGCGAAGGTCACGGCAAATCTACGCCAATCCGTTGCTTTCATTCGGTAGCTCCGTACCCGAGACCCGACGGGTCTCGCTTCGGGACCGAGGGTGATGCTGGATATATACCTTCCATACCGCGGTTTTACGCCAACCGACCGTCCCCGCTTTTCGAGACAGAACACGTCGTCGGAATCGCTGGCTGCGAAGCCCCGGCGCGGGGCGGTCGATCCCCCGGGGTCGTACCGGGACCCGCACGACGAAGCTCCCACGGGAACCCTTCGGAAGGACTCGAACCGGGGATGGCGGACCTACCGTTGCCGAGTTCCGCCTCCTCCCGTCGCGCGGGCTCCGCGTTCCGGCGCCGGGAGCTCTCCGACCGACTTTCCACCGGAAGATTCGGCTCGGACCGACGCCGGGAGCCGGCTCGTTCCAATGTTTAAGTAGGGTGCCTCTGTAGTCCCTGTCGGCGGGGGTGGACACCGTGCGGATGTGGCTCTACATCGTGCGGCGATTGATCCTGCTGGTCCCGATCATCATCGGCGTGATGACGATCACGTTCGTGCTCGTCAGCGCGCTGCCGGTGACGGACCGGTTGACGGCGAGCTTCGGCGATCCGAGCCCCAAGGCGCCGTGGATCTACGAACCGACGCTCGCTCCAGGGACCGGCCCGTGTCCCGGACCGCCCAACAACAAGAGCTGCCCGAACCCGGTCTATAACCGCGACATCGCGATCCTCGGCCTCAACCAACCGATCTTTGTCCAGTGGGGGATCTACATCTATCATAGCTTCACCTTCAACTGGGGCACCGTCAGCAACCACAGCTCGGCCGGTCTGCTGCTGAAGCCGATCCAGGGACTCCCCGTCATCCAGGTGCTCGGATGGTACCTGCCCTACACCATCGAGCTCGCGATCCTCTCGCTGCTGATCATTCTCGCGGTTTCCATCCCGCTCGGAAACCTCGCCGCCGTGAACCGGAACCGACCGGTCGATCAGGCGGCGCGCATCATGTCGTTCTCCGGGTTCGCGCTTCCCGGATTCCTTTTGGCCTCGCTCGTGCTCGCCGGGGCGCTGATCGGGATCGGGTCCTCCGTCGGCTATGTGGTGCATACTCCCTGGTGCCCGTCGGGGGAACTCCTCTATCAAGAACTCACGGGCTCTTGGCCGAGCACAAGTTGTTTCGGAGGCATAGGAGGCGCGGTCGGGTATCCGTCCTGGCTGGTCAACGGGATCTACACGACCCCGACCGGCTTCCCCACGATCGACGCCCTGATCCACGGCTACTACTGGCTCGCGTTCGACACGATCGTGCGGATGCTCCTGCCTGCGCTCGTGATCGCCTTCGGCACGATCGCGATCCTGCTCCGCTTCGTCCGCAACAGCATGCTCGAGGTCATGAACCTCGATTTCGTGCGCACGGCCCGCTCGGAAGGCATCCCCGAGAAGACCGTCGTGAGCCGCCATGCCGGGCGGAACTCGCTCAACGTCACGATCACCGTCATGGGTCTCCTGTTCGCGTTCTTCATCGGGGGATTCCCGATCATCGAGGACGTCTTCCACCTCAACGGGGTGGGGTTGATCCTTGCGTATTCCGTGCAGAACACCGCGGGTCCGATCGACTACGCGCTCGTGTTCGGCACGACCTTACTGTTCACGTTCATCGTCGTCTTCGCGAACATCATCGTGGACGTGCTGTACGCCTACTTGGACCCGAGGGTCCGGCTGGGGTAGAGGATGATCGGTCGCACGGGCGAGACGGGTCCCACCGAGCCGGAGCCGGTGGGGCCTTCACCGGACAAGGCCAAGGCGGCCGCCCCGGTCCGCCGGCCGCTGCGCGGAAGCCCCCGGCTCGCGCAGTACAAGCGCACCTGGTACTTCCTGCGACGGAACACGCTCGCGATGGTGGGGCTGGGCGTGCTCGTCCTCTTCCTCGTCATCGCCCTGTACGCCGCGTGGTTCCAGCCGGGTCTGCCGTGGGGACAACTCAACGACTTCTGCAGCACGAACCAGGGGAACGGGGCGCCCAACGACTGCGTCCCCGGACAGGCCCAGATCTGCACGTACGCGCAGGGCACCACTGCGCCTCACGCCGGCTGCTATCAGACCCCATCGGCCTATCCGTCGGTCATACCTCCCACGTTAACCTTCGCCCATGGGGTGGGCCCCTTGCCGCTCGGTTCGCTGACGGTGCTGCCGACCTCGACGCTCTCCTACAGCATCTATCAAGGGTTACTGCGGGGGATCGACTGGACGTTGATCATCTCCGTCTCGATCGTGGCGGGCGGCGCGCTCGCCGGGCTGTTCCTCGGCGCGATCTCGGGGTACTTCGGTGGCGTGGTCGACGAAGTCATCATGCGCATCGTCGACATCTTCCTGTCGATCCCCCAGGTCCTGTTCGTGATCATCGTCGTGGCCGTGTTCTCGTCGACCTCGCATTCGATCGCGGGGCTCGATGCGACCGCGACCGACGTGCTGCTCGTGATCGTTGGCTTCATGGCCGTCTGGTGGCCGTTCTACACGCGGCTCGTGCGCGGCCAGGTGCTGGTGACGCGGGAGCAAAAGTACGTGGAGGCCGCCCGGGCGAGCGGGGCGAGCCGGGGGCGCATCATCTCCCGGCATATCGTGCCGAACAGCGTCTATCCGGTGTTCATCCAGATGTCCCTCGACGTCGGCACCGTGCCGCTCTTCCTCGCCGCCCTCGCGTTCCTGGGGTTCAAGTTCTTCCCGACCCAGTACTTCCCCGAGGTCGGGGTCATCGCCGCCCTCTCGGTCACGAACCTCCAGGGGTTCCTCGACGGCTGTCAGGTCGGGATCTGCTACATCCCCTGGTGGCAGATCCTCATCCCGGGGCTGACCCTCTTCGCCTACGCCATCAGCGTGAACTTCCTCGCCGACGGACTGCGCGACGCGCTCGACCCCCGGCTGCGGAGGTAGGAGCTCGTCCATGGCCGTGAGCGCTCGGTCCCCCGCCTCGGCCCCGTCCGACGGGCCGGGCCCCGCGACCGCCGACGCCCCGCTCCCCGAAGAGACGGCCCAACCGAGCGTGACGCCCGGCGAGCAGGAGCCGATCCTCGCGATCAAGGACCTGCGCACGTACTTCTACACCTACGACGGCGTCGTGAAGGCGCTCGACGGCGTGTCGTTCAAGGTCCGCCGCGGCGAGACGACCGGGCTCGTCGGCGAGACCGGCTGCGGGAAGAGCGTGACCGCCTTCTCGGTCACCCGGCTCGTGCCGGACCCCCCTGGCCGCATCATGGGCGGGCGCATCGAGTTCGACGGAGCCAACCTGCTGTGGCAGATCGACCGCGAGGCGAAGTTCAAGCCGGTCAAGAACACCCCGCGCGTCAAGGTCCGCCGCTACTTCCGCCGGATCAAGGCGGGCAACGATCGGATCACGGCCGTGCGCGGGCGCCGGATCTCGATGATCTTCCAGGAACCGTCGACCGCGATGAACCCGGTGTTCACGATCGCGAACCAGCTGGGGGAGGTGCTGCTGCTGCATCGGGGCGTCGAGATCATCGACGAGATGCTGAACGCCTCGCCGAACGCCCCCAGCGCGGGCGCCGCGCTCGACGCGCTCATCGCGGCCGCCACCCAGCGGAACCGGGAGGCGATCGCCACCGCCGCCCGTCAGCTCGGCGAGGCCGTGCACTCGATGTCGTTCGGCACGGAGGCGGCGCAGCTCGCGCGCGCGCCGACGACCGACCCCGAGCGGCTCCGCGGAGCGATCGTGCGCGCGATGCGTCGGCTGCACGTCTCGAGTTCGCAGAAGACGTACCTGCGTTTCCGGCGCCAGGAGCTCGTGCTCCGGCGGGAGCTCTCGGCGGTCTATCTCAACGAGATGCGCACGGAGAAGCCGGACCACCCGGGGACCCGCCGCGTCCGCAACGCGATCCTCCGCTTGCGCGCGTCGCACTTCTACTACCGGCTCTGGGGCATCCGCGGTCGGATCAACCGCCCGATGCAGACCGAGCTGTTCTGGCGCACCGTGCGCCTCCTCGAGGGCGTGTCGATCGCGAACCCGTCGCAGGTCGCGCGCGGCTACCCGCACGAGCTCTCGGGCGGGATGCTGCAGCGCGTGATGATCGCGATGGCGCTCTCGTCGGACCCGGACGTGCTCATCGCCGACGAGCCCACGACCGCGCTCGACGTCACGATCCAGGCCCAGATCCTCGACCTCATGCAGGACCTGCGGCACCGGGTCGGCAGCGCGGTGCTGCTGATCACCCACGACCTCGCCGTGATCGCCGAGGTCGCCGACCGGGTCTGCGTCATGTACGCCGGGCAGATCGTCGAGCAGGGCCGGGTCTCGGACGTGTTCCGCCAGCCGATGCACCCGTACACCCAGGGGCTGCTCTCGTCGATCCCCCGCTTCGACCAGCCGGATAAGCAGCTCTCGTCGATCCCCGGGTCCGTCCCCAACCTGATCACGCCGCCCTCGGGCTGCCGGTTCCACCCGCGCTGCCCGTACGCGATGCCCGTTTGCAAGGGGGAGCGCCCCCCGACGACGCTCGAGGGGCCGGATCATTCCGTCGCCTGCTATTTATACCACGGGCCGGTCGCGCCCGAGTAGTCACCGCACGAGGTGTTCCGGAGGATGGAATCGGATGCGTCGTCGACAGTCCTCGCCGTCCGGAACCTTCGCAAGCACTTCCCCATCAAGGGCGGCCTCTTCGCGACGCAGATCGGCTCCGTCAAGGCCGTAGACGGCGTGGACTTCGACGTCAAGCGGTCCGAGACCGTCGGGCTCGTGGGCGAGTCCGGCTGCGGCAAGACGACGGTCGGCCGGCTGCTCTTGAGCCTGATCCCGCCCACGTCCGGGCACACGTTCTACCGACCGCCCGACGACGACCTCCAGCGGATCAACACGATCTACCGGCAGCTGCGACCGTACGCCCGGCAGATCGACAACGGCCAGCAGCAGATGCCCGCCCAGGCGAAGGCGGCGCTGAAGGAGCTCGACGGCCTCGCGCGGCATTACTCGATCTACCGCAAGTCCCGGCGGCAGATGCACGAACTCCGCGCGAAGCTCCAGATCGTGTTCCAGGACCCGTTCGGGTCCCTGTCGCCCCGGATGCTGGTCCGAGACATCATCGCCGAGCCGTTGACCATCCACCACGCGGGCACGCGGGCGGAGCGGGTCCGTCGGGTCGAGGAGCTGCTCGCCGACGTGGGCTTGAACCCGGATCACGCCTGGCGCTACCCGCACGAGTTCTCCGGCGGCCAGCGCCAGCGCATCTGCATCGCCCGCGCGCTCGCGCTCCGGCCGGATTTCATCGTCCTCGACGAGCCGACGAGCGCGCTCGACGTCTCGGTGCAGGCCCAGATCCTCGGGATCCTGCGGCGCCTCCAGCAGGAGCAGGGCCTCTCGTACCTGTTCATCTCGCACCACCTTTCCGTCATCCGCGCGGTCAGCCACCGGGTCGTCGTGATGTACCTCGGCCGCGTCGTCGAGCGGGCGCCCACGGACCAGTTGTTCTCGCGCCCGATGCACCCGTACACCCAGGCGCTGCTTTCCGCGATCCCGATCCCGGACCCGGAGCTCAAACGCAAGCGCATCGTGCTCAGCGGCGACGTCCCGAGCCCGGCGGCTCCCCCGTCCGGCTGCCACTTCCACACCCGGTGCCCGGCCGTCATGCCCGTCTGCTCGCGGGTCGACCCTCCGTTGATCGAGGTCCGGCCGCGGCACTTCGTCGCCTGCCACCTGTACCCCCAGCCGATCGCGACGCCGGCGATCGAGGCGGCGGCGCCCGAGGCGGCGCCCGCCCCCCTCCCCGACGCGCCCGCGGCCTAGCGAGGGAGGTCGAGGCCCGATGGCGGGCTCGTACCCCGAGGCCCCCGAGCGTCCTCCCGAGGACCCCGACGAGTGGTTCGAGCTCCAGGGTCAGCTCGACCGGGTCGCGGAAGAGAAGCGGAAGGCGCTCGCCGACCCCGGCCCGAGCTGGCACGACTGGTGGTACTTCTCGGCGTCGAAGTGGTACCTGGGGCTCCTCCTCTTCATCCTCGACATCTGGATCGTCGCCGCGGCGCTCGAGGCGGGCCTGCTCGCGGTGGGGCTGCTCGGGCTCGTCGCCGCCCTCTATGCCGAGTTCCTCTTCTGGGGGTTCCTGTACTACGTGCCCGCCTCGGAGAGCCGCTGGGCCGGGCGGCCGTTCCGCCCGACGTGGCACCGCCTCACGGAGTACGGGCGCTGGACCCCGGAGGGCGAGGCGATCCGACGCGGGCGCCGCGTCGTCGTCGCCGACGGCGCGCCGGACCCGCGCGACTTCCTCTGAGCGTCGCCCGGGTCTAAATACGCGGGCGGGGTGGAGGGCGCCGTGCCGGTCGGCGCCCGCCGCTTGGTCCTCGCTCCGTCGCTCCTCAGCGCCGACTTCGGCGCCCTGGGCGACGCCGTCCGAGCCGCCGAAGCGGGCGGCGCGGACGCCTTCCACCTCGACGTGATGGACGGGCACTTCGTGCCGAACCTCTCCTTCGGCCCCGCGCTCGTCGCCGCGGTCCGGGCCCGCACCCGCAAGCCGCTCGACGTCCACCTCATGATCGAGGACCCGCTCCGCTACGTGGAGGCGTTCCGGCGCGCGGGGGGCGACACCCTCGTCTTCCACGCCGAGTCCCGCTCCGAGCCCCGGAGCGTCATCGCCGCGGTGCACGCGCTCGGGGCCCGGGTCGGCGTCGCGCTGAAGCCCGAGACCCCGCTCGACGCCGCGCTCCCCTGGCTGGGCGAGATCGACGAGCTCATGGTGATGGGCGTCCACCCCGGGTTCTCCGGCCAGCCGTTCCTCCCCGAGGTGCTCCCGAAGCTCTCGGAGGCGCGGCGTCGGATCGACGCGCTCGGCCGGTCCGTGGAGCTCGCGATCGACGGCGGGATCACGGTCGAGACGGCGCGCGCGACGGCCGCGCACGGCGCGTCGTTCTTCGTCTGCGGCCAGTCGGTCTACGGCGCGGGGGCCGTCGAAGCGAACCTCGCCCGGCTGCGGGCCGCCGTCGAGGAGGGGGCGCGCCGTGAAGTTCCGTGACCTCGCGAGCGCGCTCGAGCGGATCGAGGCGGAGCCGAAGCGGCTCGGTTCCCGGGCGATCCTCGTCGCGCTGATCCGGCCCCTCCGCCCCCCGACCCTGGTGGAGGTGCTGTTCCTCGCCCAGGGGATGCTGCGACCCGAGTACGAGGGCGTCGAGCTCGGGGTCGCCGACTCGCTCGCGCGTCGGGCGGTCGCGCTCGCGACCGGCGCCGAGGAGGCCGAGGTGAAGCGCCGGGCGAAGGAGTCGGGGGACCTCGGCACGACGACCGCCGAGCTGCTGGCCCGCCGGACGACGCTCGACGGGACCCCGGGCCTCGACGTCGACGTCGTCTACGCGGAGCTGCGGCGCCTCGCCGACGCGAAGGGCGAGGGATCGCAGGAGGTCAAGGTCTCGATCGCGGCCGAGCTGTTGCGGGCGAGCGCCCCGGTCGAGGGGAAGTTCCTCGTCCGGTTCCTGCTGGGGACGTTGCGCGTCGGCGTCCGGGAGATGACGATCCTCGACGCGCTCAACGAGGCGTTCGCCGACGGCACCAAGGAATCGCGGAAGGCGATCGAGGCGGCGTTCAACCTCTCGAGCGACCTGGGCCTCCTCGCGACCACGCTCGTCGAGCACGGGGTCGCGGGCCTCGACCGGATCCACCTCACGGTCGGACGGCCGATCCGCCCGATGCTCGCCGAGCGCGAGCCGACGCTCGCGGCCGTGCTCGAACGGATGGGCGGCTCGGCGGCCCTCGAGTACAAGTACGACGGGCTCCGGGTGCAGGCCCACGTCCCGCGGGAGGGCCCCGTCCGGCTCTTCTCGCGTCGGCTCGACGAGATCAGCGCCCAGTTCCCCGAGCTCGTCCGCGAGATCCCCGGGGCGATCCGCTCGAAGCCCGCGATCGTCGAGGGCGAGTGCGTGCCGATCGACCCCGACACCGGCGAGATCCAGCCGTTCCAGGCGGTCTCCCGCCGCCGCGGCCGCAAGCACGAGCTCGAGAAGGCTCAGGAGGAGATCCCGGTCTGCTTGTTCCTGTTCGACGTCCTGCTCGCCGGCGGCGAGGAGACGTACGCCCGGGCGTTCCCCGACCGACGGGCGACGCTCGAGCGGATCGTGCGTGCCGGCGACCGCGTGCGGCTCGCCGAGCAGCAGCGGGTCTCGACGGTCGACGAGGCGACCGCGTTCTTCGACGCGGCGATCGCCGGCGGCGGCGAGGGGGTCGTCGCGAAGTCGCTGAAGCCCGAGAGCGCCTACCGGGCGGGCGCCCGCGGTTACTGGTGGATCAAGTACAAGCGCGACTACACGGTCGGTCTCTCGGACTCGATCGACGGCGTGGTCGTGGGCGCGTTCGCCGGCCGCGGCCGCCGGGCCGGACGCTGGGGCGCGTTCCTGCTGGCGGTCTACGATCCGAAGCGCGACCGCTTCGAGACGTTCACGAAGGTCGGGAGCGGCTTCGACGACGCCCAGCTCGCCGAGATGCCGAAGCGGCTCCGGCCGTTCGAGCTCGACGAGCCACCGCCGGGCGTCGAGACGGGGATCGCCCCCGACCGCTGGATGCGGCCGAAGCTCGTCCTCGAGGTCCGGGGCGCGGAGCTGACCCTGAGCCCCGTCCACCGGGCCGCGATGGGCGCGATCCGACCGGGCGCCGGTCTCGCGCTCCGGTTCCCCCGCTTCACGGGCCGCTTCCGCGACGACAAGGGACCCACCGAGGCGACGACCGCCCACGAGCTCCTCGAGATGTACCGCGCCCAGGTGCGGCACGAGACCGCGGCCGGCGCGGACGAGGCGGCGGAGCCGGGCTAGCGGCCCCTCAGGCGCCGCCGGTCCGCCCAAAGGCATAAGAAGGTCGACCCGAGTCCTCGGCAGCGGGAACCTCACCATGCTCGTCGAGATGACAGAGCTGCTCGGTCGCCAGATCTACACCCCCGAAGGCCGCCTCCTGGGCGAGGTCGACAACGTCGTCGTCGACGTGGAAGCGTCGAAGGTCGACGGCCTCTACCTGGCCGAGACGAGCCCGATGTTAGTGGAGGATTCCCGGCCCACGAACGTGCCGTACCGCTGGGTGTCGTCGGTCAACGACGTCGTGCTCCTCAAGTACTTCCCGCGCCGGGTCTCGGTCAAGAAGGCCGCCCCGAAAGCGGCGAAGGAAGAGGAAGCCGCCGCCCCCGCGCGCTGAACGGTGCGGGGATAGCCAAGCCAGGCAACGGCCCAGGACTTAAACCGCCGGGCGGCGCTCGGCCCCCCGACGGAGGAGATCCTGTCGCGAAGGCGTTCGCCGGTTCGAATCCGGCTCCCCGCATGACCCGCGCCCCCACGCCCCGGCGCTGGAGCGCGCTCGAGCGCTCGCTCGAGTCCGTCCCGCCGTTCGCGCACGGCCGGCCCGAGCTCGAGCAGGTCGCGACCCCGGCGGACGCGGCCGCCCAGCTCTTGAGGGCGGCCTGCGACGCGGACGACCTGGTCGACCGCGCCGTGGTCGACCTCGGCGCCGGCACCGGCCGGCTCGCGATCGGGGCGGCCCTGCTCGGAGCCCGGTCCGTGACCGCGGTCGAGGTCGACCCGGCGGCGATCGCGCTCGGGCGCCGGTCCGCCGAGGCGCTCGGCGGACCGGTCCGCTGGGTCGCGTCCGACGTCGCCGCCTGGCAAGGGCGCGCCGATACGGTCCTCATGAACCCGCCGTTCGGCGCCCAGCGCCGCGGGGCCGACCGCCCGTTCTGGGCCGCCGCGTTCGCCACCGCCCAGCGGGCGATCTATGCGTTCGCGCTCGCGGACTCCCGAACCTTTATAGCGCGCCGGGCGGTCGAGCGCGCCGCGTACGTCGACGCGACGCGACCGGTGCCCTGGGCGCTGCCCCGGGTATTCCCGCACCACCGGCGGGAACGGGTGGCGCTCGCGGTCGACCTCTGGGCGATCCGCATCACGGAACCTCCATGACGTCCGAAGAGCTGCCGAAGTTCGTCCTGCCGGGAGAATACCTGGGCGCCGCGGAGGAGTTCCTGCCCGGCCGCGGGACCTACGAGCACGGGGGCCGGATCTTCGCGAGCGTCGTCGGGACGCCGTCGATCGATCCCCGCGACCGGACCGTGCGGGTCGACGCCGCGAACGCGGTCCCGGAGCTCCGGGAGGGCGACATCGTCTACGCCCGCGTGGACGAGCTCAAGACCGCGATGGCGATCGTCACGGTCCTCGCGGAGGCCACGACCCGTCGCGGGATCCCGGGCGAGCCCGAGGGCACCGTCCACATCTCGAAGGCGAAGGACGGCTACACGGAGAGCCTCTCGGGCGAGTTCGCCGTCGGCGACATGCTGCTCGCGAAGGTCCTCCAGGCGCACCCCTCGGTGAAGCTCACGACCGCGCCCGCGACGCTCGGCGTCGTCGCGGCGCGCTGCCAGGTCTGCCACGCGCCGCTCCGGGTCCACGGCGCGGAGCTCGAGTGTCCGCGCTGCGGCCACGTCGAGCACCGCAAGCTCGCCGTCCGGCCGGGCGTGCCCACCGGTAGCTCGTGACCGGGGGCGCCGCGCCCTCCTCCGCGGAAGCGGAGCTCGATCGGCTCGTCCGCGCCCACGACCGCTGGCGGGGCCGCGACGTCTTCAACCTCCTGCCCAGCGAGAACGCCCTCTCGCCGACGGCCCGTCGCTACCTGGCGAGCGACCTCGCGGGCCGCTACACGCTGCCGGTCCCCTTCGAGCGGGACGGCGAGACGCTCGACAACTCGTACACGGGGACCCGCTTTACCGACGCGATCGAGGCGATGGGGAACGCGGCGGCGTCCCGGCTCTTCCACGGCCGGTGCGCGACGGTCCGCCCGCTCTCCGGCCACATCGCCGCGCTGTCGGCGCTCGTCCCGCTCCTGCCGCCCCGGTCGCGGCTGCTCGCGATCGAGCCCGGCGAGGGCGGCTACGACGGCTACGCGCCCGGCTACATTCCCGCGCTGTTCGGCTACACCGTGCGGCCGCTGCCGGCCGACGGGCCGGGCCACTCGGTCGACGCGGAGCGCGCGATCGCGACGATCCGCGCCGAGCGGCCGAACGCCGTCGTGCTCGGCCAGAGCTTCTTCCTCTTCCCGTACCCGCTGCGCGCGATCGCCGAGGAGGCGCACGCGCACGACGCGCTCGTCTTCTACGACGCCTCCCACGTGCTCGGGCTCCTGGCCGGCGGGGAGTTCCAGGACCCGCTCCGCGAGGGCGCCGACGTGCTGTTCGGGAGCACCCACAAGTCGTTCCCGGGACCCCAGGGGGGCCTGCTCGTCACCGACCGGGAGGACCTGTTCCGGCAGATCGACCCGTCCCTCGTCTGGCGGATCTTCGACAACGCGCACTGGAACCGGATCGCCGCGCTGACCCGGACGCTGCTCGAGCTGGAGCGGTTCGGCGGCGAGTACGCGCGCGGGGTCGTCGCGAACTCCCGGGCGCTCGGCCGCGCGCTCGCGGACGCGGGCCTCCCGCTCGTCGCGGAGGCGCAGGGGTTCTCTGCCTCGCACCAGCTTCACCTCGACCCGGCGCGCCTGCGGGCCGCCCACGGCCTCGGGCCGGGCGCCCTCGCGCGCCGCCTCGAGAAGCAACGCCTCCTCATCGACCTGGTCGGCCGGATCGGCACGGCCGAGGCGACGCGCCTCGGCCTCACGCCGGAGGCGATGCCGCGGCTCGCCGACCTCCTCGTCCGGGGCGGGGTGCGCGGCGAGACGGTCCTTTCCGAGGTGCGGGCGTGGCGGCGCGAGTTCCCCGCGCTGCGGTTCGTGTGAGGCGGGCCCCCCGGCCCCGGGGCGTGCGTCGCCCGGTCGCGCTCTCGGGCACGCCCGGCACCGGAAAGAGCGCGGTCGCGCGCCTCCTCGCCCCGGGGGTCCGGTCGATCGAGGTCGCCGACTGGGCGCTCCTGCAAGGCCTCGGCCGACGCGTGGGCCGTTCCGTGGTCGTCGACCTCGCCCGACTTGGGCCCCCTCCGGCCTCCTACGACCTCGTCGTCGGACACCTCGCGCACCTGCTCCCGGTCCACGACGTGATCGTGCTCCGATGCCGTCCGGCCGCGCTCGCCCGCCGGCTCGCCGGTGCCCGTCGGGGGACCGCCCGGGACCGACGCGCGAACGTCGAGGCCGAGGCGCTCGACGTCGTGCTCGTCGAGGCGGTCGCGCTCGGGCGCCGGGTCTGGGAGATCGATACGTCCCGCCGGTCCGTGGGCTCGGTCGCCCGGGAGGTCGCCGAGCGGCTGCGACGCGGGGGCCCCGCCCGCCTCGGGACCGTAGACTGGCTGCGCGATCCGCGGCTGACCGCGCATCTTTTGGACCGGCCGCCGTAGGCGGGGACGATGGTCCTCGAGGGCTACCGCGCCCGGGTGCAGCCGTACATCGCGCGGCTCGCGCGTCCGTTCCTCGGCTGGCGCCCGGACCGGTTGAGCGCGCTCGCGATCGGGCTCGCGGTCGCCGCGGCGGTCCTCTCCGGCCTCGTCCGGTGGACGTCCCCGATCCTGTTCCTACCGGTCGCGGCGCTGATCCTCCTGACGGGGATCTTCGACGTCCTCGACGGCGAAGTGGCGCGGGCCACCCACCGCGCGAGCGTGCGGGGCGACTTCCTCGACCACGTGCTCGACCGGTACGCGGACGTCGTGCTCGTGCTCGGGATCGCGCTCTCGGGCTACGCCGATCCGGTGCTCGCGCTCCTCGCGCTCGCGAGCCTCCTGCTCACGAGCTACATGGGCACGCAGGCCCAGGCGGTGGGCCAGGGCCGGCTCTACTCGGGGTTCCTCTCGCGCGCGGACCGGCTCGTGGTGCTCGCGCTCGCGACGTTCCTCGAGTTCGACCTGTGGCTGCCCTGGCCGTGGGCGCCGACCGCCCCGTGGGCGCGGTTCCACGCGCTGGGGTTCTCGTTCACCGTGCTCGACGTCGCGTTCCTCTACTTTGTCATCGCGGGCCAGTGGACCGCGTTCGCCCGGGCCCGTCGGATCTATCGGGCGCTGCCCCCGGCGTAGCGGACGGGCCGTCGCGCGGCGTCCCGATCTCCACCCCGCCCCGCCACCGGTAGTACTGGAGCGGGTGGCGGAGCGCGGGCTCGAAACAGCGGGGGTCGCGCGCCCGGTCGACCTCGAGGGCGGCGGAGGGGTCGCCGTCGCGGAAGCAGAGCCCGTGGCTGCGGATCGTGTCGCACTCGGGGACCCGGTAGCCTTCCCCGCCGTCGTGGTGGGTGATGTGCTCGACCTGGTAGCGCGTGATCCCCTCGTCGAAGTCCGGGGCGCCGCGGTACGCGTCGACGATCGTCTCGAAGTCGGCCCCGACCCGGTGGAGGAACGCCGCGAGCGCGAACCGACCGGCGTGCGAGAGGTTCTCGCCGGCCTGGAGGGTCCGCTGCATCTTCCGGATGCACGGAGGGAACCGGTCCGGACGCAGCGCGCCGCCCGGCACGCCCGCCCGGGCCACCGGCGCCGGCGTGCGCCGTGCGACCTCCTCGAAGAGCTCGGCCTCGCGCGCGGCGAGGAGCTCCCGGACCTCGGCGCGCACCGGCACGGGGAGCGCCAGCCGGAGGCGGACCGCCTCCTGGAGCAGGCGAGCGGCACGCACTCGGCTCACGCGCACGAGGCCGTGGCTCAACGCCTGCTGGGCGAGCCGGAACTCGGCCTCGCGGATCGGCACCGCGAGCGCGAGGTAGCTCGCGAGCGGGATCTCGATCCCGTCGTCGCGCGGCTCGAAGGCGTAGCCGAGCCGTCGGGCGACCTCCGCGAGCTCCTCGGCCGGCACCTGGGCGAGCCGGCCGTAGCTGCGCTTCGCTTCGGCGACCGCCCACCGGCGGATCGGGCCGGGGAGCGGGCTCACGGAGAGCACGAGACGGGCGAAGAGGAACGAGAGGAACCGCACGTCGCCCCGGGCCTCGGCGAGCTCCGCGAGGTCGCGGGTGCCTCGGGCGTCCTCGACCGCGGCGAGGACCCGGGCCCGACCGATCGACCGGGCGCGCTCGAAGGCGGCGTCGGTCACCAGCTGCCGGACGGAGACCGCCTCGTCGCCCAGGAGCGCCTCCGCCCCCGGAAGGAACGGGTATTCGGCGAACAGCGACTCGCCGTCGAGGGCGACGGGCTCGTGTCGGCCGACCATGGGGGAACGTAGGCCCCGGTCGCCGGGGACGGGACAGGGCCGGGCTCGGGGTCGGAGGTGGTCGGTCGCTTAAGAGGTCTTGCGCGCCCGCCGGCTCCTCCGGAAAGGAAGATAGGGGGTGCGCCGGTGGAATCGACGAGGTCCCCGTGCGCTCGTTCTCCCGCGGGGCGGTGGCCGCGGCGGTGGCGGCCGTCGTGATCGCCTCCTCGCTGGCCGCCGGCTGGGTCCCGGTGCCGGCGTCCGCCGGTGGGGTCGCGGTCGCCTTCTCGGTCTCCTCCGCGGAGCCGGCCGGGACCGACTGGGCGGGGCCGCCGGCCACCGCCTCCCCCGGACCGGTCCCCTCCGCGCCCGCGACGGTCGAGGTCGCTCCCCCCTTCGTGCCGGCCGCGGGCGAGGCGCTCCTCGGCCCGGTACCGGCCGCGACACCGGCCCGCGTGGCCGTCGGGCTCCCGTCGATGGACCCGGACGGGCTCGCGGCCTTCGTCGCGACGGCCTCGGTGCCGGGCACGCCCGAGTACCGCCAATTCCTCTCGGCCGCGACGGCCGACGCACGGTACGGCGCGTCGCCGCAGGAGCTCCGGTCCGCCGAGGCGTACTTCGAGGGGTTCGGCCTCTCGGCGACCGCCCACTCCGACGGCCTTCTGCTCCTGGTGTCGGGCCCCGCGGGGGGGCTGGACCGGGCGTTCGGGACGACGCTCGACGAGTACGGCTCGCCATCGGGCCCGGCGTTCGTAAGTCACGCGACCGCCGCGTCGCTGCCGTCGTCCCTCGCCGCGACCGGCGTCTTCGGGCTGGGCGACGCGACGCCGCTCACCCCGGCGCTCTCCCCGGTCGACGGCGCGGTGCTCAGTCCCGACGCGAGCTGCGGACCGTCCCCCGGCGGGCTCGCTCCGTGCGAGGTCCAGACCGCCTACAACGAGAGCGGACTCCTCGCGAACGGCACGGACGGCGCGGGGACGCGGATCGGGATCGTCGACGCGTACTCCGGCGAAGAGAATCAGAGCCAGCTCGCCGCCGACCTCGGGACCTTTGCGTCCGCGTCGGGCCTCTCCGCGGGGACCGTCGACTACGAGTACCCCGTCCCCACCGCGGAGGATCTCAACTCGAGCACCACCAACCCCGACTGGGACCTCGAGGACGCGCTGGACCTCGAGTGGGCCCGGGCCGCGGCCCCCGGCGCGGCGATCGCGATGACGTTCTCGCCCGACGCCGAGGCCGGGCTCTACGATGCGGTCGACGCCCTCGTGGCGAACGATTCCGTGAACGTCCTCTCGATGAGCTGGGGCGAGCCGGACGTCGGGGTGTACGACGCATACCTCACGCCGTGCTCGACCGCCTGCAACGCCTCCTCGGACGGCTCGTATGCGATCCTCGGGCCCGTCCTCGAGCTCGGCGCGGCCGAAGGGATCTCCGTCTTCGCGGCCTCGGGCGACTGCGGCGCGGCCGACGGGACCTCGGGCGTTTCGACGAACTTCCCCGCGTCCGATCCGTACGTGACCGGAGTGGGCGGCACGGTGCTCAGCGTCGGGTCCGGGGGCGTCTACGCCTCCGAGAGCGCCTGGTCCGGCAACGCGACGGGGGCGACCGCGCCGGGCTGCGACAACCAGGGGGGCTCGGGCGGCGGGTACGCGCCGTTCCCCGAGCCGTGGTGGCAGGTCGGCATCCCGGATCCGACCGGAGCGCGGGGCGTCCCGGACGTGGCGCTCAACGCCGGGACCGCGGTGGGGATCGTCGTCGACGGCGCGTTCACCTCGGTGGGAGGGACCAGCGCCGGCACGCCCGCGTGGGCGGGATTCGCCGCGCTCGCCGACCAGCTCGCGGGAGGGGACCTGGGGCTCCTCGACCCGAGCCTGTACCAGATCCTGGCCTCGGGGGGCTACGCGCAGGATTTCCACGCGATCACGGAGGGGAACAACGGAGCGTACTCCGCCGCCGCCGGCTGGAACCCGGTCACGGGCCTGGGGACCCCGATCCTCACCGCGCTGCTCCCGGCCCTGCTCCGCGGCGGCGGCCTCCCCGGCGGCAGCCTCTCCACGTTCGTGTACGCCTCGCCCCGGTATGGGGCGGCCCCGCAGAACGTCTCGATCGCGGTCGCCACGACCGGTGGCACGGCCCCGTACCCGCTCGAGGGGGTCTCGTTCGGCGACGGGACGTCGGCGACCGTCACCGGCGGCCCCGTGAACCACAGCTATGCGAGCCCCGGGGTCTATCTCGTCCAGTCCTACGCGTTCGACGCGTCGGGGAACGCGACCGTCGCTCCTCCCGTGGTCGTCGACGTGGGCGGCCACGCGCTGACGGTCAACCTGACCGCGTCCGTGTCCGACCCTGGCGTCGGCGAGGCGGTCACGTTCGCGGCGACCGCGTCGGGCGGGAGCGGACCGTACCGCTTCCAGTTCTTCTTCGGCGACGGGGCCTTCTCCCCGCTGGGCCCGGACGCGGGGACCGCCCACGTTTATGCCGTCGCGGGCGGCTTCTGCGCCGAGGTCGTCGCGAACGACTCCTCGGTCCCGTCCAACGCGGCGGCCAGCGCCCGCGTGGCGATCGCCGTCGGCGGGGCCCCGAGCCCGAGCTGCGGGAACCCCGCGAGCCCGCTCACGCTCTCGCCCATCCCCGCCGCGCTCGTGCGGGACGCCCCGGCCGACCTGCTCGCGCCCCCGTTCGCGGCGTCGGGCGGGGCGACGGCCCCCGACGGGCTCGCGCCGTCGGTGGTGCTGCGCTCGAACGAGTCGTACTCCGAGGCGTGCGGCTGCGCGATCTTCCCGTCCCCGGGCAACTTCAGCGTGAGCGAGTGGTACAACGACTCCGTCGGGGACCAGGCCTTCGCGACCGCGAACCTCACGATCGTCCCCGGCATGGATGCGACGTTCGCGACGTCGAACATGTCGGGCCCGGCGCCGCTCACGGTGTACTTCTTCGCGAAGGTGAAGGGCGGCTACGGCGCGAACGCGTCGGACACCGTCTGGACGTTCGGCACCGGGAACGGGGCGGTCGGGCACACCGTCGAGTACGTCTACGAGAATCCGGGCGAGTTCGTGGCCACGGGGCTCCTCGAGGACAGCGGGGGCGGGAACGCGAGCGAGGCGTTCGTGATCGACGTCGGGCCGCCGGGGTCGAGCGGGGCGCGCGGCGTGAGCTTCACCGTCTCGCCGGCGACGAACGTCCTCGCCGGCGAGCCGGTGACGTTCACGGCGAGCCCGGTCGGGATCCCGACGAGCGAGGCGCCGGCCGACGTCAACTGGTCGCTCGATGCGGGCCAGACCGCCTGGGGCGACACGGTCACCACGACCTACGCGGGTCCGCTGCCGCCGGCCCTCGACAACACCCTCACGATCGGGGCGAGCGTCACGGACCCCTACTTCGTGCCGCTCGTGAACGCGACCGCCCGGCTCCCGAACTTCTTCGCGCTGGGTCCGGGCGGCGCGGTGCCGGCCACGAGCGACCTCGCGCTCGCCGGAGCGGTGAGCCCGGACCACGGGATCGTCCCGTTCCCCATCTTCGGCAACGCGACGTTCGGGGGCCTCCGCCCGGTCAACGTCGAGTGGTCCTTCGGGGACGGCACGGAGAGCGGCGGGCTCTCCTTCGAGCACGTCTACTACGGGCCCGCGGGCTACACCGTCTCGCTGACGGCCAGCGACAGCTTCGGCAACCGGATCGTCCGGGTGTTCGGCGTCGCCGCCGGCCCGGTGCTCGGGATCGCGGGCGGGCCGGATCCGGGGAGCGGCGCGCGTCCGCTCACCGTCGTGATCCACGCCGAGGCGTACGGCGGCAAGGGACCCCCGTACACCTACCTCTGGACGTTCCCGAACGGCTCCCGCTCGACGTCGACCAACGGGACGCTCTACTTCCCGGACGTCGGGGACTACCGCCTCTCGCTCAACGTCACGGACCGCTCCGGGGCTCAAGCCGAGCGCATCTGGACGATCGTCGTGCAGTATCCGTACCCCGATCTTCCGCTCGAGACGATCCTCGGGGGCGCCGGGATCGGCGCACTCCTCGCCCTCGCCCCGCGGCTCGTCGGCTGGATCCAGAAGCCACGGGAGAAGCTGATCGTCGACGGAAAGTCGAAGTGGTGAGCGGCCGCCGCGCGCCCTAGAGCCGCGGCACGATGAACTGCCAGGCGAGCAGCAGCAGGACGAGGAGCGACGAGGCGACCGCCGCCTGGCCCCCGAAGGCGTCGAGGCGGGCCGCGTCCCAGCCGCGTTTCCAGCGGGCGGCGATCGACGCCGCGAAGTCGCGGAACAGGAGCCCGCCGTCGAGCGGGACGAGCGGGAGCGCGTTCGAGAGGCCGAGCAGGAGGTTCATCCAGGCGAGCCAGTAGAGGAGGTTCGCGCCGATCCAGAAGGCCGTTGGATCGGAGCTCGCGAGCGCGCCCGTCAAGTGGAAGTAGCTCGTCGTCGAGCCCTGGATCGGCTCGAGGGTCGCGAGCGGCAGCACGATCCAGTTGATCGGGCCCTCGAACGGACCGGCAGGGCTGCCCCACGGGTTGACGAGCGTCGCCTTCAGCTCGGACGGCGTGAGATAGTCGACCGAGACCCCGAGGAAGCCCCGGCCCGCCACCGAGGGGCTCGGGGCGAGGACGACGGAGGTGGCGACGAGCCCGCCGGTGGCGGCCGAGTAGTAGTCGACCGCGACCGTCTCGCCGGGGGTCGTGTTCGCGAGGGACGACTCGAAGAGGGCGGTCGTCGTCGTCGCGGTCCCGTTGATGCTCGTGAGGATGTCGCCGGGCGCGAGGGAGATGTTGGCGGCCGGGGTGCCGGGTTGGACGTAGACGACCCCGACGCCGTTCGCGTTCGGGGCGACCGAGCTCGAGATCACGGCCGAGAGCGCGACGAAGAAGACGACCGCGAGCGCGAAGTTCGCGAGCACGCCCGCGGCCGCGACCCGGTCGCGCCTCCGCCGGGTCGTCGCCATCATGTCCTCGTCGTTCTGCTCGACGAAGGCGCCGACGGGGACGACACACCAGAGGATCCCCAGCGACTTGACGCCGATCCCCTGCGAGCGGGCGATCACGCCGTGCATGAGCTCGTGCAGGACGATCCCGACAACGAGCGCGACGATCCCGTAGCCGATCGGGATGATCGGGTTGATGCCCGGGATCCCGAGCGCCTCCTGGACCGACGGAGCCTGGGAGGGGGAGAGCCGGACCGCGACGACCGCGTCGGCGACGAGCAGCGCCAAGATCGCGGCCATGGCGATCGCCGCGAGCGTGATCCCGAGGTCCGAGACCCGGGTCCAGAAGCGACGGAACCGGCCCCAGCGGTCGAGGGCCGCGAGACCGCGCTTCGTCTTGATCATCAGCGCCGGCCCGAACAGGCTCAGCGCGCGGTCCGGGCCGAGCCGTCCCGCCCGATGCAGGGCGTAGACGACGACGGCATACGCGACGACGACCGCGAGCGCGATCTCGTAACCCAGGTACGGGTCCACGGTACTCCGCGGACAAACGCCGGGTCGGGGTTATGAGGTCTTGCGGGCGCCGGTCGCCTTCGGCTAGCCCTTGACGACCCCGAGCGGCACGAGCCGCACGACGCGACGGGTGAGGCCCGCCCCTTCGGCGACGCGGACCACCTCCTCGACGTTCTTGTACGCCCCGGGCGCCTCCTCGGTGACGCCCTCGCGCGACGCCGAGCGGACGATGATCCCCCGGCCGTGCAGCGCGCGCGTCACGTCCTCGTACCGGAACTCCCGCACGGCCGCGTGCCGGGAGAGCCGTCGGCCCGCCCCGTGGCAGGAGGAGCCGAACGAGCGGTCCATCGACGTCGGCAGGCCCCCGAGCACGTAGCTCGCGGTCCCCATGTCGCCGGGGATCAGGACCGGCTGTCCGAACGCCCGGTAGGCGGTCGGGACCTCCTCCCGGCCCGCGGGGAAGGCGCGCGTCGCGCCCTTGCGGTGCACCAGGACCCGGCGCCGTCCGCCGTCGACCGCGTGCTCCTCCACCTTCGCGATGTTGTGCGCGATGTCGTAGACGACCGAGAGGTCGAGCTCCTCGTCGGGGCGCCCGAACACCCCAGCGAACGCCCGACGGACCCCGAACGTGATCGCCTGCCGGTTCGCCCACGCGAAGTTCGCGGCCGCGGCCATCGCGCCGAGGTACCGCTGCCCATCGTCCGACGCGATCGGCGCGCACGAGAGCTGCCGGTCGACGAGCGGCGTGCCGGCCTCCGCGAGCTTCCGGTCCATCCGCTGGATGAAGTCGGTCGCCACCTGGTGGCCGAGCCCGCGCGAGCCCGTGTGCAGCATGACCGTGACCCCGCCGGGCCCGAGGCCGAGCGTCCGGGCGAACTCCGGATCGAAGACCCGGTCGACGGCCTGGACCTCGAGGAAGTGGTTCCCCGAGCCGAGGGTGCCCAGCTGCTTCAAGCCGCGCTTGCGCGCGCTCTCGGAGACCTCCCCCGGCCGGGCGGCCGCGAGCCGGCCCTCCTCCTCCTGGACCGCGAGGTCGGCGGGACGGCCGAGCCCGGCATCGACCGCCCAGCGGGCCCCGCCGGCCAACACCTCGTCGACCCCGCCGGCCGTGAGGGGGTGGCCGCCCTTGGACCCGACCCCCGACGGCACCTCGTGGTAGAGGCGGTCGACCAACGCCGCGAGGCGGGGGCGCACCTCGTCGACGGTCAGGGAGGTCCTCAAGAGGCGGACGCCGCAGTTGATGTCGTAGCCGATCCCGCCCGGCGAGACGACCCCCTCGGCGAGGTCGAACGCGGCGACGCCGCCCACGGGGAAGCCGTAGCCGAAGTGGATGTCCGGCATCGCGAGCGCGTAGCGCTGGATCCCGGGGAGCGTCGCCACGTTGGCGAGCTGGCCCAGGGACGGGTCGCCCTCGACGCCCGAGAGGAGCGCCGCGTCGGAGAACAGGCGACCCGGGACCCGCATCCCGGAGCCCTCGTCGCGGGGGATCTCGTAGGTGAACTCGTCGAGCGGGACGAGCCGGGGGGGCGCCGTCACGGGGGCGCGGCAGCCGCGGGGCCTATTAGACTATGGCCTCGCGGCCGGGACCAAAGGCCATGTAGGCCGGGCGGGCTGCTCCCGATCGAAGTCGGATGCGCGTCCGGACCGTGCTCTCGATCGTCAACTTCGCGATCCTCGGGATCGTCATCCTGGTCGTGCTCCTCTACCCGTCGCTCGACGTCGAGGCGTTCTACTTCCTGCTCGGCTGGATGATCGCGTCGTTCGCGCTCTTCTACCTCCCCCTCGGCGGGCGGCGCGCGGGCGCGGGCCCGCCGCTCGGGTCGGCGGGCGCGGGCTTCCCCGGCGCGGACCCGGCGGCGCCCGGTGCGCCGCCGGCAGCGCCGCTCGGCTCGCTCGGCTTCTGCATCTACTGCGCGGCGCCGATGACGCCCGGCACTCCGACGTGCCCCGCGTGCGGCTACGCGGCCCCCCGGTTCTAGTCCGGCCCGACGGGACTATTCCGGCACGACGTAGAGCAGTGGGTCCTTCGCCCGAACGTTCGCGCCCGCGGCGACGGCCAGCCCCCGGACCGTGCCGTCCGCGGGGCTCGTGACCTCGTTGCGCATCTTCATCGCCTCGAGCACCAGGAGGACGTCGCCCCCCCGGACCCGGTCCCCTTCCGCGACCCGTACCTCGAGGATCTTTCCGGGCATGGGCGGCACCACGGCGATCCCTCCCGGCGGGGCGTCGGCCGGGGGCACCGGCGTGGTCGAAGCGCTGGGCATGGAAGGTCGCGGGACCCGGGGGGTCGGGGCGGCGTTCGCGTCCGGCGCGCCCGGCTCCACCCGGACGGTCCATCGCTCGCCGTTGACGTCGACCGGGCCCGGCGGCGTCGGGAAGTGGGCGGGCCACTGGTCGACGACGACCCGCTCGCCGTCGATCTCGAGCTCGACGGAGAGGTCGGAGACGTGCACGACCTTCACGGGGAATCGATGGCCGTCGACCGTGACGACGTCGCCCGCGGCGGCGACCTCGACGACCGCGCGCTTACCGGCGCGTTCGAGGCTGATGCGCAACGATCCACCTCCGCTGGGCGTGCTGGTGGGCGCGCCCGTCGAACGCCCACGGCGAGAGCCCCCGGTCGCTCCCCGCCCCGGGAGGCGCGGGGGCCGGCGCCACGCGCGGCGGCGCCCGCAGGGCGCCCACGACCCCGAGCGCGGCGGTCGTGAGCACGTCGGAGGTGAGCCCCTTGCGGCGGGCGTCGTGGTAGGCCCGGTAGACTTCCGGGAACAGGGCGAACGAGAGCGCCTCCGCCGTGTCCGCGGCCGGGACGAGCTGGCGCACCTCGGCGGTCATCCGCTCGAGCTCCGGCGGCAGGAGGTCCGCCGGCCGCCCGGAGATCGCCGGGGCCTGGGCCGTGACGCGCTTACTAAGCTCGGCGTCGATCGGCGCGGGCGGCGTCCCGTAGAGCCCGCGCACGTAGTCCCGGACCTCCTGCGTGATCTGCCGGTACCGACTGCCGGTGAGGACGTTCATCACCGCCTGGATCCCGACGATCTGGCTCGTCGGGGTCACGAGGGGCGGATAGCCCAGGTCGGCCCGGACCCGGGGGACCTCGTCGAGCACCTCGGTGAGCCGCCCGAGCGCCTCCTGCTCCTTCAGCTGGGCGAGGAGGTTCGAGAGCATCCCGCCGGGGATCTGGTGCGTGAGGATCAGCGGGTCCGTCTGGAGCGAGCGCAGATTGAGCAGGGGTCGGTAGTGCTCGAGCACCCCCCGGAAGTACTCCGCGAGGTCGGCGAGCGCCCCGAGGTCCAGTCGGGGATCGAGGGCAGAGCCCTGCATCGCGCCCACGAGCGTCTCCGTCGGGGGCTGCGAGGCGCCGCCGGAGAACGGGCTCAGGGCCCCATCGACCGCGGTGGCCCCGGCCTCGGCCACGGCGAGGCAGGTCATCGTCGACATCCCGCTCGACGAGTGGGTGTGGACCACGACCGGAAGGCCGACCTCCTTCACCAGGGCCCGGACGAGCGCGGCCCCCTCCGTGGGGGGCAGGAAGCCCGCCATGTCCTTGACGCACAGCTCGTCCGCGCCCAGCGCGGCGAGCCGCCGTCCGAGCTCGACGAACGCCTCGAGGGTATGGACCGGGGACTGCGTGTAGCAGATCGTCGCCTGGGCGCGACCTCCGGCCCGGCGCACCGCGTCGAGCGCGACCGCCATGTTCCGCGGGTCGTTGAGCGCGTCAAAGACGCGGAAGATGTCGATCCCCTCGCGCGCCGCCTCGGCGACGAACGCGCGCACCACGTCGTCCGGGTAGTGCCGGTAGCCGACCAGGTTCTGCCCGCGCAGGAGCATCTGCAGCGGCGTGCGGGGCATGGCCCGCTTGAGCGCGCGCAACCGTTCCCAGGGGTCCTCGCGCAGGAACCGCAAGCAGACGTCGAACGTCGCCCCACCCCACACCTCGAGCGACCGGTACCCGACGGCATCGAGCCGCTCGGCGGCGGGCAGCATGTCCCGCGTGCGCATCCGGGTGGCGATGAGCGACTGGTGCCCGTCCCGGAGGACCGTCTCGGTGAGGCCGACCATCGCAGGAAAGGCTCCGGATTACAGGGGGATGTTCCCGTGCTTGCGGCCGGGTCGGTCGTCGCGCTTCGAGGCGAGCAGGGCGAGCCCCCGAACGAGCCGATCGCGCGTCTCGGCCGGGTCGATCACGTCGTCGATGTAGCCGCGTTCCGCGGCGAGGTACGGGTTCAGGAACTCGGTCCGGTACTCCTGGGTGAGCTGCGCGCGGACGCGGTCGCGCTCGTCAGGGCTCGCCTTCTCGAGTTCGCGCCGGAACAGGATGTTGACCGCGCCCTCCGCGCCCATGACGGCGATCTCGGCGGTCGGCCAGGCGAGGTTCAGATCCCCACCCAGGTGCTTCGAGCACATGACGTCGTAGGCGCCGCCGTACGCTTTGCGGAGGATCACGGTCATCATCGGCACCGTCGCCTCGGCGTAGGCGTACAGCAGTTTCGCGCCGTGGCGGATGATGCCCCCGTGCTCCTGGGCGGTGCCGGGCAGGAACCCCGGCACGTCCACGAACGTGACGAGCGGCAGATTGAACGCGTCGCAGCACCGGACGAACCGGGCCCCCTTCGTCGACGCGGCGATGTCGAGCGTACCGGCGAGGACCGCGGGATTGTTGCCGACGACCCCGATCGGATGTCCGTCGAGCCGGGCGAGCCCGACCACGAGGTTCCGCGCCCAGCCCGCGTGGACCTCGAGGAACGACGCCACGTCCACCACCCGGTCGATCACGGCATGGACGTCGTACGGGGCGTTCGTGTCCTCGGGCACCGCCCGCGCGAGCTCCTTCGCCGCGGAGTCCGGCGGCGCGGCGGCGGCGGCCGCGGGCGGTTCCTCGAGGTTGTTGGGCGGCAGATACGAGAGGATCCGGCGCGCGAGCGCGATCGCGTCCGCGTCGGAAGCGGTCGTGAAGTGCGACACCCCGCTCCGCTCGGCGTGGGCGTCGGCCCCGCCGAGGGCGTCCATGGTCACCTCCTCGCCGGTGACGGCGCGCACGACGTCGGGGCCGGTGATGAACATCTGTCCGGTCCCCTCGGCCATGATCACGAAGTCGGTGATCGCCGGCGAGTAGACCGCGCCGCCGGCGCACGGCCCGAGGATGAGCGACAGCTGCGGGACGACCCCCGAGAGGAGGACGTTCCGGAAGAACACCTCGCCGTAGCCGCCGAGGCTCATGACCCCCTCCTGGATGCGGGCCCCGCCCGAGTCGTTGAGCCCCACGATCGGCACGCCGGCCTTGCGCGCCGTCTCCATGATCTTGACGATCTTCATCGCATGGGCCTCGCCCAGGGCGCCCCCGAAGACGGTCGCGTCCTGGGCGAACGCGACGACCGGCCGCCCGTCGATGTCGCCCCACCCGGTGACGACCCCGTCGCCGGGGATCCGCCGCTCGGCGAGCCCGAAGGTGTCGACGCGGTGCGTCACGAACGGGTCGATCTCCGTGAACGTGCCCGGGTCGAACAGCGACTCCAGCCGCTCGCGGGCCGTGAGCTTTCCCGCGGCGCGGTGCCTCTCCACGCGCTCCGTCCCGCCGCCCTCGCGGGACTTGCGCTTCAGGAGCGTCCAGCGATCGAACGCCTCGCTCATGCGGATTCCTCCACGCGCAGGTCGCCCGCCCTTATGGAGACGCGGTCGGTCCCCCGCTCGAGGAGCAACGCGCCGTCCGCGGCGAGGCCGGAGATCGTGCCCTCCATCCGTCCGTCGACCCGCGCGCGACGCCCGATCCCGTAGAGGTTCCGTCGGCAGGCGTCGACCACCTGAGCCGGTCCGCCGGAGGAGCGGAGCCAGTCGCCGGCGCCGAGCGCGCTGGCCGCCCCGAGCTCCTCGACCTCGTCGACCGACGGAGCGGGGTCGACGAACTCGTGGAGCGAGGCGACGCTCCCGCGCAGTTCGGGCGACAGCCGCCCGGGGTCCACCCGCACGTTGACGCCGATCCCCACGACCGCCGCGGCGCCGAGGGACGGCGACGGCACCTGATCCACCAGGATCCCCGCGAGCTTGCGTGGTCGCCCGGGACTCCCCACCACGAGCAGATCGTTCGGCCACTTGAGACGGAGCGGCAGCGCGTAGCGGGCCACCAACGCTTCGAGGAGTCGCTCCCCGACGGCGAGGGGCAGGAGCGCTCCATCGCCCGGGCTCGCGGGGAGCACCACGGAAAGCCAGAGGCCTCCCGCGGGGGACTCCCAGCGGTGATCGCCGCGACCGCGCCCGGCCGACTGCTGCACGGCGCGGACCCGGGTGCCCACGGGAGCCCCGGCGCGGGCGAGCTCGACGGCCCGCCCCTGGGTGGAGGCGATCGTCTCGTGGAACTCGCGCGGAGCCAACCGACCGACCTCCGTCGCGGCGAGAGGCGGAGCCGCTTAACCGTTGCCCGGAGCCGCGAAGCTAAGTGGCCGAGGAGGTCGGGGGAGCGGACGCCATGGGCGAGGTCGAGGAGCTGCTGCGCCGGGCCGGCGCCGACTTCCAGCCCGAGATCCAGCGTCGCCTTCAGGGATTCCTCGGTGGCCTCATCCGCCAGTACCTCCCTCAGGCGTGGGTGTTCGTCACCGAATCGGAAACGGTGACCCTGCGCGTCGACGCGAACGGCCAGGTGACCGTCGCGTCGGGACCGGCGGCGAAGCCGGACGTCACCGTGAAGATTCCGAAGGCCCGGCTCGTCGCCGCGCTGTCGAAGCGGCACCGGTCGGCCGTCCCTCCGGGCCCGCTCGACGTGACCCCGCACACGGCGAAGGGCAAGGCCGCGTTCGACTACCTGCGCGGCCGCTTGGGCCTCTAGTGCTCATTCCCGGTGCGCTAGTCCTATTCCTTGTGCCGCCCTGAGGACCCCGGGGAGGGGACCTCGATCGAGACCGGCGGAACCGGCCCGGAGGAGGCCCTTCCCGCGGCACCCGCCCGCGCCCCGAGCTTCGGTCGGGCTCTGGCGCACCGACCGTTCTTCCTCCTGTGGCTGTCCCAACTTGTCTCGCAGTCCGGGGACTATGTCTTCGAGGTCGCGCTGCTCTGGCTCGTCCTCCAGACCACCGGGTCGGTGTTCGCGGTCACGCTCGTGGTCGTCGCGACCCTCGTCCCCGCCGTGCTGCTGGGGCCGGTGCTGGGGGTCTACGTCGACCGGTGGCCCCGGCGCACGATCCTGCTCCTCACGAACGTCGCCGAGGGCGTCCTCGTGGCGGCCCTGTCGGGGCTCGTGCTGGCGCACGAGGCCACGCTGCCGCTGATCCTCGGGATCGTCTTCGCGCTCAGCGTCGGGAGCCAGTTCGTCCGGGTCACCTCGAACGCGCTGGTGCCCCAGACGGTCTCCGCGGACGACCTCGGACCGGCCAACAGCCTGCTCACCTTCAGCAACTCGTCCACCCAGATCGTCGGCCTCTCGATCGGCGGCGTCGTGGTCGCGCTCTTCGGCGTGAACGCCCCGATCGCCTACGACGCGCTCTCGTTCCTCGCCGCCGCGGCGATCGTGCTGTTCATGGCCTCGAGCGTCGGTCGACCGGAGCCCGCAGCCGAGGGCGACGACGGCCGCTTCTCGACGCAGTTCCGGGAAGGGTTCCGCTACGTCATCGCCCAGCGCTACCTCCTCGAGATCATCGCGCTCGGCCTCGTGGTGAATTTCGCCGGCAACACCGCGTTCGCCCTCTGGGCGCCGTACGCGGACCTCGTCCTCCACGGAGGCGCGGCGACCTACGGGCTCCTGGGCGCGATGATCGCCGTCGGGGCGATCGTGGGCGCGATCGCCATCGGAAAGATCGACACGCGGCGGCGGGCTGGTCCCATCCTGTTCGCGGGGGAGTTCGCGTTCGGCGGACTCCTGATCGCGCTCGGGCTCACCCGGTCGATCCCGCTCGCCCTCGCCGAGTCGTTCGGGGTGGGCGTGCTGCTCTCCGTGATCAACGTGCCGCTCTTCGCGGCGATCCAGGCGAAGGTGCCGGCCCGCCTCATGGGGCGGGTGATGTCGGTGCTCCTCGCCCTGGTGCTCGCCGCCGCCCCGTTCGGGGCGTTCTTCGCCGGGACCCTCGCGACCCGCACCTCGATCGAGTTCGTCTACGTCGTCGGCGGCCTGCTGGCGATCGGCTCGGGCGTGGTCGGGGTGACCTGGATGCGCCAGATCCGGAACCTCACGTACTGAGGCGCCCGCACAAGGGGAAATACCGGCCCCCGGTGGCGGGGCATGGTGCGGATCGTCGATGACGAGAGCCGCTTCGAGGCGCCCGTCGACCGGGTCTGGGCGCTGGTGCGCGCCCACCGGCACGACATGCCGTCGATCCACCCGACGTGCCGGGACGTTCGGGTCGAGCAGGTCGCGGAACGGATCGGGCTCGCCACCTGGTCGATGGAGTTCGACGGACGGCCCGTGACCATGGCGAGCCGTGTCGTGCACTTCCCGCCGCTCGGAAAGCTGATCGAGTACCTCGCGGGGCCGCTCGCCGGTTCGGCGGAGATCACGTACCTCACGCCCGAGGGGGCCCGGACCCGGATCTCGGTCATCGGCGAGTACCGCTCGCCGACGTACGACGACGCGGCCCTCGTGCGGGCGGTGGACGCGTTCCACGCGCTCGAGTTCGAGGAGGACGCGCGGTACCTCGCGCGCCTCCCGTGAGCCCCTAGCCGAGCGCGCGCAGCCGCTGGACCATCTTCACGACGGCCCGCACGGCGTTCGCGGCGTTCTCGATCCGGTCCTGCGCCTGGAGGCGCGTCTCGCCCGGCCCCGAGATCCCGAGGCCGAGCGGCTTTCCGAACTCGACCGAGAGGTCGGTGAGCTTGCGCGCCGCCTGGTTCATCACGACCTCGTCGTGCTGCGTCTCGCCCTCGATGACGGCGCCGAGCGCGACGATCGCGTCGACGTCCTTCCGGGCGAACAGCGCCTTCACCGCGAGCGGCATGTCGTAGACGCCCGGCGTCTTGAGGACCGGTCCCAGGGAAGCGCCCAGGAACGCGACCTCCTCCTTCGCCCGCTCCAGCATGAGGAGCGTCACGTCGAAGTTGTACTCGCTGGCGACGATCGCGACCCGGACCCCGTCTCCCGCCTGTTTCGTGCTCGGCATGGTGCTACTCCTGCTTTTCGTTCGGACCCGTGGGCGTCAGTGGAGGCGCCGGACCGGTCCGGCATCGGCGAACCCCTGCCGCAGCCCCTCGCCGGCGTGGCGGGCGAGGTCGTGCGGCCGGAACAGCATCGTGTACGCGTTGAGGGCATGCTCCTCGGTCCGACGGCGCGCGAGCGTCTCCAGCTCCGCGGCGCTCGCGGCCTCTCCCTCGTGGACGAAGCACTCGAGGATCGGCCGCCCCTCGAGGACCCCCGCCATCATGAGGCCCATCGAAGCGACCTGGGCGCTCGACCGGTCGAGCTCGGCCTTCCCGGGCATCCCCAACGCGAGGCAGAGGTCCGCCCGGTCGTCGCGGAAGAGCTTTCGGCACGCCACCGGAAGGTCCTTGATGCCCGGGACCGTGCGGCGGAGGACCTTGAACCCGGTGCCCTGCTCGCCGAGCGCGCGCACGGCGTAGGAGGCCATGTCGACCCGGGCGAACGTCGTGTCGACGACGCCGATCCGCTTCACGAGCGGACCTCCTGACTGCGCGCCCGCTCGAGGATCCGCTCGACGATGCGGCGGGTCGCGAGCTCGTCGTGGGGCAGCGGGCCGATGCGGACGACCCGGGCGGGGACGCCGCGGCGGGCGCACTCGGCTTCGACCTCGCGCTCGTTCCAGACCTGGTCGTACCCGAGGGCGATGATCGACGGGCGTTCCCGCACGACGGTCTCGTAGATGTCGGTCGTGGAGCCCAGGATCGCGCGGTCGACCGGCTTCAACGCCTCGACCATCTCGCGCCGGATGTGCTCGGGCGTGTATGGCTCGTGCTTCAGCCGCCGGGCGGTCTGGTCCCGGGCGACGACGACCACGAGCTCGTCGCCGAGCTTCTTCGCCTCGGTGAGGAAGTAAACGTGCCCGGGATGGAGGAGGTCGAAGACCCCCGTCGCCATCACGCGGACGACCATGCCTCCCACGCCGCGACGAGGGTGCGGCCCTCCAGGAACTGGAAGCCGTGGTCCTCGGCATACCGGCGCGCGGCCGCGGGATCGCGGGCGCCGCCGGAGTCGCCGAGCATCTCGCAGACCGTCACCGACTCGCTGAGACCGGCCATCCGGGCGAGCGAGATGACGAGTTCCGTATGGCCCTTTCGTTCGCCGAGGAGCTTGGGGGCGGCCTGGATGAGGTAGACATGGCCCGGAGAGATGAACGAGGAGCGGAACCGCTCCTTGAGCCCGGCGTCCGTGAGGTCCGGCGCGGCGCGGGCGATCTCGCCGACGGTGCGGATCGTGAGCGCCCGGTCGTTGTCCGGCACCCCGGTGAAGTTCTCCCGGTGGTTGATCGTGATCCCGAACGCGCTCCTTCGGTCGTAGCGCGGTCGCTCCGCGAGCTCGGGCAGCATCGGGTACTCGGGGCCGGCGAGCTGGAGGAGGTCCGCGAAGTACGGAAGGCCCAGCCGCCGGCGTAGCTCGTCCGAGATCGCCGTGCAGAACAGCCCGCCCGCGTCCTTGCGGAGGAGGCGGATCATCTCCGGCGTCGCCCTCTCGGAGAGGAACACCATGTCGGTCTCCGCCTCGCGGTCGGCGGCGTCGAAGATCAGCACCGGCTCGCCGGCCTCGAGCGCTCGGGCGGCCGGGCGGATCGCTTCGGGCACCGGCCGGACGCGGGGGGGGGCCATCACGGACCGAGCGAGCGGGCACGCCCTCTTAACAATGTGGTAACTACTCAATAATGGGTTGATGGCCCGGAAGGCGAGGAGACGGTACGCGACGCGTCAGCGAACACGGTCACAACCGAGAATCGCCCGCGAGAAGCGGGCGTCCTAGGAGGTGATCCATCTGCAGGTTCCCCTACAGATACCTTGTTACGACTTAGTCCCCCTTGCTGAACCGAAGTTCGAGCGACCCAAAGGAGTCACCCTCACTCCGACCCAACTCGGATGACTTGACGGGCGGTGTGTGCA
>DATJUJ010000008.1:0-19457 GCA_035502475.1 Thermoplasmata archaeon
GCGCCGCCCCCAAACGTTTAGCGCCGGGGCCCGGTCGTTCGCCGCACCGATGGCCGACCCCTCCCCGGGCCCGGCGCCCCGGACGTTCGTCTTCCCGCGCCTCGGCCCCGAGCTCACGACCGCCCTCCGGGCCGAACGGCCGAAGCGGATCGTCCTGCAGGTCCCGGCCGGCCTCGTCCGGAACGCGCACGAGCTCGCCTCGCAGCTCCGCGAAGCGGTCGGCACCTCGGTGGTGCTCGCGACGCGCCCGTGCTTCGGTGCGTGCGACTTCCCGTCGGGCGAGGAGGCCCCCGGCGCCGACGTGGCCGTGGTCCTGGGCCACGCGCCGATCCCCAACGTGCCGATCGTCCGCACGACGTTCTTCGTCGAGATGCGCGAGCCCGGCGGCGATCCCGAACGCCTCGCCGACACCGTCCTCGCGGCCGGCCTCCCGCGCCGCCTGGGCCTGGTCGCGTCGGTCCAGCACCTCGACCTGGTCGAACCGTTCGTCGCCGCCCTCGCACGCCGCGGCATCACCGCGCGGGTCGGCGTGGGCGACCGGCGGCTCGCGTACCCGGCCCAGGCGCTCGGCTGCAACTACACCGGCGCCGAAGCGATCGCCGACGACGTCGACGGGTTCGTCTTCCTCGGCACCGGGGCCTTCCACCCGATCGGGCTCGCGTTCGCGGTCGACCGACCGGTCTGGTCGCTGGACCCGCTCCAGGGCACGCTCGAGCCGCCGCTCGACCGTGCGGCGCTCGTCGGGCAGCGCCAGCTGCGGGTCGCGTCGGCCCGGGACGCGCGTCGGTGGGGGATCCTGGTCTCCACGTTCCGCGGCCAGGACCGGCTCGCGACGGCGCGCGCGCTCGAGGCCCGGGCCCGCGCGCACGGCCGGGAAGCGGAGATCCTCGTCTTCGACCGCCTCGATCCGCGCGACCTCGAGGGGCGGGCGTTCGACGCGTACGTGAACACGGCCTGCCCGCGGATCGCGCTCGACGACGCCGCGCTCTACGACCGACCGATCCTCACGCCCCCCGAGTTCCTGATGGCCCTCGGGGAGCTCCCGCTCGCGCCGTACCGCTTCGACACGTACCACTAGCGGACCGAAACCTGCTTGGACCGGCCGCCCCCTCGCTCGCCCCGTGCGGCCGCTCGCCCTCCTGCCGATCGCGCTGCTCGTCGCCGGCGCGGGGCTCGTCGCCTGGGCCGTGGCGCTCGGCGAGGCGACCGTCGGGATCGCCGTCGTGGTCCCGTTCGTCACGGGGGGCTCGTGGAGGTTCCTGACCGGGGTCCTGCTGCTCGTCGGAGGGTTCCTCACCCTGCCGTTCGCGTGGATGAGCTCCGACGAGGAGGAGCCTCCCGGGCCGGCCCCGGCCGCTGCCGGCGCCCCGGGGCCCTCCGGCGGGACGGGAGGGCTCCTGCTCGTCGGACCGGTACCGATCTTCTTCGGTGCGTGGCGCGGGGTCTCCCGGAGGGCCCGCCTCGGCGCGGCGATCGCCGGCGGCCTCGTGTGCGTGGTCGTGCTGCTGGTCGCGCTCGCGCTGTTCCGTTAGCGCCGGGGGGCCGCGCCGGCGAGGAACAGCCGGTGGACCCGGACGTCGCCCGACAGCTCGGGATGGAACGCCAGCCCCCAGATCGCCCCCTGCCGGACCCCGACGACCTGGTCGTCGAGCCAGGCGATCGGGGTCGCCGCCGGGCCCACCTCCACGATCCGCGGCGACCGGATGAACACTCCCGGGAACGGACGGCCCGAGAGCCGGTCCACGCGCACGGGTCCCTCGAACGACTCGCGCTGCGGGCCGTAGTCGTTCCGGCGCACGCGGACGTCCAGGACCCCGAACGTCGGCGGGTCCTTGCCGGAGGGGCTGCGCTCGATCTCGCGGGCGAGCAGGATGAGCCCGGCGCAGGTCGCCAGGACCGGCAGGCCCTCCGCGAGCCGTCGTGCGAGCGGCTGCCAGAGCCGGGCATGCTCGATCAGGCGGGCGATCGTGGTCGACTCGCCCCCCGGGAGGAACAGGGCGTCGACCTCGGCGAGGTCCTCCGGCCGGCGGACGACGAGCGGCTCGCCCCCCGACGCGGCGTCGCGCAGTGCCTGGCGGTGCTCCGGGACGTCGCCCTGGAGCGCGAGGACCCCGACCTTCATCCGGGTCCGCCGCGCCGAAGCTCCTCGAGGACCTCTTTCGCCCGGTCGAACCGGATCTGGTGATCGGCCAGTAGCCGGGCCACGACGCGGTCGACCTCGTCCGGACGGGCCCCCGCACTCGCCGCCAGGTTGCGGGCGTGGAGCTCCATGTGGCCCCGTTGGATCCCTTCCGTCGCGAGCGCCCGCAGCGCGGCGAAGTTCTGGGCGAGCCCGACCGAGGCGAGCACCTCGCCGAGCTCCCGGGCGCTCTTCACCCCGAGCACCTTCACGTTCGCCTTGGCGGTCGGGTGCACCGCGGTCGCCCCGCCGATGAGCCCGACCGGCGCCGGGAACTCGAGGGTCCCGACCAGGTTTCCGTCCCGATCCTTCTCGTACGTGGTGAGCGGCCGCACGACGCCGCCCGCCGCCTGCCAGGCGGCGAACGTGTGCGCCCCGGCCTCGATCGCGCGGAAGTCGTTGCCGGTCGCGATCACGACGCTCGAGATGCCGTTCATGATCCCCTTGTTGTGCGTCGCGCAGCGGAACGGGTCCGCGACCGCGAACGCGTAGGCATCGAGGATCGCCTCGACGACCTCGGGACCGGACGCGTGCTCGGTCTTGAGCTGGTCGGCCGGGAAGGTCGCCTGGGCCCGGGCGAGCCGATGGATCGCGAGGTTCGAGATGATCCGCAGGACGACGCGTCCCCCGGCGAGCCGGGCGAATTCGGGGCCCAGCGCCTCGCACATCGTGTTGACGGCGTTCATGCCGCCGGCGTCGCGGGCGTCGACGAGGAGGTGCACGATCACCATCGTCCCCCGGGACGAGGGGACGACCCGGACCTCGAGGTCCTTCGCTCCGCCTCCGAACTTCACGAGCACCGGGTCCTTCGCATTGGCCGCGGCGAGGAGCTCCGCCTTGCGGTCCAGGATGCGGAACCGGGCGGCGGCCGGATCGGGCACGTTCAGGATCTGGACCTGGCCGATCATCACCGGCTCGGTGCTCTGCGCGTGGAACCCGCCCGCGGACCGGGCGACCTTCGCGGCGTTCGACGCGGCCGCGACAACGCTCGGCTCCTCGATCGCCATCGGCACGAGGTAGTCCTTCCCGTTGATCCGGAAGTTGGTGGCGATGCCGAGCGGGAGCGGCATCACGCCGATGACATTCTCGATCATCCGGTCGAGCGTGGCCGGGTCGACCCCCGGCGGGAACTCGTACGCCTTCGCCTCGTCGTCGGTGAGCCCCGCCCACTCCTTCACGAACGCCCGTCGGTCCGCGATCGATCGGCGATAGAATCCCGGGACCTCGGACGATCCGCTCATGGCGTGGCTCCCTCGGTGGTCGGCGGAGGGGCGCGCGCCACGATGACCTTGGCGGGCCGCAAGAGGCCGCCGAAGAACCGGTAGCCCTGCTGCACGACCTCCACGATCGTTCCGGCGGGGTGGTCGGCGGTCTCGGGCGCCTCGCCGACCGCCTCGTGCTCGATCGACGAGAACGGAAGGCCCGGCTGCGCGACCGGTTCGACCCCCTCATGGCGGAGGAACGTGGCCCACTCGCGATCCAGCAGCTCCAGCCCGCGGCGTACCGGTGAGTCCGGTGGCAACGAGCCGACCGCCTCCCGGGCGGCGCGGAACGCCTCGAACAGCGGCAGCAGCTCCCGGACCAGGCCGGCCCGGGCCTGCCGGGAGATGCTCTCCCGGTCCCGCTCGGTCCGGCGCCGGTAGTTCTCGAAATCGGCGAGGAGGTACTTGTAGCGGGTCGACCAGTCCTCTTCCACGGGCGCCGGCGGGGGCGCGGTGGGGGGGGTGCCGGCCGTCGCCGGAGGGGGGCGCGGCTCGGCGACCGGCGGCTCCATCGCATCGTCGGGCATCGGTCCGAAAGCGGACAGGAACTCCCCCGCCTAATCTTCTTGTCGGGGGCCGGGGGGAGCCGGTCCGGTAGGGTCCGGGAAGGCCCTCGCGCGGCCGGATCCGAAGCCCACTTGAAGGGCTCCGGGAGCCCGATTTTCGAAGGCGTTTTTCCACGGGAACCCAAGCGTTATAACGCATGGTCGGCTCGGTTTTTCTCGGCGATTTTCCCGCCCGTTTCCGATGGCCCAACCGATCATGAACGCTCCCGCGTACGACGCCAGTTCCATCCAGATCCTGGAGGGGCTTTCGGCGGTCCGGCGCCGCCCGGGAATGTACATCGGCTCGACGGACACCCGCGGCCTCCATCACCTGGTCAACGAGGTCGTCGAGAACTCGATCGACGAGGTGCTGGCGGGGGTCTGCACCGAGATCGAGGTCACGCTCTACGCCGACGGTTCGTGCGGCGTCTGGGACAACGGGCGCGGCATCCCCGTGGAAGAGCACCCCAAGTACCACCGGCCGACGCTCGAGATCGTCATGACCGTGCTCCACGCCGGCTCGAAGTTCGACCGGAACACCTACAAGGTGTCGGGCGGGCTCCACGGCGTCGGCGTCCACGTGGTCAACGCCCTCTCCGAGTGGTTCGAGGTGCGGGTCCGCCGGGACGGCCAGGAGTACTTCCAGCGCTACGAGCAGGGCGCGCCGGTCGCGGCGCTGAAGGTCGTGGGCACGTCGGACTCGACCGGCACGTTCCAGCGGTTCAAGCCCGACGCCACCGTGTTCGAGACGGTCGTCTTCGACGCCGAGACGATCCGCCGGCGCCTCAAGGAGCTGTCGTTCCTCAACCCCGGGGTCTCGATCGGCTTCCACGACGAGCGGGCGAACTTCCAGGAGACGTTCCACCACGCCGGCGGGATCACGGAGTTCGTGGAGGACCTGAACCAGGCGGCGAACGTCCTCTTCCGGCCGCCGATCTCACTGCACGCGAAGCGCGACACGACCGACGTCGAGGTCGCCCTCCAGTACAACGACGGCTACAACGAGACCAGCCTCGCGTTCGTGAACAACATCAACACCGTCGACGGCGGGACCCACGTGGTCGGCCTGCGGGCGGCGCTCACGCGGACGATCAACGACTACGCGCGCCAGCGCGGGTTCGTGAAGGGCGACCGCGAAGGCCTCACCGGCGAGGATGTCCGGGAAGGGCTGACCTCCGTCCTCTCCGTGAAGGTCCTCGAGCCCCAGTTCGAGGGCCAGACGAAGGCCCGGCTCGGCAACTCCGAGGTGAAGGGGCAGGTCGAGAGCGCGGTCAACGAGAAGCTCGCCGAGTACCTCGAGGAACACCCCGGGACCGCCCAGGCGCTGATCCTGAAGGCCGTGCAGGCGTCCCAGGCGCGCGAGGCGGCCCGCAAGGCCCGCGAGCTCACGCGTCGCAAGGGGCTCCTCGAGGGGGGCGGGCTCCCCGGCAAGCTCGCGGACTGCCATTCGCGGGATCCCGCCCAGTGCGAACTGTTCCTCGTGGAGGGCGACAGCGCGGGCGGCACGGCGAAGCAAGGCCGCGACCGCGAGTTCCAGGCGATCCTCCCGCTGCGCGGGAAGATCCTCAACGTCGAGAAGGCCCGGCTCGACAAGATGCTCCAGAACGAGGAGATCCGGGCGCTGATCACCGCGATCGGGATCGGCGTGGGCGACGAGATCGACCTCTCCCGGCTCCGGTACCACAAGATCATCCTGATGACGGATGCGGACGTCGACGGCTCCCACATCCGGACCCTCCTGCTCACGCTGTTCTACCGGAAGATGCCGACCCTGATCACCGAGGGCCACGTCTTCATCGCCCAGGCGCCGCTCTATCGGCTCCAGAAGGGCGCGAAGGTCGTCTACGCGTACTCCGACGAGGAGCGGGACCGCGCGCTGGGCGAGTTCGGGGGCATGAAGGGGGTCGTGATCCAGCGGTACAAGGGCCTCGGCGAGATGAACGCCTCTCAGCTCGCGGAGACGACGATGCGCCCGGGCTCCCGCACCCTCCTCCGGGTCACGGTCGAGGACGCCGCCAAGGCGAACGAGCTCTTCCAGGTCCTGATGGGCGAAGAGGTCGAACCGCGGCGGCTCTACATCCAGGCGCACGCGGTCGAGGTGACGAACCTCGACATCTAGGTGCGGAGCAGCGGTGACGGAGACCCCGGCGATCGGTTCGATCCCCGAGGCGCTCGCCGCCCTCGGCGAGCCCGCGGGCGCCCCCGACCGGCGCCCGGTGCTCCGGGGCCGACCGGGCCTGCTCCTCACCCTCGCGACGCTGAGCGAGAGCGGTGCCGCGTCCTGGCACGGGATCTGGGTCGACGCGACCGGTGCCCGTCCGCTCGGCTCTCCGCCGGCCACGAGCCTGCTCGCGGAGTCGACGCACGTCGCGGGCCCCACCGCGGCGCTGGTCGACCTCGTCCAGGCGGCCGCCCGGTCCTACGTGACCCGGCTCGAGACCCTGGGGACCGTGCTCGACGAGCTGGAGGCCCGACTCGACCCGGGCCCGATCGCGGAGCTCGCCGCCTTGCAGCGGGCCCTAGCCGGGACGCGCAAGCACGTGGTCCGGCTCGCGGTCGTCGAGAACGAGCTCGAGGGCCCGCTCGGGACCCGTTTCCCCGGCCTCGACGCCGCGCTCGGGCAGATCCGCAGCGAGCTCGCCCACCTGGAGAGCCTGTCGACCGGCCTCTCCCAGGCCGCCCGGGACCTCGTCGGCATCCGGAACGCCATCGAGTCGAACCGGCTCGCGGAGTCGGCGAACCGGCTCGGCCAGGTCTCGAACCAGATCGCGTCGCTCGCGAACACCTCGAACCTCCGCATGCTCGGGGTCGCCTACCTCGCGCTCCTGCTCGGGCTCATCAGTGCGGTCGTCCTGATCCCGAACACGGCCGCGACGATCCTCGGGATGCCGAGCGCCGCCTGGGTGCCCGGGCTCTGGGTCGACGTGATCCTCGTCGTGCTGGCGGTGATCCCGATCGCGGTCGTCTTCTCGCGTGGCTGGGTGAAGCGGATCCTGAAGGGGATGGGCACGTACGAGGCGCGGAGCGCCGAGGGCCTCTCGGACCTCCCTGAGCTGTCGCCGACCGCCGACCCGTCGACGGACGGGGAACGACTTATCCGCCGAGCCCCGTAGGCCGCCCGTGACGCCGCCCGGCGACGCGGGGCCCGTCGTGATCGCCGACGCCCTGCTCGTCACCCAGGACCCGGCCCGCCGGGTCGTGGCCGGGGACCTGCGCTTCGAAGGCGGCCGGTTCGTGCACGTGGGACCCGGGGCCCCGCGCGAGGGGGCGACGGTCGTCGACGGCCACGGGATGGCCGCCGTACCGGGGTTCGTGAACCTGCACGCCCACGTGGCCATGGCGCCGCTGCGCGGGATCGCGGACGACCGGGACCTGGCGGGGTTCCTCGAGACGCTCTTCGCGGTCGACGCGCACCGCACGGAGGCCGACGTCGAGGCCGGCGCCCGGGCCGGGATCGCCGAGATGCTGCTCGGCGGCACCACGACCTTCCTCGACCTCTACTACTTCGAGGACTCGGTCGCCCGGGCCTGCGAGTCGCTCGGGATCCGCGGGTTCCTCGGCTGGGCGGTGCTCGATCCCGAGCTGACGACCCAGCGGGGCGTTCCTCTCGACAACGCCCGGGCGTTCATCGGCCGGTGGAAGGGCCACCCCCGGGTCTCCCCGCTCGTCGCCCCGCAGGGCGTCTACGTCTGCAACGAGGCGACGTGGACCGGGGCCCGCGCCCTCGCGGAGGCGGAGGGGACCCTCTGCCACTACCACCTCGCCGAGACCCGGCGCGAGGTCCACGAGCACGAGGCGAAGACGGGGAAGCGGCCGGCGGCGTGGCTCGAGTCGATCGGCTTCCTGGGTCCCCGGCAGGTCGCGGCCCACGCCGTCTGGCTGACGGGCGAGGAGATCGCTACGCTCGCGCGCCGCGGCGTGGGCATCGCGCACTGCATGAGCTCGAACTTGAAGCTCGCCTCGGGCGGGGTCGCTCCGGTCGTCGAGCTGCGACAGCACGGCGCCGTCGTCGGGCTCGGGACCGACTCGGTGGTCAGCAACAACTCGCTCTCGATGCTGCGCGAGATGCACGTCGCGGGTCTCGTCCAGAAGAACCAGCGCTGGGACGCGAGCATCCTCACCGCCCAGGAGCTCCTCGACCTCGCCACGATCGAGGGCGCCCGCGCGCTCGGCGTCGCCGACGCGATCGGCTCGCTCGAGGTCGGCAAGCGCGCCGACTTCTCGATGGTCCGGCTCGACCACCCGACGCTGCTGCCCGCCCGCCCCGACGCGATCGTCTCCCACCTCGCCTACTCCGCCTCCGAGGAGGCGATCGACTCGGTCTACGTCGACGGCGTGCCCGTCGTCGAGCACCGCGCGCTCGTACGCGCGCCGTGGAGCGTGATCCGGGCCGAGGCGGAGGCGGCGGCGTCGACGCTCTGGGCGTCCCGGCCTACGTGACCCGGTCGCGGGTCCGGGGCCACGGCATCGATCGCGCGATCGCGTTCGCGAGCTCGGGCGCCCATGCCGCGCTCGCACGCGCGCTGAGGTCCTCGAGCGCGATCAGCCGGTCGATCGCCGCGTCCGGGAGGGCGAACACGTCGCGCAGCGTCGCCCGATCGACCCGTCGGGGCAGGAAGCCATGGTGGAGGAGCGCGCGGCCCGTGACCTGCTGGGCCGCCCCGCCGAGCACCGCGGCGCCCGCGCGCAGCACGCACCCGCGGTCGCTCAGGACGCAGTAGCCGGGATCCAGTCCCGGCGGCTCGGTCCACGCGCTGTCGATCCCGGCCGCCCGCAGCGCGGCGACGGGACCGGCGCCGAACCGCCCGTACGCCCGGACGAAGTCGCGGCCGACCCGAGGGTCCGTGCGGGGCAGCACGACGGACCACACGAGGTCGCCGGGGCCGTGCAGCACGCCGGACCCCCCGGAGGGCCGACGCACGACCGGGATCCCGAGCGCCTGGGCCCGGGCGAGGACCGGGCTCGAGTCGGGCACGCCGACCCCGATCGACACCGCCCGGTCGCGCAGCACCGCGACTCGAACGCCCGGTCGACCGCGGGCGAGCAGTTCCCGATCGGCGGACACGCTCGCGGCGACCGACAGACTTAGGCCGACCCGGAACGGGAGCGTCGCGTCGGGGGCCGGAGCGGAGAGCGGCGGCAACCTGACCCTGCCGACGGGGACGAGCGTCGCGGCCTCTAAACGCTATGAGCAACGCCCGACTCGGCGGCCCATGGCGGAACTCAGCGAGTTTACCCTGCACCCGGGCGACCGCGCCCCCGACTTTGCGCTCCCGGCCACGGACGGCAAGACCTACCGGCTCCAGGACTTCGCGGACCGGCCGGTCCTGGTCGTCGCGTTCTGGTGCAACCACTGCCCGTACGTGCAGGCCTGGGAGGGCCGCATGATCGAGCTCGCCCGCCAGTATGGCCCGAAGGGGGTCGGCTTCGTGATGATCAATGCGAACGACGCCCGGGCGTATCCCGAGGACCGGATCGAGGCGATGGAGGCCCGCGCCCGAGAGAAGCACTATCCGTTCCCGTACCTCCAGGATGAGTCGCAGGAGGTCGCGCACGCGTACGGGGCGCTGGTCACGCCGCACCCGATGGTGTTCGACCGCGACCGCCGGCTCGTCTTCCAGGGCCGGATCGACAACGACCACCAGCACCCGGAGCGGGCGCACGAGCACTATCTCGCCCGCGCGCTCGACCAGGTCCTTGCCGGCCAGCCCGTGACGCCCGCCGAGCTACCGGTCGCGGGATGCACGGTCAAGTGGCGGTCGTGAGCGGCGCGTCCGCGGGCCCGCGGACCCTTTCGACCGGCGGTCGCTGAGCTCGGCGCGTCGGCGATCGAACGCCGCCCCGAGGCTCGGGTCGATCGCCGCCCCGGCCTGGTCGAGCCGCGCCGCGATCGCGATCTTCCCGGCGAGCGCGCGGGCGAGCTTGCCCCGCTCGTTCCGGGGCGCGGACTGGAGCGCGGGGTGCAGAAAGATCTCGCCGTGCCGAGGGGGCGGCGCCCGTCCCCGGAGGTGCTCGAAGAACGCGCGCTCCGCGCCCAGCACCTGGATCGTGCTCGAGGGCAGGCGGGCCAGCCGGTCCAATCCGCCGGCGCGGGAGAGCAGGCGGGCCGAGAGGTCGGGGCCGAGGAGCGCGTTCAGGTTCGGCGTGCGCCGGGGGACCGACGCGGCGATCGCTTCGGCGAGCGCGCGGTGCGTCGCCTCGACGGCGCGGTACAGTTCGGCGAGCGAGCGCCGGGCGGCGAGCAGCCCGGGGTCGCCCGGCCCGAGCTCTCGCGCGCCGGCCTCTGACATCGCCGCCGCGACGGCCGCGTCGTGGTCGCCCGGATCCAGCTCGGGCGCGTCCCGCGACGCCCACGAGCCAAGGCGCTCCCCCACGAGGTTGCGGACCCGGTCGAGATCGGCCTCGGCCCGGACCGCTTCCTCCACGTGGATCGACGGGTCCCAGGACTCGGCCAGCGCGCGTTCGGCGTCGGCGAGGAGGGCGGCCCGCAGCCGGTCTCGCGGCGGCCCGTCGGGGAGCTCGACCGTCGATCTGCCGGCCTCAAGCGTCACCCCGGGCTGGACGAGCCGACGATCCCGGGTGGTCCACGGCACGTCGCCCCGCGCGGCGAGCAGCCGCTCCTCTTCCGCGGTCAGGCTACCCGCTCGTCGGCGTCGCATCGACTCGGCGATCGCGCCGGGATCGTCCGGCACGGGGACGGAGCGCACGACCTGCCCTCTCTCGACGAGGAACGTGCCGAACCAGGTCGAGACGAGTTCGGCCACGAACGCGGGGAGGGCACGCGAGATAAATAGACCGGCTCGGCTCGCGGACCGATGCCCTCCGACGACGCCGGGCCGCTCGTGCGCCACGAGCGGCGGGAACGCACGCTCCTCCTCACGCTCGACCATCCCCCGGTGAACGTCCTCTCCCGAGACGTGCTGGACGCCTTGGTCGCCCGGCTCGACGAGGCCGAGCGGGACCTCGAGGTCCGGGCGGTGGTGCTGGCGAGCGCGGCGGAGAAGGCGTTCGCCGCCGGCGCGAACATCCGGGAGATGGCGCCGATGGGCCCGGACGAGGCCCGGGTCCACGGGGCCCGGGGCCAGGCGGTGACCCGTCGCATCGAACGCCTTCCGCTCCCGGTGATCGCCGCCGTCCACGGCGTCTGTCTCGGAGGCGGTTGCGAGATCGCGACCGCCTGCGACTTCGTGATCGCCAGCGAGGACGCCCAGTTCGGGCAGCCCGAGATCAATCTCGGCGTCATCCCGGGATGGGGCGGCTCGCGTCGACTGCCGCGCCGCATCGGGGCGACGCGCGCCCGACGCTGGATCTACCTCGGACGCCCCGTGTCGGCGCTCGAGGCGCGCGAGGCGGGGCTCGTCGACTCCGTGGTGCCCCGCTCTGACCTGCTGGCCAGCGCGATCGCGCTCGCGGACGAGCTCGCGCGGAAACCCCCGCTCGCCCTCGCGGCGGCCAAAGCGGCGGTCCTGAATGCGACCGACCCGGCGATCGACGAGGGGCTCGACTTCGAACGGGACCTCTGGGCCCGGCTCTTCGGTACGGAGGACCAGCGCGAGGGGATGGCGGCCTTCCTCGAGAAGCGCACGTCGGCCCCGAGGTCGCGGGCCGGCTGGGAGTCCGCCTCCCGAGGATTCCCCTGGGAAGCCCCGGCGTCGGGGGCGAGCCCGGAGACCCGAAAGAAGCATAAGTCCGGAAGCTCGGGGTCGGGCTGACGCGCCGCGGTGGCTCAGCTGGCAGAGCGGCTCCTTGGTAAGGAGCAGGCCGAGGGTTCAAATCCCTCCCGCGGCTCTCGATCAGCGGTCCGGCCGGCGTCGCGATCCTGCCGTCAGTCGATCCGGGTCTCGCCGCAAAGATACGGCCATTGCGAATCCGGTGCGGAGTCCAGCTCGTCACGTTGCGAAGCGTGGAGTTCGCTTCGCTCCACCCCGGGCCGTCTTCCCCTTGCACGGGAACGGAACGGCGGCGCGGAGCCCCCGGTCACCGGGCTGCTCCGCGCTTGGGGCTTGACTGCGGTCCGCCTTGCGGCGCCCCTGGGGCCCCCGAGGTTCGGACACGCCGAGCAGGCGGCCGCGACGACCTACGCCGCAGCTTGCCGAGAGGAAGGGGCCCGCTTCCGATCGACCCGGGAGAGTACGGTGAGCGCCCGCAGCGTGATCATCTTGCTCGGGCGACCCACCGTCTCGAAGACGAGGGGCGTCGGCCGCTCCTTGGGGTGTTCCCGGAAATACTTCTCGTACTCCGGACCCCCGTCGGGGTGGACGGCGTCGAGGTTCCACCGGCCGTCGGGCCTTCGCTTCGTCCGCAAGAGGTCCAGCGCGAAGCCGAGCCGCGGGTCCTCTCCGTAGCCCAAGGCGGTCAGCACGTCGAGGCCCACCAGCACGTCGTAGAAGTAATGCACCGGCCAATGAAACCGGAACCAAGGCTCGTGGCGCGCCCCTTGGCGGTGCAGTTCCTTCCCGAGGTAGAACTCGGCCCCCCGCTCGACGCACTCCCTCATCGCCGGGCTCCATCGGGCGCGCGGGTAGACCGCGAAGGCGCTCAGGCCCTCCCACGCGTCGAGGGTACGGGAGGCGGCCGGTCGCTCTCCCGAAGTCCAGCAGGTCGAGCCGCCTTTCGGATGGGCGGTCCGAGCCAGCCAGTCGAGGGCCTTCTCGACCCGAGGGTCGTCGCCGTAACCGAATTTGATCAGGGCCCGAGCCATGTTGCCGGTGTAGCAGTGGTGGCCCTGCCCCTTCCCGCCGAGTCCTCCCACGCCGCCTCCGTTCAGGGGGGAGCGATCCATCCAGAGCTCGCAGGACGCTCGGACGGCGGGGTCCGCCCGCGTCATGCCGAGGTCCGACAGCGCGAGCAGGTTCCACGTCGTGGCCTGGTACTTGGGCGTGTAGAGGCTCGTCTCGTGGACCCACCAACCTGCGGGATCCCGGCGGGCCAGGATCCGGGCGGCCCATCCGGTGGCAGGGATCGCGGCCTTCGCCGCTCGGACCTCCGGATCGGTCGCTGGGCGCCCGAGCAGCTCCGTCAAGGTGCGGAACCGGATCGCCGGCTGGCTCGGCTCGAGCAGCCAGTCCAGGACCCGTGCGTCGCGCTTCTCCAGGGTGGAAGCTGAGCCTCGGTCCATAGTAGGGTCCGTCCCGAGTCGACCACGCGGGGTCGGATATAGGGCCGCGTCGAGGAGTCCATGAAACGGTCCGACAAGCTCGGAACGCGGGGCTGGATCGGCCGGCGTCCGGTGGGCGACCGGAAGTGCGCTCGAAGTCCTCCACCGTCTGCGAGACCGCGTGCTCTGAGGGCGGACCTTCGAGCCGCCTTCCGGTGGGGGGCCGAGCGTTTCCGAGCCCGGATTCTTTATCGGTCCCGTCCTAGGGTCCCCGGGAGTGGACGTTCGCCCGTCCTGGAGGCCAATGGCTCCTGCCCCGCACCGTCGACGCCGCACGACACGGGACCCCTCGCGCCCCGGATCCGGTAGGCGCAGCCGTGGGAGGGCCGAGCCGCCGCCGGAGACCCCGCGCCTCGCCCGGTTCGCTCGCGCCTCCGCACGACTTGATCCCTCGGCCCTCGAGCAGCGCTGGCACGAGCTGACGCGAGACGGCGTGCCGCTGATCGAGCCGGTCGGCCGAGATCCATCCCAACGCCTGGTGACCTTCGTCTGGAAGCCCGGGAGAGCGTCTCTGCGGCATCGGTATACTCCTCGGCGGTACCGTTCTCCTCGGTGGGGACCGCGCTGTGTCCCCTCGGCCGCACGGGGATCTGGTACCGTTCGTACCGCCTGTCGAACCGGACGCGCGGGTCGTACGGGTTCGCGGCCCGGCTTCTGCCGGACCTCACAGAACCGGGGCCGGCATGGGGACGCTACTTCCGCTCGCTCGGCCCCGATCCCCTCAACCCTCGACGGATCCGGTTCGGCCCGGACCTGTTCCTCTCCGAATTCGCCCTGCCCGGCGCCCCCGCGCAGCCCTGGAGTTCCCCGACCGAACCCGAGGGCTGGCGCGAGGAACGGTACTCGCTCCGGAGTCGGTTCCTACGGAACACCCGGTCGGTCTGGGTGGCTCTGCCGCCCCACTTTCGACCCGAGAGCCGTGCCTACAACCTCCTGATCGTGTTCGATGCCCCGGCGTACCAGGATCCGATCCCGACCCGTCGGATCGTCGGGAATCTCGTGGCTGCCGGGCGGATCGACCCGACGGTCCTGGTGCTCGTGGACAACGCCCCGGGGGCCCGTGATCGGGACCTCGGCCAGAATCCAGGGCTCCCTCGGTTCCTGGTACGGGAGCTGTTGCCATGGCTTCGCCGTCGCTATCGGGTCCACGCCGAGCCGGCCCGGACCGTCCTCGCGGGGTCGAGCATGGGCGGCGTGGCCGCAGTCTACTGCGCGTACCGGGAGCCGGATCGCTTCGGCTCCGTGATCGCGCAGTCCGGGGCCTTTCTCGCGCCGATCATGGGAGGGGCGGCCGCGGGTCCCACCCTTATGGAACGGTGGGCCAACGCCCCCCTGGGCCCGACCCGATTCTACCTCGACGCCGGTACGCACGAGACGATCGTGCCCCCGGGAGGGGTCGCGTCGACCCTCGGCGGAGCACGCCACCTGCGCGACGTGCTCGTCGCCCGCGGCTACCGAGTTCAGTACGCCGAGTTCGTGGGCGGCCACGACTACGCGTGCTGGCGAGGCACGCTCGCGGATGGTCTGCTCTTCGTCCTTGGAGCCCCGCGCGCACGCCCGTCCTCGCCCAAGGCGTCCCCTCCTCGCGCTTGAACGCTCCGGGACCCATGGGTCCAGAGAGTCACCGGAGTCGGCCGTGCCATCGTGGGACTGGATCTACCGATAGGCGGCCGGTCGCCCTCGGGGCGAACCCGTCCCCACGCTCATATACCGAGCCCGTAATGGCCGCGCCGCAGCGGGGTAGGGTAGTCAGGAAAGCGGTCGGCGCTGCCGGCCGTCCTGAAATCCCGACGGGCTCATAACCCGTAGATCCATGGTTCAAATCCATGCCCCGCTAGCTGATTCGCGGCGGACGCCATCCCCGCTGTTCAAGGCCACGCACTCGATCCGGTACTATTCGACGGGGTTTTGTGGCGCGTGCGAACCCCGCTATCTCGGGGGCGCAACGGGGCTCTCCAACTTGAGGATCTCCACGGAAAGCACCCATGCCTCAAGGATGGCGATGAGGAACGTGGCCAGGGTGGCGGGGACGAACCAGTAGAGAGCCGAAGGACTCGAGAGCAGCAGCGCGACCGACCCGATGACGGCGAGCACATAGGGGATTTGAACCTGGATCGAGTGGCCGGTGAGGAACCCTCGATAGACGGCGCTGGCCCACCGCCAAGCCGACAGCTCGAACCCGTCGAGGACTGCCCAGAGCACGACGGTTACCGGGAGCAATTCCGCTCCTTGCTCCGCCGCCGATTGGCCGGGCACGAGAAGGAGCCCCGCCCAGAGGAACGTGGTGATCAGGAGCAACAGCGCTTGGAAGGCCCGGGCCACGACGGACGGGTTTGCGACGATTCGCTGCAGGTTGATCGTGATGCCCACAAAGATGAGACCCGCCAAGGCCGCGGCCGCGCCGACCTCGGCCGTGAAGAACGCATCCCAGGGCAATCCCTTCCTCCCGCCGACCGGCCCTGGGTGGGGCGCGTCCGAAGCGAGGGGCCGCCCTGCTCCAGCACGGCCTGGATCAGCCTCCTCTCCGCCTTGAGTCGGTGGACCACCACGGTCGCGCTCGAAACGCCCAGTTCCCCTGCCAGAGCCTTCGAGCTCGCCCTCCTCGGGCGGTCGTAGTACCCGCGCCGATAGGCCGTCACGAGGACCTTCCGCTGCTTCTCCGTAAGGAGGCTCAACGGAGAGCTGGACGGGATGCGAAGATCACCGATCGAGACCGTTTGGTGACGGACGCGCTTCTGATGGAGGAGTCCCAGGAAATGCTCGATCTGTCGCGAGGTTCCGGCGAAGGTCACTCGGACAAGGTCGTTCGATATCTCCAACGGGGGGACGAGGTAGCCTTCGCCCTGCTGGAGACCGAGGTGATCGCCGAGGGAGCCTCGGCGAAACCTGAGCAAGCAGGTGTAGGTCCCTTCGGCCTCGTCTAGGACCTCGACATCCGTGCCGCTGCCGCGGAAGTACGTCTCGGGCGATAGGCGTGCATCTTTGAACGCCAGACGCACGATGGCCGCAGGGGCCGTCCTGCCCATTCCCAACGGGACGACCGTCAGGAGCGAACGGACCCTACGGTAGACCTCGTCCCCGCCCTTCAGCCGGACGAAATCCTCCAACGACAGCTCGACGACGACCCGCCGCATCCACTTCCCCGTAGGACGATGTCGGATAAGGACCTCTCCCTTGAGGCTAGCATATCAACCAGAACTGACATGCCCGGCCAGGCGATCGGGTTCCACAGCCCGTTCGGGACAGGGTGAATCTTGAAGGTATTCGTCACGGGAGCGAGCGGATTCATCGGCAGTGCCGTCGTTCGCGAACTGGTCCAGGAGGGGTACTCGGTCACCGGGCTCGCTCGCTCGGACGAGTCGGCCAAGGCACTCGTCGCTGCCGGGGCCCAAGTGCACCGCGGAGATCTGGAGGATCTGGAGAGCCTCAAGAGGGGCGCCGCGGCCTCCGAGGGAGTCATCCATACCGGCTTCATCCATGAGTTCGCGAGATTCAAGGAAGTGTGCGAGATCGACCGGCGGGCCATCGGGGCCCTGGGCTCGGTTCTCGTAGGGACGGATCGCCCGCTGGTCGTGACGTCGGGCACTGCGATGGTGGCGCCCGGTCGGCTGGCGACGGAGTCGGATGTGCCCACCCTGAATTCGTCCCAGATGCCCCGCGTCGCGACGGACGAGGCGGTGGTATTCGTGCTGTCCCGGGGCGTACGGGCCATCGAGGTCCGGAACCCACCGTCCGTCCACGGTGAGGGTGACCATGGCTTCGTCCCGACCCTCATCAATGTCGCCCGGGAGAAGGGCGTCTCCGCCTACGTGGGGGATGGGGCAAACCGGTGGCCCGCCGTCCATCGACTCGACTCGGCCCATCTGTATCGGCTCGCGCTGGAGAAAGGCTCCCGTGGCTCCCGGTACCACGCGGTCGCGGAAGAGGGGATCACCCTCAAGAAGATCGCCCAGGCCATCGGGGAGCACCTGGGTGTTCCGGCGGCCTCGAAGACCCACGAGGAGGCGACCCAACACTTTGGTTGGTTCGCTCCTTTCGTGTCCCTCGACTGCCCGGCGTCCAGCGAACGGACGCGAGCCCAGCTCGGATGGAGTGCCTCCCGGCCGACCCTCCTCCAAGACCTGGAACACGGCAGTTACTTCGGTCACTGAACTCGAGCGGAGCAGACGGGTCCGACGCGGGCCTGTCCGCCCCGCTCTTCTTGGGTCAGCGAGTCGCCGCGGCATGGATTGGAACCAAACAGGAAGTCCATGCCCGACTATCCCCCTGGTATTCACTTGAGTGACGGCCACGGCCCGAGCTATGACTCGGCTGGCGGGTCCCGACACCGGGCGCACGCGAGACCTGTCGACGCCCTGAGCGCCAGCCGTCTAGCCACGCTCCGAGAGAGTGGGCCGATTTGGTGGATTGAGGACTCGACGCGCGTCTCCAGAAAGTCTGGCGACGACATGCTGGCAATCCTCCGGGTAAACGGCTCAAGGTAGGGAACTGGGCTTCAGGAGTCACGTTGCGTGGCTTCCAGTCGCCGGCGCCAAGCAATGGAAGGCGCCGCCCCCCTGCCATTTCCCGCCGCGCGGAACAGACACGCGGTTACCCCCGGTTCTTGAGCCAGACGACCGGGAGTCGGTTAACGGGACTATAGCGGTATCAGCCCGAGCGCGACGCAGGGCGACTTCCTGCCAACCTCTATCTGAGGTTCGGGGAGTAGAGGTCCCCCTACAACGGAGTCGACCTGCTTACCCGCGTCGATGTATCCTCGCTCGCGGAAGCAGTCGACAGTCTCCGTGGCAGAGCATGGATCTCCTCCGGCTCTGAGAGCGCGTGCCATCCCGGTAACATACACGATTTCCAGTTGGATGCGCCCAATTTAAGGAGGGCTAGTTCGAGTTGCAAGTACGCCGCGAGAAGGACTCCACCGGAAGGACATCACGGTGCAGAGGACCCAGCGGACAGTGGGGCCACAGAGGTAAGCGGCTCCCCAGGGGGAAACGCCGTGCCCCGCTTCGAGCGTGTGCTCGCGACGTGAATGGCGATGCCACGTGGGCTAAGGCGTGGAGTAGGCCCCTAAGTGCGCTTAAATAACTGGAGCTGCTTTTCCGACGTGCGATGTCCTCAATCTCCCAACGCGGAACCAGGTCCCTCGGTGAGACACGAGGGGCAGTCCGATCGGTTGCACCGGCGCGCGCTCCGCACGGTGAAGAAGCCTCTCCTCACAGCCGGCGGGCGCCTCCGTGATCGCGGACGAGCCGACACTACGGGAGTATTCAACAGTGCCACAGCACGTCGAAGTATGGAGAGTGAGTCACGATCGTCCCAAATGGTTGGTGGTGGGATGCGCCCTTGTGACTCTATTCGTGTTGATGGGGGATGCAGTCCCAGTGAGCGCAGTCTCAAACTCTTTCGTCACCGTCCAGCCGAATTCTATTCAACCTCCCGATTCGGTGCCCTCCAACATATCCGACCTCGTCTCGCAGCCGACCACAACTCCTGGATTCTCTAACGGCAACTTTGCGTACCTCAATCCGAGTTCTCAAGGAGTCGCAGCAGGCACTTCGGGTTCGACGTCAGACGGCTCTCCCTCGATTATCGTTGGTTGTTCAGGCCACCCGGTCTCTATCATCAACTACAGCTACGCGCCCGAATTGGGACTTTCGCCGTTGAGAGTCGCCTTCAGCGTCGAGTCATCCTGTGCAGGAGCCTCTGGCGGGGAGTGGATTTTCGCTGATGGGAACTCGACCTCGCAGAATTCCCCGAACGCTTCCCAAAGATCGGGCTTGGTCCAGTGGTGGAACTACACCCACACGTATCGCTTCGACGGCTTCTTCGAGGCAGAGTTCTCTTTCGAGGTAATCGGCCCACCTGGAGGGTGGCTGAACGTCTCAATGCCGATCAACGTTGGTACGGTGGGAGCGGTTTCTCTCAGAGCCAATCCTAACTATGGTAGCCCGGCTTTGCGAGTGAGTCTCACCTACGAAACCGTCTTCGGGTCCGGGGACTCTGCCGCATGGGACTTCGGTGACGGTAACGCATCCAGTCAAACAGTTCCTAACGGAACGGCCACATCTGACGGGGTCGAGTATCAATGGTGGAACTACACGCACACTTATCGGTACCCCGCGACATTCGTCGCAGGCGTTAACGTTAGCTCGACGCGGTACTACGCAGTCGATTCGACTAAGAGTCCATCCGAATACCTCGGACCCTGACAATTTCGAGTGGAACCGTCTGGCGATAGATAGGGGATTGGCCACGGCGGTGTGACCACCGAGCTCGAGGCTCAGATCCCCGCACGCTTCCGACTTCCGGTTGCCCTC
>DATJUJ010000009.1:0-31199 GCA_035502475.1 Thermoplasmata archaeon
GGCCGAGAGAAGGAATTCGTCCCAATTCTTGTTTGCCGGCTTGAGTTGTTGAAGCAAGTCGATGGTCGAACGATGCGCGGGGATGCTGGACATCGGATCCGCGGAGCTCATGGGTTCCTCATGAGGTTTCATCGGGTTAAGGTTAGCGGCGACGCTCGATCGACTCGAACTGCCGGGTCGACCGAATTTCATCGTTCCCTCCTCGGGGGGTCACGTCGCTCAAGAGCCGGAGGTTCGTGCGGCCTCGTGGGCGGAGCGGCGTCGGAGCAGGTCTGAGTACGAGCCCCGCTCGAGGGCCCCTCGCGAAATCCCAAGCCGGGCCAACTTTGCGCTGAGGTCGCGGTGGGCGCGAGACGCTTCGGCGGCCGACCGCACTGGGTGCTCGAATTCGAGAAAGTTCCCCAACCCGTCGACGCGGTCCAGGTGGACCCGGGTCCCTCGCCACTCGTAGACCCTTCTTGTCTTTGAAACCACGACGTCGACCCCCAGAGCGGCCCGTAGCACCCGCTCGATACCGTGCCCTCGGGGCAGGGATGCCAGCTCGATCCGGCTGTCCTTCGTGGATGCAAGATTCGCCCGGCTGTACTGAACAAGCTGATCTTCACACAGGGGCTGCGACCTGAGCTTGAGCCGACCGGATCGTGCGGGGAAGTAGACGTCTCGCTGGTGGAGTGTCGAGAGAAACTTGGCACCCTCGACGCGCAGTCGGGCGGCGAGGCCTGTCGGATCGCCGACTCGCGCCTTGAGTTCGACGAGTTGCCTCGAGGTCGAGAACCGGCGGCCGTTGGAGGGAGCGGACACGGACGCCCCACGCGTACGTCGTGATGAACGAGTCATCGCTGCCTTGTAGGCGCTCGCGGTATTGAACTTCAGCTCGAGCGCGCGCGGCAGACCCCGGGTAACCCCGATGCTCCCCGTGCGGATTCGAACCCCCCGGGGGTGCGAATCCCAGCACGGGCGAGTTTCTCTCCCCCGCCGAGAGGCTCGTGGTCGGGGCAACGCGTCCGCCCCATTCGGAAGTGACCGAAGCTGCCCCAATGGTCCTACCCGAGCCTCCGCATAGAACCGTCGGTCGAAGACCAAACTGCTATCTTGGGTCTCGCAGCCCTACGCGTTCGCCCGTACGGCCTCCTTCAAGAGATCCTGGGCGAGCGACATAGCCCCCAGTGCCTCGAGGTCTACGGCCACCCAGTTGGCCGGGGGACTCCGTACTCGGACTCGTGCGTCGAACCTTCCATCGGCCAGTCGCTGCCGAATGACGTCGCTTGACAATCGAACGTCAAGGCGGCGGTCTCCGTGAAAGTGCGCAATCTCGCGATCACGGGTGAAGTACGAGTGACCCTGGCAGGTCGAGAGACCACTCGTCGTGACACTCCGGAAATCTCCGTTGCCAATCGGTCGAACACGTCCCGAACCGGAGTCGGAGCAGTCAGCGTCCAGCTCTTACCCTGGACCCCGGGACCGAATGACGGGGACTATGAGAGCTGCTTCCAGGTCTATTGGACCTGAGCCGGCTTGGAATCGGGCAAGAATCCGAATGCAGCCGGGCGACCGTCTGACGAATTTCGACAGTGGTTGGCGTTCGTGAGGAGAAACTCTAACTATTGCGCGGTCGATCAAGCATTGCTTCCGATAATCGGTTGTGCCTCGGATGAACGACCGAGAACGGGCTACGGATAATCCTTCGCCGCAGTCCGAAGCCTCACCCGCTCGAGCGCGGCTGTACTGGCTTGCGGGGGGGACCGGAACCGCGATCGCGGTAATCGTCGTGGCGCTGCTTGTCTTGGTACCGACGTTTCACTCGAACTATACAGGACCCTCCCAGTTTGCGCCGGCCGATGGGCCGATCAAGGTTCAACCGGGCTCGGCCGGTTGTCCTGAAGTTTCCGGGCTCGTGTGCTACTCGGTCGCCGTCGAATCCTTGCTTCATGGCCTCACATTGGGCAACCTAGGATTCCGTGTCGCAAATCTAACGACTCAACCCGGACTGAATACAACTCAAGTTCAACTAGGATCAAGCGCTCGGGTCTCCGCGTTGGGTTCCTCCGGCATAGCCGTCGGAACGTGGTGGTTCTCCAACCGCACCTGGTCAAGCGGATCGACCTGGCAGGTTCCGCTCAACACAGAGGTCTGGTTCGTGCTCGATACTCAACTAGTCTCGAATTCTACCTTGAGTAGAGCGTGGTTTGCGATTGACCTTAGCACCCCCTTTTCCGGCGGGGTGGCTTTTTCCCTTTTCGGAAGCGTCGCGTCGGAGAGCCCCGGCTCTTAAGTTAGTAGTTTCGACACGCCCCCAGGGATGCCGACCGTGACGCTTGATGGGTCCGCTGCGTACGGCCCTCAGCGAACGTTTCGCCGATGGGTTCGAACAACCAGCTATTCGACCACTAGCAGGGGTGCTCTCCGACCCGGCTCGGGCAGCTATCTCCCCGACATAACTATATCGATGTAATATATTGATGTGTAACTGTGTCCGCAAAGACGGTGGCGTTGGACCCGGAAGCGTATGATTTGCTGCGGCGCCAACGACGAAGCGGCGAGACCTTTAGCGATGCGGTCAAGCGCCTTTCTGGCAAGCGCCGTTCGATCCTGGACTTTGCCGGGATATGGAAGGACATCCCCGACGAAGACCTCGAGAGGCTCCGCTCCTTTCTCGCTGAAGGACGGCGTCGGGACCGCGCGCGACTAGATCGCCTATTCCAGAAGGGGGGCTGAACGGTGCGCTGCTTCGACTCAACCTTCCTGATTGACTACGTCCGGGGCGACGCGGACGCGGTCGGGAAAGTGAGAGACCTCGTGGAGTTGGGTGAACGTCTCACGACCCCGTCTGTGGCTGCGGCCGAGGTCCTCGTCGGAGCCCACTTCCGGGGGCGACGAGAACTGTCGCGAACTCTGGAATTCCTCGACCGCCTAGAGATCCTTCCCTTCGACATCGCCGAGGCGACCGAAGCCGGTAGGATCGGTGCGGAGGCGCTTCGGCGGGGCACCCCCATAGCGGGCAACGACCTGTTGGTCGCCGCGACCGCGCGACATCGCGGAGGGATACTCGTGAGCCGGGACGGAGTCTTCTCGCAAGTGCCGGGCCTTGCGGTGGAAACGTACTGACGGATGGTGGGGATTCGTTACGGAGGCCGTAACGAATCCCAGCACGGGCGCCTTCCCCGACCGGCGAAAAACCTTGTCGGATTCGAACCCCTAGCGGGCCGAAGCCGGTCGCGGGAAGGGACGGGGGCTCAAGCTCGGGACTCGACCCGCTTGCGATGACGCCCTCCGAGCTCGGGATCTGCTCCAATCGCAACCCGCACGTCTTTTGCCGCCGTGGCTAAGAACGCTTGAACGGCCTCAAGGTCGGGCGTGCTGAGCGCCCTTAACCCATGCCTCAAGCGTCGGCTCAGTGGGTCGAACAGCGGCACAAACTGTTCCGAGAATCTCGGGGTAAGCTCGACCAAAACTTTGCGTCGATCCAAGGGTGACTTGGTCCGCTTCACTAACCCCCTTCTTTGGAGTCGATCGATCATCGCGGTTACGGAGGAGGACGCGAGTCCGGTGCCGGCCATGAGCTCACCCGCGGTCCGGGGGCCCCATCGTTGGATGAGTTCGAGCCCCTTTAGGTCAGAGACCGAAGTTCCCAGTTTCTTGGCCACCAGTTCATGATAGAAGACTACCGCGGCCGTGTACTCCCGGGCGGATCGCATCGTCTGCTCGAGTTTCTCCCTTTGGACCCGCTTCACGAACGTCCCCCCGGGGGGAAAGCCAACCACAGATATTGACTTATATCTCGATGCATCGAGATAATCGCTACTCGAGGGGGCACGAGCATATGAGTACGCAAGAGCGGGCAACGAGGGATCTCCTGGATGAGGTGGTACAAGTCCGGTACATCGTGGACGACGTGGAAGGCTCCATCGCGTTCTACACTCGCCATCTAGGGTTCCGTGAGGTCATGCATCCAGCTCCCTCATTTGCGATGCTCTCCCGCGGGCCGCTGCGGCTCGTACTGAGTCAACCCAACCCCAATGCCGGCGGGGGTCAGCCCATGCCCGACGGTACGCCGCAGTGCTCGGGGGGTTGGAACCGATTCGCCATACAAGTCGAAGATCTTCCTAGGGTCATCGCTTCGCTCCGGAACGCCGGGGTTCGATTCCGCAACGAACTGGTCACCGGCGTAGGGGGCCGCCAAGTGATCGTCGAAGACCCGTCGGGAAACCCCATCGAACTCTTCGAACCGACTCTGGCCGAGGCAAGATTCCGGTCCAGGGAGCCTTCGTAAACAGTGGCCGGTCCCCGCTGAGGGCTGGTTCGATGCCGAGGACGTTCACCCTCGGGCCCGTGGGACTCGTCAGAGGTGGCCTGAAGGTACTCCGGGAGGCTCGGTGCTTCTATGCGGAGGGGGCTCCCCCGGCGTTTGTGGAGATCAAACCACCGTTCCGCCGGTCGCTCCGCGGCACCCAGTTTGGGAGTGACGGGATGATTATCACCTGGCTTCATCGAGGAAGGAGACACCTGCAAAGCACCTACCCGGAAGACGACAAAACGGGTCCTCGTTCGGGGGTGTTTCGGACCCGATCCCCCAACCGACCCGAGCCGATGGGACTCCACCGACGCCGGGGGACCGAAGTCCGGACGGACGGCTTGCTGGTCGACCTCCTCGCGTCGAATGACGGGACGCCCATTGTCGAGGTCAAGCCGGTGGTCCGAGAAGTGAACGACGCGTAGTTCGAACCCATGGGGAGACCATCGGGGTCCGACGCGCCGACTCTGTCCGAGACCAGGTGATGGGACTCCCGGCTCGACCGGAGACTGGATTCGAACCACCCGCTGTTCGAATCCCAGCACGGGCGAGTTTCTTTCCCCAGCCGAAAGGCCGGTGGTGGGCGCAATGAGTTCGCCTCTCTCGGACGGGACCGAAGTCCCTCTACCGGACCCCCGGGCCTCCTCACGGAACCGCCAGTGGAGGACCCAACGGCGTACCGTGCTCCCGGCGCGAGCGAGCGGACTCGAACGAAAGGGGCGACTCCGGACGACCCTGGGCTCGAAGGTGTGACGGAGTCCCGCGCCCACCCCGCGCAGCCGAGCCTATCCTTTCGGTGCGTAGCGGAGGGCCACCACACCGGATTTGAACGCCTGACAACTGACGAGTCGTAACTTGTGGCGCTCCCTTTGGTCTTTGAACAGCGGTCGGCCCGCGCCAAGCACCACCGGTACGACGCGAATCCAATATTCGTCGATCAGATCGTCGCGCATCAACGAGGAGACCAAGCTCGAGCTGCCGAGGATGAGCAGGTCCCGGCCGGGCCGTTGCTTCAGTCTGAGGATGACCTCCTTCGAGGCTTCGGGCAGGATCGTCGTGTGCTCCCACGCCGTCGTCTTCAGGGTTCTCGAGAAGACGATTTTGGAGGTGCCGTTCAGGTGTCGGGCGATCTCGGGCATCACCCGGCGCGCCGTCTCGGAGGGCCACCATTCAGCCATCCCATCGAAAGTAACCCGACCGAAGAGGATCGTGTCGGCCCGCCGAAGCATCTCGAGGGACCACGCTTCACCCTCGGCCTCGTTGAAGTCCTCTTCCTGCGTGAACCAGTCGATCTCTCCGTTCGCGTCGGACAGATAACCATCGAGCGAAATCAGGGCGTCTACGATGATTTTCCGCATCGTCCGCGAAAGTCGACTTCCTCGCATATAGTTCGCTAGCTCCAGTCGGAGGCCGCCGAGGCGAAGCGAGCAGCCGCACCGAGGCCGAAGCTAGCACGTCCCCCCGCTGGAATTGATGCGGATCGCAACACGCGAATCGCACGGACCGGCCATTACGGCTCGGACCGAACCCCGTAGTCTCGACGCACCCCCCGAGACACCGAGCGAGTTCCTTGTTGGGTCCGCGACACACCGCCTTCACCGAACGGTTCGCCGAGGGGTTCGAACCGCCGGGTTTCGAATCCTAGACCGGGCGTTCTTCCACGGCCGGGACCGGCCTCGACTCGGCGCCGCGCTTCCCTGCTCGCGTCCCAACCCTGGCTAGCGGGACGGCGAGCGCGGGAAGTGCCAATGCCGATAGCCTAGGAAGGGAGCTACTTTGTCCATCTGCCAGAAGAGGGCGTTGAGCTCCCCCTGATGTTGGAGCTCTCCCATGTTGAGTTGGAGGAGCATTCCTCGGACGGTGATCGGGTAATGGTCGCCGAGGGGTAGGACCTTTCGGCCGAGGTCCTGGGGCCGCAGCTCCTCCAAAATCTCCTCCGTCAGTCGCTCGACCTCGCGGGTGGCGCGCTCCGCTTCGGAACGGCTCATCCGGATCCCGAGCGGGTAGTCCTGGAACCGTTGCCGACGGTACCCCTGAAGGAACCAGAACCGGTGGTCGTCGAGTATGTGCAAGTAGATGTCCACGAGCGTAGGAAAGGTGGCCCCGCGGTCCTTGTACCGCTCCTTCACCGGGAGGCCCCAGATCCTCCGGAGGTACAGGCGGCGCGCCTCCGTCTTGTGCCGGTAGAGGTCGCGTATCGTCTCGAGCTCGGTCGTCATCCCGACCCGATACCGAGCGAAAGAGAAGAGCCCTTTGCCGGCTGCCGCCCACTACACAGGGCCTCGCGGTTCGCCTGGCACCTTCATCCCCTCGGCCGCAGATTCCCTGCATCCAGGCGGCTGCGGCTCGGGCACAGGTTGCAAGCGACACCTTACCTTCTCGCCGCGGTCCCTCCGCACCCTTCGGTCGCTCGTAGGCCGCGACGAAGGCGCGGCGCGCGTCGACGCTCGCCGGGGTCGGTCGACCAATCTCGCGCCCAGACGCGCGGGACTTATGGGGACGCGAGCCCTGCGGTCCGGGGCCATGCCTGCTCCCACCGCTCCGCGAGGCCAGCGAACGGTGGTGGGCTCGGGCGGGCGCGAGTGCCGCGGAGGCGACGATGGCCGTAGTCAAGCCGGTCGTCCTGCGTAGCCTCAACCGGGCGATCCGCAATCTGGCCGGCGAGAAGAGCCCGGTGATCGCCGGGCACAAGCTGCTGTACCGCTGCAACCTCGAGTGCAAGATGTGCCCGTTCTGGCGGCGCGAGGACGAGGAGCTCCTGAGCCTCGCCGACGAGATCCGCGTCATGGAGTCCCTCGCGCGCGCGGGGGTCTCGTTCCTCGGATTCGAGGGCGGCGAGCCGCTCCTGCGTCGCGACGTGGGGGCGATCCTGAAGGAGGCGCACTCCCGGTTCCACACGTCCCTCGTCACGAACGGCTGGCTCCTCGAGCATCGGCTCCCCGAGATCGCGCCGCACGTCGACCTCCTGTTCGTCTCCCTGGACGGCATCGGCGACACGCACGACCGCCTCCGCGGCATCCCGCGCTCGTTCGATCGCGCGGTGAGCGGCATGAAGGCCTCCCGGTCCGAGGTCCCGACGGTCATCAGCCACACGGTGACCCGGGAGAACGCGCACGAGTCGGAGCAGGTCGTCGAGCTCGCGGAGCGGCTCGAGGTCGGGATCACCGTCCAGATCGCCTACGACTACCAGAAGGCGGACGCGATGTCGCCGAGCGCCGTGCAACTCCGGCCGGTGATCGAGCGGCTCCGCGACCTGCGCAAGAGCGGAGCGCCCCTCCTCGAGTCGGTCGACTATTTCGACGCCATCCTCGGCTCGTGGTACGGCGACAAGCCCTGGCGCTGCAAGCCGTGGCTCACCGTCAATGTCGACCCGTCGGGCCGGCTCGTCCTGCCGTGCTACGTGCTGCAGGACTACCAGGGCTCCCTGCCGGTCTGGGACGTCGACATCCGGGCCCTGTGGAACTCGTTCGACTGGGCGCCGTACGAGTCGTGCAACAAGTGCGCGCTCGCCTGCTACCTCGAGCCGTCGCTCTTCCGCTGGACGAATCTCGCCAACATCCGCGACCGTGTGGTGGACGCGTCGGTCCACTACCTGCGCCGCACGACGCGCACGTCGACCCGGGCCCCGTCGGGCGGGCTCGTCCAGATCGAGGCCGCGGCGGACTGACCCGGGAGGCCGCGCGGCGTCCGGGCCGCCTTACGGGAGAGCGAGCGGGCCGACCGATCCGATGTAGCCGTCGGTCCCGTAGGCGACGAGCTGGTCGCTCGCCCCGAACGGCGACGAGGCCCCGAAGTCGATCAGGATCGCGTCGACGGGGGTGAGTGGCGTCGTCGGCCCGCAGCCCGCCCCGCAGACCGAAGGGGCCCCGTAGATCGACCAGGAGGCGCTCATCGCGAGCGACGAGCCGGCGACCGTCTGGGCCGCCACCGCCCCGTGGTCGGTGAGGATCGAGAACCCTCCCGGGCCGGTGATCGTCAGGTTCTCGCCGTCCGCGCTCTGGACGGCGAACAGCACGTTCCCGAAGGTGACGGACGAGCCGGCGATGCCGACCGTCTCGGTGGCGTCGCCCGCGGCACAGCCGTTGGCGGCGTAAGTGTCCCCGCTCGGACAGGTCCCGTCGGACACGCTGCCGAAGGCGAAGGCGGAGCCGAGCGGGAGCGCGTTGGTCGACGAGCAACTGCCGCCGTCGAAGACCGCGGCCGAGATCACCGTTCCGTTGTTCGCGAACAGGTCGGACGAGAAGTCGTCGTACTGGCCCCCGACGCAGTCCGAGAACTGCACGATCCACTGGGGGGCGTTCACGGCGACGCCGTGCTCCGAAGCGTAGCTCTGGTTCGTGAGCTCATACTCGGCGTTAGCGGACGGGTTCGCGCGCACGAACGCCGCACCGTCCGGGGTCGCCGCCGCCACGGACGCGGCCGCCGGGCTGTTCAGCAGCCCGTTGGGGATCGGATGGATCACGGAAGCGAGGTAGCAGCCAGCGCCACTCTCCTCCCCGAGGTTCGCCACGCCGCTCGCCGTGACCCAGACGATCAGGAGCCCGAGCGGAGGGCCGGGCGTGGAGAGGGCCACGAGCCAACCTCCCGACAGACCGACACTGTAGTTCCCGGTCCAGGCGGACGCGGTCAGCGTGGTGGAGGTCCCGCCGCTCAGCGGGCACGAGGCGTTGCCCAGCAGGTCGGACGCGGGCGTCGAGAAGGCGACCGTCGCGTCGACCCCTTCGACGAACGCGAGCGTCCACGGACCGGGCCCGACCCCGGCGGCGTACTGGCTCGCGTTCGACACCGCGACCTGCTCCGACCCCAGCGCCGCGCCCGGGCCCGGGCTTCCGCTGTGGGCGACGAGGCCGGGCAGCACCCCGGTGGCGAGCAGCGACAGCACGACGACCGCGATCGCCCCGATCGCGAGTCCCGCGATCAGAACTCCGCGGCGGGGTCGAGCGGTCGAGGGCGGAGCCGGAGGGGAGGCGGCGGTCCGCCGGGTCGAGGGCGATGGGTGGGTGGGGGTCGCGTCGGGGCCCATCCCGAACGCATGCGTCAGGAGGGCCTATTATCCTATCCGGAGGTCGGAGGGCCCGGTCGGCGCTACCCGATCGCCCAGTAGTGGTGGAGGGCGATGTTGCCGGTGATCCGGCCCAGCGCGACCGCGTGATCGAGGACGACGTGGGCGAAGAAGCGGCCGTGCTCGTCGCTCCCGGGCGGGTCGTTCGGGAAGTAGAATCCGTCGGCCTGCAGGTCCTCCCAGAACCGCTCGGGCGTGATCGGGTGGTCCTGCGTGCCGTCCTTCGCGACCTGGACCGCGACCTCAAGCGCACGCCCGATCGGATCGTCCGACTTCGGATGCTTCAGCTGCATCGCCGACCCCAACGGCCCGGACGGATAAAGGACGGGCGCCGCCCGCCCGACGCTCGCTAGCTCTTCGCCCGCCGCCGCGGCATGCTGCGGTCCCGACCCCGGAGCCCGTCCGCCATCTCCGTGAGCTCCCCCGTGCCGTCCATCGACCCGTCCGCGTCCTCGGACTCGGTCCGGGGGGTCGGAGCGTCGCCCGGTCGCGCGGTCGCCGGCCGCCGATCGAAGGCGAGGAACTCGTTGCCGTCGGGGTCCGCGAACCGGATCGTCCGCTCGCCCCAGGGCTGCTGTTCGACGCCCCGGGTGATCCGTGCGTGGGCGTGCTCGAGCCGGAGCGCGAGCGCGTCGACGCTGTCCGTCTGGAACACGATGCCGGTCGAGATGCCGAGCCGGGCGAGCGTCTCCGAGTACTCGGGCTCCCCCCACTCGGGGCGGGGGGCGATGAGCGAGAGCGCGACCGCTCCGGGGCCGAGGGCGAGCTCGACGTAGTGGGTGTCGGGGTCGTGCGCGACGACCGACAGGCCGAGCACGTCCCGGTACCACGCGATCGCCCGCTCCTGATCGCGGACGACGACCGGGACCCGCTGGACCAGCGTGATCCGGCCGGACCCGCGGGCCGGCGGTGGATCGATCACGACGCCCACGCCAGCCCGGCCGGGGCTCCACCCGAGGAGCTGGTAGTCGGAGCCGGGCAGCTCGCGCATCGGGTCACGGCGCAACAGGCGCGCGGCTTCCGCACGGTCGGTGGCCCGAAAGAGCAGGAAGTCGCCCGCCGGGTCAACGAGCGGGCCGTGCGCCACGAGCCGGCCGACGCGGTCGAAGCCGTCCAGGAAGTCGCGGACCACGTGCGGCTTCGGGATCACCTCGTCCGCGGCCGCCCCGTATCGCACGACGCGAACGAACAGTCGGCGGGGGGCGCGTCGGGGAAGGGGCGATCGCGGCATGGGTCGGTTCCCGGCCGAGCGTCTTCGGGGATAGAGCGCTTTCGCGTGGCCCCCCCGGCCAAAATACCTCTGCGGGCTGGGGCGGGCCCGATGGCGACCCTCGACGTGGCCCACGACTTCGACCGGATCTCACCGCAGTACGATGCGACCCGCGATCCGCTCGACGCCGCCACGCTCGACCGGCTCGCCGACCGGCTCCGGGCCGCGGGGGTCGGCTCCCTGCTCGAGATCGGGGTCGGGACGGGGCGGATCGCCCGCCCGCTGACGGACGCCGGCTTTCGGCTCACCGGGGTCGACGCTTCGCGCGGCATGCTGGCCCTCGCGCGCGCGAAGGGCCTCCCGCGGCTGGTCCGGGGGAACGCGTACCGGCTCCCGTTCGCCGACCGGGCGGTGGACGGTGCGCTGTTCGTCCACGTGCTCCACCTCCTCGAGGACACTCGGGCCGCCCTCGGCGAGGCGACCCGCGTGGGCCGGCAAGGGGCGTTCGCGCTGGTGCATCCGGCCGCTCCGGACGCCGACGAGGCCCGGCGGGGGCCGGGGCGGGCCGGTCGCGAGGAGTTCTTCCGGGTCCTGGCGGAGCGCGGGTACCCGCGACCGTCGAACCGGGGCGGCCCGCCGGCCCGGGAGCGGCGGCTGCTCGAGGCGTTCCCGCCGGACCGGCTCGAGGTCGTGACGGACCGCGAGGTGACGGAGCCGGTCGCCCGCCGCCTCCGGCTCTTCTCGCAGGGCGCGAGCCGTCACACGCTCGGCGTCCCCCCGGCGGTGCTGCAGGAGGCGGTGGCGGCGGCGCTCGCCCGGGTCGGCGACGCGACGGTGACGTTCCGCCGGGTCGAGGCGCTCGCCCACTGGGCGACCGGACCGGACGCCTAGCGGCCGGTCGCGAACCGGTGCTCCATCACGAACGGCAGGACGCCGCCGGCGGCATAGTACTCGAGCTCGGTCTCGGAGTGGATCGCGCAGGTCGTGGAGAACTCCGTCCGGTGCCCGTCGTCGCGGGTCGCGACGACCGCGATCGGGCCCCGGGGTACGAGGCGACTCTCGGGGGACCTCAGCTCGAACGTCTCTCGGCCCGTGAGGCCGAGCGCCTTCCAGCCCTTCCCGGCCGCGAACGTGAGGGGCAGCACGCCCATCTCGATGAGGTTCGACCGGTGGATGCGCTCGAACGACTCCGCGATCACCGCCCCGACGCCGAGGAGGCGCGGCCCCTTCGCCGCCCAGTCGCGGGAGCTGCCCTGGCCGTACCCCTTCCCGGCGAGCACGACCAGCGGGACGCCGTCCCGGCGGTACTGCTCGGACGCCGCGAAGATCGAGGTGACCGCGCCGTCCGGCAGGTGCGCGGTGACGCCACCCTCCTTCGGGGCCGCGAGCTCGTTCTTGAGCCGGACGTTCCCGAACGTCCCCCGGATCATCACCTCGTGGTGGCCCCGGCGCGTCCCGTAGGTGTTGAAGTCGGCGACCGCCACCCCGCGGGCGAGCAGCCATTCGCCGGCGGGCGAGCTCGCGGGGATCTCCCCCGCGGGGGAGATGTGGTCCGTCGACACCCGGTCCCCGAGCACGACCAGCGCCCGGGCACCGCGGACGATCGTCCCGTCGTGCGGGAGCCACGGCGGAGGGAGCGCGAGGTACGGCGCCTCGGCGAGGTACGTCGAGCGGGCGTCCCACGGGTAGTTCGCCCCGGTCGGGGCGTCGAGCGACTCCCAGTGCTCGTCGCCGACCTCGATCGCCCGGTACTTCTCGCGGAACATGCCGGGTTCGAGGTTCTGCTCCACGATCCGTCGGACGTCGGCCGGGGACGGCCAGAGGTCCTTCAAGAAGATCGGCGAGCCGTCCGGGCGCCGGCCCAGCGGCTGGGTCGTGAGGTCGAGGTCCATGCGTCCAGCGAGCGCGTACGCGACCACGAGCATCGGCGAGGCGAGGTACGCGGCCCGGGTGTCGTTGTTGATCCGCGCCTCGAAGTTCCGGTTCCCGCTCAGCACCGCCGCGACCATGAGGTCGCGGTCGCGCACCTGCTGGGAGACCGCCGGGATGAGCGGGCCCGAGTTGCCGATGCACGTCGTGCAGCCGAAGCCGACGACCGAGAACCCGAGCTCCGCGAGCGGCTTCAGGAGCCCGGCCTTCTCGAGGTAGGCGGTGACGACCTTGGATCCCGGGGCGAGCGACGTCTTCACGTGCGGGGGCACCGAGAGGCCGAGGGCGAGGGCCCGCTGCGCGATCAGCCCCGCGCCCACCATGACGGACGGGTTCGAGGTGTTGGTGCAGCTCGTGATCGCCGCGATCACGACCGCCCCGTCGTCGATCGCGGGCGTCGGAGGGGTCGCCGGACCGGCCTTCGCCGGGTGGGTCGAGCGGTACGTCTCGACGGCCTTGCGGAACGAGAGGGGCGCGTCCCCCAGCGGCACGCTCTCGTCGGGATTGCGGGGCCCGGCGACCGTCGGCACGATCGCGCCGAGATCGATCCGGACGTGCGCGTCGTAGTCGATCGATCCCGGCGCGGGCGAGCCCCAGAGCCCCTGGGACCGGGCGTAGGCCTCGGCCCGCGCGACGACGGCCGGGTCGCGGCCCGTGCCCTTCAGGTAGGCGATCGTCGCGGCGTCGATCGGGAAGTACGCCGCGGTGGCCCCGTACTCGGGGCACATGTTCGAGATCGTCGCCCGGTCCGGGACGGAAAGAGCGTCCACGCCCGGACCGAAGAACTCGACGAACCGGTCGACGACCCCGGTCTCCCGCAGCTTCTTCGTGACCGTGAGCACGAGATCGGTCGCGGTGGCGCCCTGGGGCAGGGCGCCCGTGAGCTCGACGCCGACGACGAACGGGGCCGGCAGGAAGTACGGCTCGCCGAGCATGACGGCCTCGGCCTCGATGCCGCCCACGCCCCAGCCCAGCACCGAGACGCCGTTCACCATCGTGGTGTGGGAGTCGGTGCCGATGAGCGTGTCCGGGAACGCGACGGTGCCCCCATCCCGCGCGCGGACCGTCACCACGTCCGCGAGGTACTCGAGATTGACCTGGTGGCAGATCCCGTTGCCCGGCGGCACGATCCGCACGCCGCGGTACGCGCCCTTCGCCCACCGCAGGAAGCGGTAGCGCTCGTGGTTGCGCTCGTACTCACGGTCCAGGTTGATGCCGAGCGAGCGCGCGGAGCCGAAGCTGTCGACCTGGACCGAGTGGTCGACGATGAGGTCGACGGGGATCTCGGGGTTGACCCGGTCCGCGGGTAGTCCCCGCGCGACGGCGGCGCTCCGCAGGACGCTCAGGTCGACCAGCACCGGCACGCCGGTGAAGTCCTGCAGGAGGATCCGCTCGGGATAGTAGGCGAACTCGGAAGTGTCGGGAAGCGGGGTGCCGTGGGCGAGGGCGACGAGCTCCGCGACCGAGCCCCGGGCGGGATCGAAGTGGCGGACGACGTTCTCAAGGATCACGCGGACGGTCCGCGGTCGGCGCGCGAGCTTCTGCGCGTCGATCCCCGCCACCCGCTCGGGCCGGAAGATCGTGACACGGTCGGCACCGAGCGAGACCTCTTCGGACGCGTGGAGGGGATCGGCGGGGGTCATGGCGAAGGCAGGATGCGTCGGTTCTTGGGCTCTTTGGGGCCCGGGCCCCGCTACGAGGGGAGGGGGGTCGACCGGACCCAGGAGACGCCGACCTCGGTGCCCACGGCCCCCAGACCGCCCGCGGTTCCGGCGCGCACCTCGATCCGGGCGCCCCCGGCGAGGCGCACGACCGCGAGCTCGCCCCGGCCGGTCGAGCCCCGAACCAGCACGCGGCCCGTCCGGCCCCCGGGGTCTGGCGCGCCGAGGCGGACGTCGTCCGGGTGCACGGCGACGATCCGGCCCCCGTCCTCGAGGACGTTGTAGCCCAGGAACCGGGCGGCCCGGACGTCGGCGGGGTGCTCGAACACCTCCGCCGGCGCCCCCGGGGGCGAGAGGCGTCCTTCGAACAGCAGGCCGACCCGGTCCCCGAGGAACAGCCCCTCCTCGCGGTCGTGGGTCACGTGAAGCGCGGAGGTCGCCCGCGCCCGCAGCACGTCCCGGAACTCGCTCCGCAGCTCGGCCTTGAGCTCGACGTCGATCGCGGCGAACGGCTCGTCGAGCAGGACGAGCCGCGGCCGGGCGGCGAGCGTGCGGGCGAGGGCCACCCGCTGCCGTTCGCCGCCCGAGAGCGCGTCGGGCCGGCGCTCCTCGAACCCCCGGAGCCTGAGGAGCTCGAGCAGCTCGCCGACCTCCTGCTCGACCTCCGCGACCGGGCGGCGGCGCAGCAGCGGGGCGTACGCGACGTTCTCGAACACCGTCCGGTGCGGGAAGAGCGCCGGGTCCTGGAACATGAGCCCGATGCCTCGCCGATGGGGCGGGAGCTGGGTCACGTCCCGACCCTCGAGCCGGACGGAGCCGCCCGTGACGGGCTCGAGCCCGGCGAGGCAACGGAGGAGCGTCGTCTTGCCGCTGCCGTTCGGGCCCATCAACGCGACGAGCTCCCCGTCGTCGACCCGGAACGAGACGTCCCGCAGCACGGGCGAGCGGCCCCACGCCGCGCCGAGCCCCTCCACCTCGAGGACCGGTTCAGAGCTCGACACGGCGGCCTCCGATCACGAGAGCGACGAACACCGCGAGGCTGACGAGCAAGAGGAGACCGGCCGCCGCGTCGGCGACCGGGAAGAGGCGGACCTCCGTGAGCGCGTAGAGGGCGACGGGCAGCGTCGTCAGCGACGGCGGGACGAGGAAGTTGGTCGCGGTGAACTCGCCCAGGCCGAAGGCGAACGCGAACAGGCCGACCGTGACGAGCCCGTCCCGCACGCGCGGGAGATCGGCGTCGAGGAACGCCCCCCAACCCGTCGCCCCGAGGGTCCGCGCCGCGTCCCGGCCCGCGGGCGAGAGGGCCGCGAGGGGGATCTCGAGGCTCTGGAGGGCGAACGGCAGCGCGAGGATCGCCTGGCTCAGCACGACCAGGATCCAGACCGTGGACGCCCCGGAAGCGAGCGCCCGGAAGAACGAGGCGAGCGCGAAGGCGAGGACGATCGGGGAGAGGAGCAGAGGAACGAACAGCAGGAGGCCGAGCGGCACTGCCCGGCCCGGCTGTCCGACGATCCCGAACCCGGCCACGACCCCGAGCACGATCGCGATCAGGGCCGCCACGACCGCGAAGAAGAGCGTGTTCGCGAGCGCGCCGACCGCCGAAACCCCGAGGTGGGCGGTCGTCTGGGCCGAGAACAGCGCCGACCAGGCGGCGCCGGCCCCGAACCCGCCGCGGGGGGCGGCCGTCCGGTAGAGGACGGCGGCCAGCAGCGCCCCCTCCGCGCCGAGCACGAGCGCGGTCACCGACGCGAGCCCCCAGAACGCGGGGGAGCGCCGCGCGGCGCGGCGGCGCCGGGCGGAGCGCCGGCCCGGGTTCGATCGCAGACGGGCGACCAGCAGCAGATAGAGCGCGGTGGGGAGCGCGAGCACGAGGACCATCACGAGCGCGAGGACCGCGGCCGCGTTCGGCTCCAGGAACGTCTGGTCGAGGACGTAGACCTGGGCCTCGAGCGTGTAGCAGCGGGACCCGGTCCCGCAGAGGAGGAGCGGCGGGGCGAACGACAGCGCGGAGAACAGGAACGTGAGGAGCCCGCCGGCCGCGGCGCCGACCGCGGTCGGCCGCGCCCAGACGTCCCAGTACGCGCGCGCCGGGCTGCCCCCGAGCGTCGCGGTGGTCTCCTCGAGCTCAGGGGACGCCCCCTCGCAGCCCGTCGCGGTGAGGAGGATCACGATCGGGATGTTGAAGAACAGGTTCGCCGCGACGACCGCGGGGATCCCCGACCCGAAGAACCCGAGCGCGGGGACCGCGCCCGAGAGCGTGCCGGACGGCCCGAAGAGGTCGAGCACTCCGAACACGACGATCAGGCTCGGCAGCAGGAAGGGGACGAGCAGCAGCGAGCGGACGAGCGAGCGGCCGGGCCACTCGTACCGGCCGAGGAAGACCCCGGCCGGGTACCCGAACAGCACGGCGAAGCCGGCCGAGAGTCCCCCCTGCTCCAGCGAGTTCTCGAGCGCGCGCGAGTTCGCCGGCTGGGCGACGACCGGCCCGATGCCCCCCAGCCCGCCGACGTGCGCGACCGCGCCCGAGAAGAGGACCACGACGGGGAGGAGCGCGACGAGCGCGACGAACCCTGCGACCACGCCCAGGGCGAGGCGACCGTCGGCCCCGCGACTCATCCGCCGCCTCCCGAGAGGCTCTGCCAGGTGGCGAGCCAGCCTCCCGGGGCGGTCAGGTTCTCCGCGACCGCGTTCGGGGTCGTCGCGTTGTTGAGCGCGACCACACTGGCGGGGTCGATCGCCGCGTCGAACACCGACGGGAGCGAGACCGTGTCGTTCGCCGGATACTCCCACTCGTTCGTCGGCAGGTACGCCTGCACGGTGCCGTTGAGCAGCCAGTCCTCGAGGTCCTCGGCGAGGCCGACGTGCCGCGACCCCGCCACGACGCCCGCCCCGTAGATCGTCCGCCAGCCGTAGGCGGTCCCGTTCCACCACGAGACCGTCGCGTTGTAGGCGCCCCCGTAGCCGTTCGCGACGGCGTACGCAGGGTCGGTGGCGTAGCTGACCACCAGCTCGCCCTGGCCGGGCGCCGAATCGAACTCGCCGAACGCGGTCCCCCAGTCGAGCGCCGGGGTGGGGTGAGCTTCGCCGAAGAACGTCTGCCAGAACGTCTCCCAGTTCTCGTGGAGGACGGTCGCGTAGTACTCGACCTCCCAGGCGAGGAACTCCTCGCCGGTGATGTCGTAGATCGGGTTCTCGGTCAGGAGCTGGGCGGCCCAGCTCGCGTTGTCGACGAAGTCGGGCAGGGTCGCGTGAGCGACCGAGGCGTTCGCGGCGAGGAACTGGGCGGTGTAGTCGATCGACAGGAACCCGTACTCGTACGGGACGACCGCGTGGTCCGGGCTGAGCTCCGCGACGAGCCAGGGGGGGACGTTCGCGAGCTCGGGCGGGGTGTACGCCTGGAGGAGGCCGAGGCCGTCCGCCTGCGGGGCCGTGATCTCGTCGAGCCCGATCACGAGGTCGGCGGCGGGCAGTCCGTAGAGCGACGGGTCCTGGAGGGCGCTCACGAGATTGACCGACGGGCAGACCAGCTGGATCGCGACGTCGTGCGCGCTCTCGAAGGCGCCGAGCACGGTCGAGAGGTTTGCCGAGCCCGCGCCGCAGTTCCCGTTGAACAGGCTCGCGTACGTGTACACGACGAGCGTCGTCCGGCCGCTCGCCTGGCCGCTCGCGTAGTACTCGTAGACCGCGAAGCCGGCGATGACGAGCACGAGGGCGACGGCGACCGCCGCCAGGGCCCGGCCCAAACGTCCCGGCCGGCGCAGCCGTCGGGGTCCCGACGCCGGGGTGGTCATCCCCTCCGCGGAACGGCGTAGAGAGGCTTCCCTAGCGCGCGCATCGCATTCCCTTCGCGGGCATTATCCCGTACAGGTTCCTGGGGTCGACGAGGTCGCCCTCGTCCTCTCAGCCGTTCCTCAGCTCCCCCTGCGGGGCCGGGGACGCCGCGCCGGGATTTACCCTCGACGGTCGGGAGCGCGCTTATACGGACCGCCCCCCTAGAGCGGCCGAGACCATGCCGTCGGACCCGATCGAGAAGCTGCGCTTCGGCACCGAGCTCGTCAAGCGGGGCTTCGCCCGCATGCAGCAGGGGGGCGTCATCATGGACGTGACGAACGCCGAGCAGGCCGCCATCGCCGAGGAGGCCGGGGCGGTCGCGGTGATGGCGCTCGAGCGGGTGCCCGCCGACATCCGCGCGGAAGGCGGCGTCGCCCGGATGGCCGACCCCAACAAGGTCCGCGAGATCCAGGACCGCGTCTCGATCCCCGTGATGGCGAAGTGCCGGATCGGTCACACCGCCGAGGCCCGGATCCTCGAGGCGCTCGCCGTCGACATGATCGACGAGTCCGAGGTCCTTACGCCGGCCGACCCGTTCTTCCATGTCGACAAGAAGGCGTTCAAGGTCCCGTTCGTGTGCGGGGCCCGCAACCTGGGCGAGGCCCTCCGGCGCATCGAAGAGGGCGCGGCCATGATCCGGACCAAGGGCGAGGCCGGGACCGGCAACGTGGTCGAGGCCGTACGGCACATCCGCCAGATCTCGAGCGAGATCGCCGAGGTCATCAAGCTCCCGAAGAAGGACCTCGGCGCCTGGGCGAAGAAGGAGCGGGTCTCCGAAGGGATCCTCACGGAGGTCCGCCTGCTGGGCCGCCTGCCCGTCGTCAACTTCGCGGCCGGCGGGATCGCGACTCCCGCCGACGCCGCGCTCTGCCGGACCCTCGGCGTCGATGGCCTCTTCGTCGGCAGCGGGATCTTCAAGTCGCAGGCGCCGATGAAGGTCGCCCGGGCCGTGGTCGAGGCGTCGCTGCACTACGACCAGCCGGACGTGCTCGCGCGCGTCTCCTCGGGGCTGGGCGAGGCGATGAAGGGGATCGACATCGGTTCGCTGCCGCCCGAGGCCCTCCTGCAGAACCGGGAGTCGGCCGAATCGGTCCGGGGCACCCGCCGCGACGCGTCGGTCGCCTAGGCGCGTCGGCGCCGCTCCCGAGGCCTAAAGGACGCGGGGTCGCTGACCGGGGCCGTGCGGATCGTCCAGGTCGCCCCGTTCTTCTACCCCCACGCGGGCGGCGTGGAGTCCCACGTCCGCAGCCTCGCCCGGGAGTTCGCCCGCGAGGGCCACGAGGTCACGGTCGTCACCGCGCGCTACGACCCGAGCCTCCCCGCCGAGACCTCGATGGAGGGCTACCGCATCGTCCGGGCCCGCTCGCTCGGTGTCCTGTTCAACACGCCGCTCGACATCGGCAGCGGTCGGCTCGCGCGCGATCTCCCGGCCGACGTGGTCCACCTTCACTACCCGCCGCCGATCACCTCCTACGTCGTGACCCGGGCGCTCCGCAAGCGCGCGGTCCCGGTCGCGCTCACCTACCATTGCGACCTGTTCCTGCCGGGCCTCACGGGCCGCCTCCTCGCCGGGCTCTACGAGCGAGTGTTCCTCCCCGGTACCCTGCATCGGGTGAACGCCGTGGTCGTCCACACGAAGAGCTACGGGATCACCTCGGCCGTGCTGCGGCAGCGTGCCCTCTCGGTGATCCCGTCCGTGGTCGACCTCGACCGGTTCCGGCCCGGGCTCGACGCGAGCACGGTGCGGACCGACCTTCGGCTCGAAGGGAAGCGGATCCTCGCGTTCACGGGACGCCTGGTGCCCCACAAGGGCGTGGACGTGATCCTGGAGGCGCTCCGCCTCCTGCCGGAGGACGTCGTCCTGGTGGTGATCGGGCGCGGGCCGATGCTGCCGAGCCTGGTCGGCCAGGCCCGCCGCCTGCGCCTCGGCGATCGGGTGCGGTTCTGCCCGAACGTCTCGGACGACGACCTGCCGCGCTACCTCGCGCTGGCCGACGTCTTCGTCTTCCCGTCCCAGAACCGGCTCGAGGGGTTCGGCCTCGCGGTCGCGGAGGCGATGGCGTGCGGGCTCCCGGTCGTGACCGCGGACATGCCCGGCGTGCGCGAGGTGATCGACCCCGGCAAGGAGGGACTCCTCGCCGAGCCGCTCCTCGCGAGCGACCTCGCGCAGAAGATCCGGACGCTGCTCGACGATCCCGCGACCGCGCGCCGGATGGGCGCCGCCGGCCGGCGGCGCGCGGAGGCGCGCTACGGGGTGCCGACCGTCGCCGGCCAGCTCCTCAGCCTGTACGCAGGCCTGCGCGCAGCTGGTTGATCTGGATCTTGAGGCGCTCCGCCTCGGCGCCGGCCGCCTTCTTCCAGTCGGCGTTCGCGGAAGCGTAGAGGACGCTGCGCGAGGCGTTCACGAGGAGCCCGCGGCCGTGCGCATCCACGCCGTCGCGGACCGCGCTCGAGAGCGAGCCTCCCTGGGCGCCGACCCCGGGAACGAGGATCGGGATCGCGTTGCCGAGCGACGCCCGCGCGGCCCGGAACGCGTCCGAGAACGTCGCGCCGATCACGACGCCCGCGTTGCCGTGGGCGTGCGCGAGCCGGCGGACCTCCCCGACGATCGCGAGCCAGAGCGGCCCGCGCGGCGTGGGGATGTCCTGGAAATCGAGCGAGCCGGGATTCGAGGAGTGGGCGACGACGAAGATGCCGTGGGCGGGATCGTCGAGGAACGGCTGCAGCGTCTCCCAGCCGAGCCAGGGGGTGACGGTGACCGCGTCGAACCCCAGCCCCCGGAACGCCCCGTCCCGGTAGAGCCGCATCGAGTTCGGGATGTCGTTCGCCTTCAGGTCGAGGATCCGCAGCCGCGTGGGCCCGATCTGCCGGACGAGCCGGGCGAGGGTCGCGATCCCCCGGGGCCCGTACTGGAGGTACGCCCCGAGCTGCATCTTGTAGGCGGCGGCGTGCGGGAACGTCGCGGAGACGATCCCGTCCAGGAACCGGTCCAACTGCGGGCCCGCCGCCAGCCGGCGCAGGGGTTTCGGCATCAGCGTGGGGTCCGGATCGAGGCCCACGCACACGAGCGAATCCCGCGCCGCCAGGATCCGGTCGACCTTCGAGACGAACTTCGCGGGCAACGCCGAAGGGAGGGCCGTCGGCGGAAAAGCCTTGGCCCGATCCGCGGCGTCCGACGCGCCGCTCACCTTCCGCAGCGCGCGGGAGTCTTTTATCGCGCGGGGCGGTGGGCCCGCTCCCGGAGCGCTCGCATGCCCCCCGAAGCCCCCCCGGACGGACCCCCCGAGGTCCGCCTCCGCGACCTGGCGCCGAGCCCGGGCTCGGTCGAGTTCGTGGCCCGGGTCGTCTCGGTCGAGCGGCGGGAGGTCACGCGCCGGTCGGACGGGAGCCGACGTCCGCTGCTTTCCGGCCTCGTGAGCGACGGGACGGCCACGGTCCGGTTCACCTGGTGGGACCCCCCGCGCGAGGGCGTTGAGCGCGGGACGGTCCTGCGCGTCGTGGGGGCCGAGGTCCGGGAGTTCCGCGGCCGCCCCGAGCTCACGTTCTCCTGGAAGACCCGGATCGGTCCGGCCAGCCCGGCCGAGCTCCCGCGCCTCGACCCCGAGGAGGTCCCGTTCCGTTCGGTGAAGGAGCTCGCCCCCCCGGCGGAGGGGTTCCGCACCGAAGTGCGGGTCGTCCGCGTCGGGCCACGGTCGGTCTCCGTCGGCGAGGAGCGCCGGATCGTCTTTGACGGGCTCGTCGCCGATCGCACCGGCGCGATCGCGCTGTCGTCCTGGAGCGACTTCGGACTGGCCGAGGGCGAAGCGATCCGGATCCTCGGGGGCTACGTGCGCGGCTTCCGCGGTCGGCCCCAGCTGGTCCTCGACGAGCGCTCGAGCGTGCAGCGGATCGACGGCGCCGACCTGCCCGAACCCGCGGAGTGGCTGCGGGCCTCGCCGCGCTCGATCGCCCAGGTCGAGGACGAGGGCGGCGGCGCCGCGGTCTCCGTCGAGGGGATCGTTGTCGGCCTGCTGCCGCCGAGCGGGCTCGTCTACCGCTGCCCGACCTGCCATCGCTCGGTGAAGAGCGGGATCTGCCGGGTCCACGGCCAGGTGACCGGCCAGGCGGACCTGCGCGCCCGCATCGTGCTGGACGACGGCACCGGGGCGCTCACGGTCCATGCCGCGCGCCCGGACACCGAGCGCCTCTGGGGCGTGACCCTCGAGGAGTGCCGGGCCCGGCTCCGCGACCTGCCCGACCCGTCGGTCCTGGAAGAGCAGCTCCTCGAGGCGCTGCTCGGCCGGCGCCTGAGGGTCCGCGGGGCCGGCTCCAAGGACGACTTCGGCGTCACGCTGACCCCGGAATCGATCGAGGCCGTCGAGATCGACCTGGACGCCGCGGCGACCGAGCTGGCGGCCCGGCTCCCCGAGGACCGCTAGTGGCGCTCCGCGAGCCGGCCTGGCGGGTCACCGCCCGCGAGCTCGAGACCTCGCTCGAGGAGGAGAAGGGCACCGGCGAGCGGGCCGCCTCGCACCTCCTCTCGCCGTTCGGCGCCCGCATGAACCGCGTGCTCGTCGCCGGGACCCTCTCGCCGGCCGAGCCGATCGGGCGGGACGAGGCCCAGACGTTCTGGCGGGCCCGGCTCGCCGACCCGACCGGCGCGGTCGCCGTCACGGCGGGCAGCTTCCAGCCGCGCGCGATGGCCCAGCTGCGCAGCGCGACCACGCCGCGCTCCGCGGTCGTCGTCGGCAAGGTCCACCTCTACCGCGACCGGTCGGGCGTCGGCTACGTTTCGGTCCGGGCCGAGGCGCTGCGCTCGGTCTCGGAGGTCGAGGAACGCAGCGTGCTCGCCGACGCGGTCCGACAGACGCTCGACCGGCTCGACCTCGTGGAGCGGATCGAGAAGGGCACGGCCCTCTCCGACGCCGAGGCCCGGACCGAAGGCCTGCCGGTCGCCTGGGTGCACGCGGCCCGGGACGCGCTGCGGCGCTACCCCCAGGTCGACCGGGCCGCGTTCCGGCGCGAACTCAAGGCCGCCGTGCGCCGCGTCGCCGGGGACTCCGGGCCCGTGCCTCGCCCGCCGAGCCCCTCGGTCACGATCGTGCGCGCGCCGCCGCCCCGCGCCCCCCCGCCGACGCCGACCCCGGCGGAGCGCGCCGAGGAGTCCGTGTTCCTCGATCTCCTCGACGAGGTCGCCGAGGTCTCCGCCGACGGCTACGCCGACCTCAAGGAGCTGCTCGCTCGGGTCGCCGAGCGGGGGGTCGTGCCGGGGCGCGCCGAGGCGACCCTCAACCGGCTCGAGGAGGAGGGCGTCGTCGAGGAGCCGATCGTCGGGAAGCTCCGCCGGGCGTGAGGGGCGTCGCGCCCCTCATCCTATATATATCGCCTAAGCTCGAAGCCGCGGGGGAATGAGGAACACCTGTCTCTCCGACTCCGTGACGAGACCAGCGACGAGCTGACCCCCAGCTTCCCGGAGCCCTGAACTGATGGCCGAAGACCGTCCCTCCCGCCTCGTCCCGGTGATCCTCATCGTCGTCGTGGTGGTCGCCGCGGGTCTCGGGGCGGGCCTCCTCTACGAGGTGAGCCACCCGAAGCCGACGGCCCCCGTGCAGACCGTCGGGATCGGCAGCAACGTGACGGTCAACTACATCGGCTACATCGGAAGCGGTCCTCAGACCGGCCGGGTCTTCGACACGTCGCTCGTGTCGGTGGCGCTCAACAACGTCTCGTACCCCAAGACGGTCGAGTTCACGCTGCGCTCGCCGCTCTCCGAATACTCGCCGCTCGCGGTCAGCGTCGGCTCGAACGTCCCGGCGGGCGGCTACTCGATCGACAACCTGACGTTCGGCGCGGTCGTCCCGGGATTCTGGCAGGGCCTCCTCGGCCTGCCCGTGAACCAGTCGCGCACGATCACCATCCCGCCGAGCCTGGGCTACGGCCCCCTCGACCCGGCCTGCCTGACGACCTACTCGCTGACCACGAGCGTCCCGGTCGTGTCCGTCGTTCCGGCCCAGAACTTCTCGACGGTGTACCCCAACGTCACGGCCTCGGCGGGCACCCGTTTCGTGGCGGCGCCCTACAACTGGACCGCGCTCGTGCTGAGCGTGAACGCCACGGCCGTCACCGTCGAGAACCTCCCGACGCTCGGTCAGAGCGTCGTCTCGAGCGGGCTCCCGGCCACGGTGAGCGCGATCAACCAGTCGGCGATCACGGTCCGCATCACGGTCGGACCGACGAACGTCGGCCTCATCGCCGGGCGCTCGGCGGGCACCGTGTGCGGGTCGACCCAGTTCCTCGTGTCCGGCCTCAACCTGACGGCGGGCACCTACACGGCGAACTACAACCACGAGGTCGTCGGCTCGACGCTCTTCTTCACCGTCACCGTCGTGAAGTTCTACTGACGGCGCGGTCGGCCTACCCGCCGAGCGTGACCTTGCCCCGCTTGAGGAGCTCCTCGAGCTGGGCGTCGGCCGCGCGCGCCAGGGCGTCCTCGGGCGTCCCCCCGCGGCGCGGCGCGTAGGCCCGGAGCGTCTTGCGCGCCTCGTCGTGCCGCGCGCGCGAGGCCGCGAGGATCTGGCGGCCCTCGGTCTCGAGGTCGCGGATCTCCTTCGAGACCTGGTCGATCTGCTCCGACAGCGCGGCGCGCTCCTTGCCCTTCGCCCGGAGGTCCGCGATGAGACCGCCGGCCGCCTCGAGCTTCGCGCGAACGTCTCGCATCCGGCCGTCGCGCTCCGCCTTCGTTTGGTCCATCAGGAGGTGCAGCCGATCGACCTCGGCGCGCGCGGCCGCGATCCCGGCCTCGGCCTCCTTGCGGAGGCGCTCGTGCTCCTGGACGACCTGCGCCTTCGACTCCGCTTCGGCGAGCTCCTTGGACCGGAGCCTCAGCTGGGCGATGAGCGCGTTCTCCTCGTCGAGCGGGAGCGCGTGGGTCTGCTGCTTCAGCTCGAGCGCGGCGATCTCCCGTCGGATCTGATCGGGACGGATCCGCTCGATCGGCGCGAAGGAGAGGCGCAGCTCGCGCAGCCGGATCACGGCGTCGTCGAGCTTCCGACGGGCCGCGTCGCGCTCGGTCCGCAGCTGGGCGAGCCGTCGGCCGAGCTGGCCGTGCTCGTCGTAGAGGCGCTCGACCTCGACCTGGGGCCCCTGCTGTCGGTCGTAGAGGGCGCGTTGCTCGGTCGAGAGGCGCCGCGCCTCGGTCACGAGCTCGTGGCGTCGGCGGTCGAGCTGGTCGAGCTTGGAGTCGATCGCCCGGAGGCGGTCCCGACTCGCGCGTTCCTCCTGCTCTTCCGTGTCGGAGAGCATCGGTCGGGGAGGCACGACCGGCGGAGGCTCCGCAGGTCACAAAAGGCCTTCTAGGGAGGGGGACGGAGGGGTACGTCCGCGCGACGGTCGCAGACGCGCCACAGATGGCGCGAGCGGGTCAGCTCCGCCCGCTCCCGGACGAACCCGCGCCGGGTCATCGCGTCGAGGGTCGCCCGTCGGTAGTAGCGGTACGGCCCCGCGTGGGGCCGCCCGATCCGGACGTCCGGACCGAACGGTCGCCCGCGTCGGGCGTGGGGGTCGCTCACGGACCGCACGGCGAAGAGGTGGACGCCCCCCGGCGCGAGCACGCGGCGGACCTCTCCAAGGATCCGATCGACCGCGCGATCGGGCTGGGACATGTAGAACAGGTTCGCGAAGACCGCGTCCACGGAGCCGGTGGGTGTGGCCTCGAGGGTCCCGAGCGCCTCCCCCGTCCGGTACGCGATCGGGAGGCCCTTCGGCGTCGCCTCCCGCGCGAGGGCGATCGCCCGAGGGGCGAAGTCGATCGCGAGCACCGCGTGCCCGGCGGACGCGAGCGCCCTCGAGTCGCGCCCGGACCCGCAGCCCAGCTCGAGGACGTGCGCGGGGCGACCGATCCGGCCGAGTCGCATGATCGCCCAGCGCGACAGCAGGCTAGGCGGACGAAGCGACCGGAGCGGATCGGCCCGGTAGGCGGCCTCGGACCGCGCCCGACGGGCCGCGACGGAGGGCCATCGCGCGGCCATGGTCGTTCAGGCGGCCGACCGGCGCGGACGCCGCCGCGTCGGAGCGGGACGGAGCGCGAAGCGCTGGGCCGCGAAGAGCGACGCCGGCACCGCGGCATCGATGTTGACGACCGCGATCGGGGCGCACGATTGGAGCATCGCGGAGAGGGCCGCCTCGCCGCGTCCGCCGCGCCCGTACCCGACGGAAGTGGGCACGCCGACCACCGGGGCGTGGACCAGCCCCGCGATCACGGTCGGGAGCGCCCCTTCCCGACCGGCGAAGACGAGATAGAGCTCGGGGGCGCCGCGCTCGAGCCGCGGGATCGCTCGGAGGAGCCGGTGGAGCCCCGCGACCCCCACGTCGTGGGCGCTCACCGTGCGGATCCCGAACTCGCGCAGGACGGCGATCGCCTCCTCCGCGAGGGGCACGTCGCTCGTCCCCGCGGTGACGACCGCGACGAGCCCCGGGCGGTACCGGACCCCCAGCGGGCCGGCGAGCCGCACCAGCCGTCCACCGGCGAGAAAGGAAACGGGAAGGCCGCGCCGCGCGGCCCGGGCGAGCGCCTGCCGTTGCGGGCCGGTCGGCCGCGAGACGAGCGCGCCATGGCCCTGGGCCCGGAGGGCTTCGAGGATCCCGAGCAGGTGCTCCGGGGTCTTCCCCTCCCCCAGGACGATCTCAGGAACGCCCACGCGTCGCGCGCGATCGCGGTCGAGGCGCGCGTAGCCGGCGACCGCCAGCTCGGCCCCTCTGGTGTGCCTGCCGGGGCCGATGGTTCGCCGCACCATGCGCCCACGCAATGACTTGGAAACTTAACATGACCGACCTGGCGGGTCTCGCTTCATCGGCGAATCCGTCGTTTCAGCGTCATCGGACACGTTCGGCCGGCTGCACAACTTGACCGAAGTCAGGGCATTTTACTAGGGTGCCCAGGGAACTATCGGCCGCTCCCCGCCTGTTCCGAGGCCGCAGTCGCCCCGTGTCGACACACGTGGAGCTACCCTACGGTAATCCTCTCCCTGGAGCGTCTCCAAAGGGGCCGGCCTTGGGCAAGCCTTCGCACTGAGGTGTTGTAAACCCGGCCTGGAAAGACGGAACAATCATAAGGCCCTTGGCAATACGGCAACCTCAGCTTGAAGACTCCTCGTTGGCAGGGATGCTGCAAACGCGACCGCTCCATGGTGCTCGGCGTTGGTATCGCCCTCTTCGTCCTCTCTTCGACGCCGATGGCCCAACCCGCCGTTTCGACGAGCCTGAGTCCGGCTGGCACACTCGTGGAAGCTTGCTCCTTCGGTGTCAGCTCTGCCTCGATTGCGCAGGATCTCGGGGCTCTAAACACAAGCGACAAACCATCAGCGATGGCAGGCGCCGTGGATGACGTGCTCAGATTATACGACTACACATGCGACAACCCCCAGATGGTGTCTCTGGTAGGCGCGTGGACCCCTGCCAACGTATCGCTGGACATGTTCTCCTCTGCAGCTTCTGGGCCAATCTTCGCGAACATTTCCGTAAACTGGGCCAGCTGGACTGCCGGCCAAAAGTCGATCCATCAAGAGTATTGGTCTTCCAATCTAGAAACCGGGGAGATAACCGGACCGTTCGGGTACGAAGCCGCGGCGACGACCACCTACGGTGGCTCGAGCAGTCCGAGTTTTAACTGGGCTGGTTGGGAGTTCCGAGCGGCCTCCAATTGACGTGTACCCCGCCGGGTCCGGCAGCCAGGGTAGGGGTGCGGGGGAGGGATTCGTTGGTTCGGTTCATGCGTTCTGACCCTCCATTTTTCGTTCCGCGAACTCTCGCGGCGTGAGATACCCGAGCGACGAGTGCGGTCGCTCGGTGTTGTAGTCCACGATCGACTCTGCGAGCCGCCGACGGGTCACGAGAAAACTCTCCGGCTCTCGAAGCCACAGGTAATCCTGCTTGAGATGACCGTGGAACGACTCCTGGAGCCCGTTGTCCTCCGGCCGCTTCTTCCGGGTCCAGCGCAGATCCAGGCCGAGGAGCTTCGTGCCCTCGCGGAACCGGTGCGCGATGAACTGCGATCCCTGGTCGGTGACGAGCACCGTCCCGTTCGCCTGCAGGAGCCTTGGGAACCGCTTCGCCACAGCGTCCTCGACCACCGAGAGAGCCTCCGCAGCTCCGCACGTAGGGAAGAACTCCCAGTGCACGACCTCCCGCGTGCAGGCGTCGAGGATCGCCATCAGCGGGCACGGGCCGAAGTCCGTCGTATCGATCTCGGTGAGATCGGTGTACCACCGCTCGTTCGGTCGTTCGGCGGAGAGGCGTCCCGTCGGCGGAAGACGAGGCCGAGGGAAGTGCGCGGTGCGTAGCAGCCCGTCGGCGGCCATGAGGCGATGGACCCGTTTGCGATTGACCGAGAGACCCGCCCGTCGGAGCATCGCCCAGACCCGACGATGGCCGAAGGTCGGGTGGGCGAAAGCGATCCGACGCAGCTGGTCGAGAACTCGGGGCTCATCGGCACGCCTCCGAGAGCCGCTCCGATGCGGGCGGTAGTAGACCGTCGATCGGTCGAGCGCCGCCCAACGGGCGGCCCGGGTGGTGGGGATCCCGTGGGTCCGAAGCGTCATCGCGAGCTGCCTCCGTCGTTTTTTCCCTCGACGGACCCGAGTTCCTCCTTGAACACCTGCAACGCGATCGCCTGCTCGGCGATCAGGCGCTTCAGTCGGGCCATCTCCTGGCGTTGTCGCTGCAGCGGTGTCCCCTGGTGGTTCTCGAGACCGGCGCGCATGGCGCCGAGCGCCTGGTCCTTCCACTTGTAGAACTGGGCGGAGTGAAGGCCGTGGGCGCGGCAGATCGCCTCGACGTTGGCGTTCGGTTGGATCCCCTCGAGGATGATCCGCAGCTTCTCCTCGCTGCTCCACGTCTTCCGCGTAGTCATGGGACCTCCGCGGAAGGGGGCAGGCGTCGGTCGTTCTCGTCGGTTTCGGTTACCCCGGAACCTCCCCCAAACCCCCACCAGGATACCTGCCGGAATCTACAGGGGTACGCGCCACAATCCCAACCCACTGTACTTTGTTGGCGCAAACACGGAGGCTGCTCCCATGAGCTCGGAAACGGGAGAGGAGTTCAACGGTAGTGGTAGCTCACCCGGCGACTCTGTGGCAGCAGTTTGGGTCGGTCTTTCTGGTGTGGAAGGAGGCGGCGATGGCCTACTTCAAACTGGATACACATACGATGCGAGCAATCCGTCTCATGGGTGGTGCGCGAGCTTCGCCAATAGCTGCGACTATGGACTTTGGTGGGAATTGGTTGGAAATCAGAACGGCACGCTCCCGTCTGAAGGACCTTATCCCTATAGCGGTGATCCGACGTTAAGTCAGGGAGACCTCGTATACGAAGAGGTTGGGTTGGTTAACTATCCTGACCAGTATTGGACTTCCATCACTGATCACACACACACGTACCAGTGGACAAATTTCATCACGATCCCGACTACTGACTACTTCACGCCCGAAGATGCACAGACCATCGTCGAGGCACCAATTGTCCCAACCGGACCATACATTGCCCAGATTCCGGGTTTCAGCAATCCCATTCCTTTCGAAGACGGATACATCTGTAGCGCCTACGATTGTCCTCTGGGCTCAACGATAGACCTTTCCGAGGCGTACAACAACAGCTGGTACGACACGTATTGGCTCGAACAAGCGAGGGGAGTTTCGAACACCGGAGTTTCATTTGCTTCCAACTCGCCGGACTTTTTTGGACACGACTCATGGTATCCAGAAGTAACGTGGATTTCATCAAGGTACGACTGGTGCTACAACAATCCGTATTACGCCCAGTGTTCGGGTCGCGGCGGGGGGTGCATCGCACAGGCTACCCCGATACTCACACCGAACGGATACGTGCCTGTTCAAAGTCTTCGACCCGGCGAGCCTGTGCAAGAATACAATTTCTCCTCGGATCGGTTGGTCACCGGGAGTCTAGTTTCGGCAAACTCGACGTCCGTCGGCGCCCTGATTGTAATTAACCACGGCTTGCTCGAGCTCACACCTACAGATCAACCCGTGTTTATGCGAAACGCAACGTACGTTGGGTGGATCCGTGACCCCCAGAATCTTACCACGGCAGACAGCATTTACGATCCGGTCAGTCAATCTTGGATCCAGATAGTCAACGTAGCGCTCGTAAAACGGAGCGCGACAGTATATGACGTGATCACGACCGCGGAGAATGACTTCGTCGCGAACGGCGCATTGCTCGACGTGAAGCCAGGTTGACCGCTTTGTTCGCCTTCCCCCGGGCGGAGGTGACGGAGCCTAGAGAGTTGTTTTTTATTCTCGAGGGTATGGTGGAGTCGGGCAGCTATGGCCCCGCCCACCCAGCCGGATGCTAGCGCGAGTCGACAGTCGCGACGACGAGAGACCGTCCTTGTCCTTTCGGTGCTTGTACTCCTAGTCGCAGCCCTGCTTTCTACGGTCGTGATCGAGTCGCACATTGCGGCAGTTCATTCGTCCTCCGAGCTCGGGCCCTTTGAGCTGACCGGTTCCAATCCCGGCGTGTCGCTGGCGATTCCCCACTGCTCCTATGTGAGAGTTACCTGGGAGGTTACGAACGGAGCACGGGCCAATTTCTCCGTGATGCCGCCTCCAGAGGTCTCGACTTCGAATTGCACGGGACCGCCTCCGTCAAACGCGACTTGTCTGCCGAGCGGCTGCCAACCCTATGGACCCAATCCTGTCTGTTTTGAGACAGGACTCTCGGGAACCTGCAGCTTCACTGCCAGCCAGACGGAGTATGGCTTCGAGCTGTGGGCCCAGAGTCGGAGCGGCCTGAGTGGTGCCGCAGTGTCGTTCACCATATCCTATACCTGAGCCGCGACTGGGGCTGACGGCCCCGGAGGGCTCGCCGCTCCCCTGACCGGCCTTGTCTTCAGGGCGCAGACTGAGTTTGGCCCAGGGTAGGGCTGGCGGTTCGGCAGCGCGCCGTTTTTGACGGTGAGAGGCACGCTCACCGGCTTTGAAACTTCACTTCGGGGGTTGGCGGCGTTGAAACCAAGTCCACCCTGTCCTAGTAAGGCAGAAACCGACCCCTCGGTTGAGGTTACTTCCGCAGCGGGTCGATACTAAGAGTCCATCCGAATACCTCGGACCCTGACAATTTCGAGTGGAACCGTCTGGCGATAGATAGGGGATTGGCCACGGCGGTGTGACCACCGAGCTCGAGGCTCAGATCCCCGCACGCTTCCGACTTCCGGTTGCCCTC
>DATJUJ010000010.1:0-4141 GCA_035502475.1 Thermoplasmata archaeon
TTCGTCCAGGTCACGGCCACCCCCTTCGCGAAGTCGAACCAGCCCGGCGCCGGCGCCGACCGCAACGCGCAGCACGGGGAACCGCCCTTCGCGTTCTGCCCGAACTTCGTCCGCACCGTCGAGTCCTGGATGGAGAACCCGCTCCCCGAGGACCTGGTCGGCAACCTCGCCACCGTCATCGTGTCCTACGCCGACGCGCGCCACCCCGAGCGTCGGTGGTGGACGCGGAAGTCAGTGGACTAACACCCCGAGCAGGGTCGCGCCCACGCCCAGGGCGCCCACGATCACGAGCGCGACGTTGGAGTTCAGGCTCTTCCGCCGCTCCTCCGACTGGGTTTGGCGCTCGTGCCACTTCTCGTGCGCGTCGATCTCGTGCTCGAGCTCGCCGTGCTTCGCGTCCGCCTGCGCGCGCTCGACCGCGACGCGCTGCTGGAGCGTCGCGAGCAGGGTCGTCACCGCCTCGAGCTTCCCCTCGATCTTCGCGTGGAACTGCGTGTGCTCCTCGTGGTCCTCCTGGAGCTCGTCGCGCAATCCCGTGATCATCACCGCGAGTTCCCCGTTCGTCGGTTCCTGCGGCATCGTCAGATCCCCAGCAACGCGAGCAGGGCCGTATAGATGTCGCTGAGGAGGTCCGTGAGGGTCGCCCACAGGGCCGCGAGCGCGTCCAGGAGCGCCGCCGCCGCCTCGCCCGCCGTCTCCGCGGCCGTGGTCAGGTAGTCGCTGATGGTCGACGCGACCCCGATCGCCGGGTCGCTCGCCGCGAGGTTGGCCGCCGCCGACTCCGCCTCCTCCGAGGTGATCTGGCCGGCCTCGTACTCCGCCGCGATTTCCCCGTTCGCCAGGTCCGCGCCCCCGGTCGCCCCGCCCTCGAAGCCGGCGGGGAGGTCCACGTCCTCGGGGGAGCTCGGCGGGTTGCCCGGGTCGGGCTTCGACCCGCCCCACCGCTGGACCGCCCACCGGATGAAGAACGCGCTCGCCACCAGGCCGAGGACGCCCGCCGCCACCCACAGCCCGTAGGAGATGATCTGATCCAGCGTCGTCTCGAGCGTCTGCCCCGGGCTCGCGACGCACACCCCGGACATCTGGTTGACCGTGCTCGCGATCGACTGTTGGAGGCTCTGGACCTCGCTCTGCTGCGAGCTCGTGAACGTCCCGCCCTGCGCGGCGGCCTGCTGGTAGATCGCGAGCATCTGCTGCTGGAGCGAGTAGAGCTGGTTCTGGAGCGCCGTGCACGCCGGCGGCTGCGACCCGCCCAGCAGCGAGTCGACCACGAAGTACGCGATGCCGGCGATCACCACGGCGCCGCCGACCACCGCCGTCCCCTCGAGGACCGTCTTCCCGTGACGGCTGAACCAGTTGCCCCGCGGCGGCGGATTGACCGCGTACTGATTGGGCGCGCTCAAAGACAACTGCACCCCCCGATGGACGTGTCCGCGCCGACATAGTAGATGGAGGAGAGGACGAGCGCCTGCGGGCTACCGAGCCCCGGGTAGCCGGGCGCGCTCACCGTGACGTCACCCCGGTCGACATTCAGCGTTCCCGTGTCCCCGTTCCCGTCGCACGCACTGCACGGGTAGGCGTCGTTGTCCGGGTCGTCGTAGCCGGTCGGCGCCGATTCGTCCGTGAGGTAGATGTCGATCGTCCCGTCCGACCCGGTCGGCACCGGGTTCGACGTGTACTCCGTCCCGTCCGAGTACGCGACCCAGCTGGACCCGCTCGGAGCGGAGACGTCGAGATCGACCCCGGGCACCCCGCGGCCCGAGGCGTCCACCACCGTCGCGGTCAGGGTCGCGTTCCCGAGCGTGTAGTTCCCCGTGCACTTCTCGCACGACTCCCCGACCCCGTAGAAGCAGCACGTCTCCGTGTACTGGAACTCCTCGAGGTACGTGACCTGCGACTCGCTCAGCGTCAGGTACGCCGGCGTCTGCTTCGTGCACTCCGAGCCCTCGCACACGAATCCCGACCCGCACGCCGAGCAATCGGAGTCCTCCGTGCAGCTCTCCGGGCACGCGTTCACGCAGCAGCCCGGGTTGTCCGGGTCCGGGGTCGACCCCGTCGGGCAGGATCCGTCCGCCTCGGCGCACGAGTCCCCGTCCGGGCAGCACACGCCGCTCGAGCACGGGAAGGATCCCTGCGCGCAGTTCGGCGGCGGCGACCCGCCCCCCTGCGTCGCGAAGTAGATCCCGACGGCGACCGCGCCCGCGACCCCGGCCGCCGCGACCCCGTAGAGCAGCGCGTCCCCCTTCGCCATCGGTCCTCCGGCTACGGCGGGCGCGGCGCGCAGTAGCCGCTCCCCTGTCCGCCGCACGACCAAAAGATCGTCCCTCCGCCCTGGACCGTGAGGACCGTGGTCGGATCCGTCGCATCCGCGACGAACAGCTCGTCGCTCTCGACCTCCCAGCAGCCGCCGACCCCCGCACCGCAGGCGCCGACCTCGTCCGGGTACTCGAGCGTGTGCGTGCCGGCCGTGAGCGTGAAGTATCCGGACGCGGGCTCGGGGAGTCCGTCGATGAGCACGGCCTCGTCCGACGGCACGATGACCTCGTAGGTCTCCGGGGAGCTCGGCGCGCAGCACCCCGCGTTGTCGGGGTCCGGCGCGTAGCCGTCGGGGCACGTGCCGCCCGTCTCGCAGACATCCGTGCCCGGGCAGCAGACCCCGCCGCCGCACTCCGTCTCGCCCGTAGGGCACGAGCCGCTCGGGGGCGGCGCCTGCGACAGCCACCAGGCCAGGGCGGCGATCCCGCCGGTCGCAAGCCCGACCGCCGCCGCGATCTTCGCTCCCGTCGACGCCATGACCCCTCAGCAGGACGGGAGCACCGTGACCGGGATCCAGTCCGAGTACTCGCCGCTCGAAAGGTCGTGGACCGCCACGTAGAACGTCGATGCGCTCGCTCCCGTGACGAAGATGATGTCGATCGAGGCGTTCCCGTTCTTGTCGAACGACCCCGCGAAGCACGATGGGCACGCCGGCCAGTCGACCACGCCGGACGGGCTCGGCGTCGTGCTCATCACGAACTCGAGCGCCCCGTCCGCCGTCCCGCCCACCGCCGCCAGGGTGTGCGAGCTCCCGCACAGCTCCTCCCCGGGGTCCGTCGAGCCGTCCACCGTCATCGCGAGCCCCGCGGCGCGCGCCTGCCCCAAGAGGTAGGCCCCGACCGCCGCGGAGCCCCCGATCAGGACCGTCACCAGCGCCAGTCCGCGCCAGTGGTCGCGCACGAACGCCCCGGCGCTCACGCCCACCCGAGTAGCCTCCCGACTCAAGAACCTTCGTGCGAAAGTCCATGTAGGGCCGGAACGATGCCCGACCGTGGCCGCCTCCGACCTCTACCTCGGTCCCATCGGGAACCGGCAGCAGGGGACCGCGCCTCCTCCCCGCGAGGCCCCCGGCGTGCGACAGGCCCTCCTGGACGCGATCAAGTCCCTCGACGAGGCCCGCGCCGCCATCACCGAAGCGCTCCGCGCCCCCGTCATCGACACCTGCGGCGTCTTCATCCAGCGCGCCGGCACCCAGGTCGGCTACGCCCGCAACAACCTCCTCCGAGCGCGCGCGTGCGTCCTCGCTCCGCCCGAGGTGGCGCCCTACCTGAGCTACCGACGCGTCCCCGCGTCCGAGGTTGTCGGCGGACGGAGGTTCTGATGTTGATGGCGTACACGTCCGACCCGCGCCAGCAGCTCGCCGCACTCCGCACGCGGGAGACCGAACTGAGCCGCAGGAACCAGCAGGTCGAGGAACTCCGACGCGCGGCCGAAGCCCGCCTCCAGCAGCTCGACCTCGAGAAGTCGCGCATCGACCGCTACATCCACGATGCCTCGACCACGCTCGGCGCCGTCCGCACGCAGGCGTCCAAGCTCAACCGCGAGCTCGTCCAGGTGCGGACGCAGATCCGCAACCTCGAGGCCTCCGGGACGGTCCGTTGATGCCCGCCCCGCACTCCATCCACGAGCTCGGCAGCTTCTTCGAGACCGGCGAGGACGCCTACCGCGCCGCCCTCCGCGCGTTCGACGAGCGCCCGAGCGCGGACACCTACAACTCCCTCGTCGCCGCGACCCAGCTGTGGGTCAAGCAGCTCGAGGACGGCGCCGCCGCGATCAAGAGCCGCGTCGGCCAGGTCAAGAGCGAGACCGCCCAGCTCATCGAGCG
>DATJUJ010000011.1:0-71344 GCA_035502475.1 Thermoplasmata archaeon
GATCGAGGGCCGGGCCGGAGGGGGTTATTGTTGTGCGGGCCTGAACCCGGCAGCCTCTGAGAGCCCAGGGGACCGAGAAGGACTATCGCCGCGAGAGCGAAGAAACCTCAGGTGTTACTTCGGCGCGAAAAGGCAGGCTAAATGACCGGAATCTCTCCTCGAGATGCCCGAAGACCCTCGCGCCGCTTACCGGGCCTATAATCGGGTCCGTCGGCATGAACTCGAGATCGTCACTCGACTGCTCGAAGAGATCCTCCCTGGGATGCCCAAGCCTCGGGGATGGAGCCACCAACCCCACGTCGGTCGTCCCGGCCATGACCGTCGGGGTCGGCCCGAGCGGTTCCCGTGGGAACCGATGGCGAAGGCGCTCGGGCTGATGCACGCGATGGGATGGGACTACCGACAGGCCGAAGGGAACCTCTGGATCGCCTCCGACATCCGTCGACAGCTCGGACTCGAGGGGGCCCCCTCGCGCATGACCCTCTGGCGGGCGGAGCGACGGTTCTCGGAGGAGTGACTGCGCGAACTCAACCAGAAGGTGCTCGCCGCCTTCAAAAAAAAAGAGCGTACTCCTGGCCGAGGAGCTCGAGCGCTTGCGGCGGACTCGACCGGCCTCGGGGAGTATGCGCGGGGGGAGTGGTTCTCGTTCCGCTTCGGGCGAAGTCTCTCGGTCCACCAGCTCCGCAAGCTCCATGCCATCAGCGAGTGCCGAGGGGAGGGACCGGGGCTGATCCGCGCGTGGGCTCTGACCGCGCCCCACACGGCCGACGGTCCGATGCTTCGGACCCTGTTGGACCGCATGGAGACTCCCCTGGGCCCGGTCCTCGGAGACGCCGCGTATGCGGGCCGACGGAACGTCACGTATGTCGCCGAGCGAGGGGGCGAGCCGTACTTCCCCCCGATGTTCCCGTGGACGGCCCGAGCGCGAGGGCATCCGGCGTGGCGGCGGATGATCCTACGCTACCGCCACAACCCGGAGGTCTTCCACGACACGTACCGATATCGAGCGAACGTGGAGGGGGCGTTCTCCGCGATCAAACTGCACCAGAGACCGTTCCTTCGTGCGCGGAGCGCGGTGATGCAACGACGCGAGGCCGGATGGCGGATGATCGCGAGAAATGTCGACCTACTGGCCCGTGCCCGGGCCGCTCGGCAGGCGCTGTGATTCATGGGACCCAGCCAGGCTCACCCAAGCCGTGATATAGCGGATGCCGGTGGCACGCCCACTTCGGCGGCCGATGGTCGATTTCTCGCTGACCCCGGAGCAGGAGAGCCTGCGCGACCTGGCGCGCAAGTTCGCCCGGACCGAGATGGCCCCCCACGCGGCCGAGTGCGACAAGACGGCGCGCTTCCCCGAGGAGATCTACCGGAAGGCGTACGAGCTCGGCCTCATGAACCTCAACGTCCCGAGCGAGTACGGCGGGAGCGGGCTCGGCGTCTTCGAGCAGTGCCTGCTCGTCGAGGAGCTGGCCTACGCCTGCGGGGGCATGACGACCTCGATCATCGCGAACTGTCTCGCGCTCGAGCCGATCCTGCTCGGCGGCACCCCGGAGCAGCGACAACGGTTCCTGGCCCCGTTCTGTGCCGAGTACCACCTCGCCTCGTTCTGCCTCACCGAGCCGACCGGGGGTTCGGACGCTGCGGCGTTGCGCACGCGGGCGCGTCGGGACGGGGACCATTACGTGCTCGACGGCGAGAAGTGCTTCATCACGAACGCCCCCCACGCCTCCCTCTACACGGTCTTCGCGACCGTCGACCCCGAGAAGCGGACCAAGGGGATCACGGCGTTCGTCGTGCCGCGGAGCGCCCGCGGTGTGGCCCCGGGGAGGGACGAGGAGAAGATGGGGCACCGCGCCTCGTCGACCAGCACCGTCCGGTTCGAGGGCGTCGAGGTGCCCGAGGCCGACCGGCTGGGGGCTGAGGGCGAGGGATTCGCGATCGCGATGCGCACGCTCGACCAGACGCGCACCCCGATCGGCGCGCTGGCGACCGGGATTGCCCAGGCAGCGCTCGATCACGCCGCCGCCTACTCCCTGAAGCGCGTCACCTTCGGCAAGCCGATCGCCGAGCACGAGGCGATCCAGATCAAGCTCGCGAACATGGCCCAGGCGGTCCGGGCCGCCCGGCTGCTCACCTGGAACGCCGCGTGGACGATCGACGGCGGCCGCAAGGGCACGCTCGAGTCCTCGATCGCGAAATGCTTCGCCTCCGACGCGGCGCTCCACGTCGCCGACGAGGCGATCCAGACGTTCGGCGGCTACGGGTACATGAAGGAGTACCCGGTCGAGAAGCTCCTGCGGGATGCGAAGCTCACCCAGATCTACGAGGGCGCCAACGAGATCCAGCGCACGGTGATCGCCCGCGAGCTCCTCCGCGAGTACGCCTGAGCGGACGGGGCCAATGCAGATCGTCGTCTGCGTGAAGCCCGTCCCGGAGGCCGAGACCCGGCTGCGGGTCGCGACCGGCGGGGCGACGTTCGACCCCGAGGGCGTGAAGTTCGTCCTCGCGGGCTATGACGAGTCCGCCGTCGAGCAGGCGCTGCTCCTCAAGGAGTCGGTGCCGGGTTCGTCCGTGCATGTCGTCTCCGCCGGCCCCGGACCCCGCACCGAGGAGGTCCTGCGTTCCGCGATCGCGCTCGGGTGCGACCGGGCGACCTGGGTCGAACTGCCCGGCGAGGCGGCGTCCGACCCGATCGCGGCAGCGCGCGCGGTCGCTCCCGCCCTGGAGAACCCCCCGCCCGACCTCGTGCTCTGCGGCAAGCAAGCCGGCGACGACGAGGCCGGACTGTTCTTCTCCGCCCTCGGCGAGCTCCTCGGCGTTCCGAGCTTCGGGTTCGTGGTCGACCTCCGGTGGGACGCCGCGCGCACCGCATTCACGTTCCAGCGGCCGACCGAGGCCGGCGCGGAGCGTTGGGAGGCCCCCGGGACGGTGGTCGTGGGCCTCCAGCAGGCGTGGAACGACCCGCGCACCGCCAAGCTCCCGAACATCCTCAAGTCCCGAAGGGCGCCGATCGCAAAGGTCGTGGCCACACCCGCGCCCGCGACGAACCGATCCGAGGCCTTCGCGCTCCCGCCGCCGCGCACGGGCGCCCGGATGATCGACTACAAGACCCCCGAAGACGCCGCCCAGCAGCTCGTACGGATCCTGCGCGAGGACGCGAAGGTGTTCCCATGAGCGCGGGGGGCGTTCTGGTCGTGGCCGAGCTGCGCGACGGCCACGCTGCCCCGGCGACCCGGGAGGCGATCGCCGTCGCGCGGGAGCTGTCGGGCGGCGAGCCGCTCTCGGCGGTGGTCCTCGGTACGGGGTCCGCGGCGGCCGCGACCGAGCTCGGGCGGTTCGGCGTGACCCGCGTCCTCCTCTCCGAGGCCGCGGGGGCGGAGTCGCCGGCATCGGCTGCCGTGGGGATCGCCCAGGCGGCGGAGCGGGCCGGCGCCTCCACGGTGCTCCTCGTCGGATCGTCCTGGGGACGCGATCTCGTCGGTCGCCTCGCGGTCCGATGGAACGCTGCCGCCGCCACAGGCGTCACCGAGGTGACCCGGTCCGACGGCGTGCTCCGGGTGCGGCGACCGGTCTTCGGGGGCCGGGCGACCGAGACCCGCCGGCTCGACGGGGCGCGCGCGGTGATCGCCCTGCGCCCCCACGCGTTCGCGCCGGCCTCCGAGTCCGTGGGGACCGCCGCGGTCGAGCCCCTGCCGGACGTCGAGGTCCCGGCGCCGCTCCGGACGCCGAAGCGGGTCGCGCTCGAAGCGGCCAGCGCGGGGAGCGGGCCGAGCCTCGCCGATGCGTCGATCGTCGTGTCGGGCGGGCGGGGGGTCCGCACGCCCGAGAACTTCCGGCTGATCGAGGAGCTTGCCGCCTCGCTCGGGGCGGCCGTCGGCGCGTCGCGCGCCGTGACGGACGCCGGCTGGCGGCCCACGTCGTTCCAGGTCGGCCAGACCGGGCGGGCGGTCTCGCCGCAGCTCTATGTGGCGGTCGGGATCTCGGGGGCGATCCAGCACATCGTCGGCATGGTGAGCTCCCGCGTCATCGTGGCGATCAACTCGGACGCTTCCGCCCCGATCTTCAAGGTCGCGGACTACGGCGTCGTCGGGGACCTGTTCCAGATCGTGCCCGCGCTCACGCAGGAGATCCGCCGCGTCCGCGGGCTCGGCTGACCGGTCGATGACGCGCACGTCGGCCGGACGGCGGGCGGCCTCGGTCCAGCCGCGGATACGACCCCGGAAGGCGACCGACCGGTCCGCCTGGCTGCGCCTCCGAAGCCGGCTGTGGCCCCACGCGAGTCGGCCCCGTCTTCGGCGCGAGATGGCCGAGTACGAGGCGGAGCCGGAACGCCTCGCGGTGTTCGTCGCCGAGGGCCCCGACGCGCAACTGCTGGGGTTCCTCGAGGTCTCGCTCCGACCCTCCGCGAACGGCTGCGACGGGCGACCCGTGGGGTATCTCGAGGGCTGGTTCGTTATCCCGTCGCATCGACGGAGCGGCGTCGGACGCGCCCTGGTGGCGGCGGGCGAGGCCTGGGCCCGGGGCCACGGGGCGACCTGGATGGCTTCGGATGCCTACCGGACGAACCGCGCGAGCCGGGCCGCGCATGCGCACGTGGGGTACGAGGAGTGGGTGGAACTGGTCCACTTCCGCAAGCGGCTCGGGAGCTCGGGCCGCCCTAGAGGTCGCGGAACATCTCCACGCCGTCGCGCAGCGCGCTCGCCGTAGAGATCCCCGCCGCGCGCTGGGCGGCGCGCAGGAGGCGCCGCACCGGGACCTTCGGCTTCCCGGTCTCGGTCATCATCCCGTGGAACAGCTCGACCGCGAAGCGGGGATAGGCCGTGTAGTACCGCGGATTCCACTTCACCCGGTCCATCCGCTCGAAGTCCCGAAAGTCCCCGAGGATCCCGGTCGACTCGAGCCGCCGGTCGTACTGCGCGAGGGTCCGGGCCGACGCGTCGTGCGCCGTGCGCGCGGCGAGCGCGACCTCGGCCGCCTCGAGACCGGAACGCACGGCGTAGTTCATGCCCTGGATCACGATCCCGTTCGAGAAGACGAAGCCGGCCGCGTCGCCGGCGATCATCCACCCATCCCCGTGGAACGCCGCCGGACGGCTGGCCCAGCCCGAGCTGATGAGCTTCGCGCCGTACTCGACGAGCTCGGCGCCCTTGAGGCGGCTCGCGATCGTCGGGTGGAGCTTGAACTGCTCGATGAGCTCCTGGGCATAGGAGTTCTGGCCGAACAGCGAGCCCAGGTGGAGGATGAGGCCGACGGAGACCGTGTCGGCGTTCGTGTAGAGGAAGCCACCGCCCATCACGCCGGGCGGGAAGATGCCGGTGACCCACTCCTCGGCGTGGCCCTCTCCCGGGCCGACCTGGAACCGGTCCTCGATCGTGGCGGGGTCGAGCCGGTAGACCTCCTTCATGCCGAGCTCCGTCGCCTGGGCGGAGAGGCGGGGCTGGGGCCGGATCGGGGTGCCGAGCGACAGGCGCGAGTTCGCGCCGTCGGCGACGATCGTCACCGGGGCGGTCATGGTCTCGCCGCCCTGCTCGATGCCGTGGACCCGCGCACCCTCCCAGTGGAGCCGCTCGACGGGGACCGACGGGACCACGGTCGCCCCGGCCTCTTCGGCCTTCTTGGCCAGCCAGGCGTCGGTCCTCGCGCGCAGGACCGAGTGGGCAACGTACGGCTCCTGGCGCCACGCGCCGTCCTCGAAGTCGAACGAGAGCGAGCTTCCTGGGGTCAGAAAGCCGAACCGCTTGCGGATGAGGTGCCGCTCGACCGGCATCTGGTGGGACCAGTCCGGGAGGATCCGGTCCAGGTCGTGGCCCCACAGGATCCCGCCGGAGAGGTTCTTCGTGCCGGGCTCCGCGCCTCGCTCGAGCAGGAGGACGTTCGCCCCGCCTTGCGCGAGCCGGATCGCGGCCGCGCAACCGGCCATGCCGGCGCCGACCACGATCGCGTCGAAGTCGTCCGCCATCGACCGCCGGACCGACGGGCCCGATTTAACCCTGCCCGCGCGCGGAGGCGCCGAGGCCCGGGGGTCCCGGGCTCAGTGCGTGCTCTGGGTCGCGTTCTCGATGAGCTTCTGGAACTTGAACGGCTTCGGGATCCCCTTCCAGTCCTCGTTGCCGAGTCGGCTGCCGCCCTCCGAGCTCACTCGGACGGTGCCGTAGCCCAGCATCCGCTGGAAGAACGACTGGTGGACGTCCACGCCGCGCACCTGCGTCACGGGGATCTCATCGAAATCCCGCCCGAGGATCCCGCGCTGCACGATGACCCGGCGGGACGTGACCGCGTAGACCGTCCGGATCCAGCGGAAGTACCGGACCGCCAGCCGGAGCAGTCCCAAGAAGACGAGGAAGGCGAAGAACAGCGTGGTCCAGAGCGGCTGGATGTGGGCGTTGGTCGAGAGCCAGCTCACGACCGAGCTCCAGACCCCGATCTGTCCCACGCTCCACCCGTAGGAGTACGCCGCGGAGAAGAGCGTGAGCAGGCCCGTGATCAGGATCCAGAGGATCGGCCCCGGGAAGTAGAACAGCTTCGTCGCGCGGGTCTCCTCGAGCAGGTACTCCTGGTCCCCGAGGTACGTCGCCTTCAGGAGTCGGGGCATCGGACGGGGAGCGGGCGTGACCGGGGGCGGGGTCGCAGGGGCGGCCATCGCCCGGCCAGCGCGCGAGCGGCGGATAAACCCTCGTCCCGAGGGGACCGCCGCGTCCCCGCTTATATCGGTCCTCCCGTGACGGTCCGCGATGGGCGTCACCGACTGCCACGTGCACATCAACCCGTTCGGGGAGATGCGTCCGGAGGCGCGGGCGATGCTCGCCCCGATCGCGCCCGCGCACGCGGAGTTCCTGGAGCGCCCCGACCGGTTCCTCGAGTACCTCAGCGCGAGCGGGATCGAGCGGGCCGTCCTCGTGAACTACGTGGCGCCCGAGGTGATCGGCTACTCGGAGAAGGCGAACGACTTCGTGAGCCAGTACGCGCGGGCCGACCCCCAGCGACTGATCGCGCTGGGAGGTCTCCGGGCCGACCACCCGGACCCCGAGCGAGAGGTCGCCCGGCTGCACCGGGACCTGGGGATCCGGGGCATCAAGCTCCACCCGCCCCACCAGTTGTTCCGGCCCAATGCGTACGTCGACGGGGAGATCCCCGGGCTGCGGAACCTCTACGCCGCCTGCGAGCGCGAGGGGCTCCCCGTCGTCTTCCACACCGGCACGTCGGTGTTCCCTCACGCCCGCAACCGGTTCGCGGACCCGCTGCTCGTCGAGGAGGTCGCGATCGACTTCCCCGACCTCACGATCGTGCTCGCGCACGGCGGGCGCCCGCTCTGGATGGCGACGGCGGTCTTCCTTGCGCGGCGGTTCCCGCACGTCTGGCTCGAGGTCTCGGGCGTTCCGCCCTCCCGGCTGCTCGAGTACTTCCCCGCCCTCGAGCGCGACCGGGCGAAGGTCCTGTTCGGGACCGACTGGCCCGGCCCCGGAGTGAAGGACCTCCGGGCGAACCTCGACGCGTTCCGGGCCCTGCCGCTGAGCGCGGACGCGAAGGAGCAGATTCTCGAGAGGAACCCGCTCGTCGTCTTCCCGAAGGTTTGAACTGAAATACTACGCCCGAATGGACGCGCTCGTGGCTGGAACGCCGACCCCTCCCAACGCCGCTCCGGAGCCCCGGGACGCCGCGCCCGAGGAGCCGGCGCCGACCGTCGAGGTCGTGGAGGGCGGCGAGGAGCTGGGCCGCCTCCCGCTGCCGCGGAGGAACCGCGGCGAGGTGTTCGGCATCGCGAGCCAGCTCCTCGGGGCCGCCCGGATCCGGGTGATGTGCGAAGACACCGTCTCGCGGATGGGCCGGATCACCGGGAAGATGAAGAAGAAGATGTGGATCCGGGAGGGCGACCTCCTCATCATCCGGCCGTGGGGGTTCCAGGAAGGGAAGGCGGACATCCTGTTCCGCTACAGCCGCACCCAGGCGCAGTACCTCGCCCGACGGAATCTCTTGCCGCCGTCGATGAACCTCTTCTCGACGCCGGACGCGCGGTCCGAAGGGACCCCCGCCGCGTAGGAGCGACCGATGTGGGCCCCGCGTCCCCTCGAGGCCGGGGAGATGGCGGTCGTCGAGCAGAACGCGGTCGCACTCGGCGTCACGATCGACTCGCTCATGGAGAACGCGGGACGTGCCGTCGCCGAAGAGGCGACCCGGCATCTGCCCCGGCCGCCGGCCCGGGTGGTGGTCGTGGCTTCCACCGGCAACAACGGCGGGGACGGCACCTGCGCCGCGCATTACCTCCTCCAGTGGGGGTACGCGGTCGAGGTCTGGATCGTCCGGCCCCCCTCCGAGATCCGCTCGCAACCGGCCCGTCGCTGCTTCGAGCGGATCCAGCGACGCTGCCCGATCCACGTCGGCGTGCCGGAGGCCGAGGCCCTGGCGTCGGCGCCCCTGATCCTTGACGCCCTGCTCGGGACCGGTCAGGCCGGGACGCTCCGCGCCCCGATCCGCGAGGCGGTGCGCGCGATCCAGCAGAGCGGAGCGCCCGTGCTCTCCATCGACCTGCCCACGGGATGCACCGATCCCGCCGGGCTGCGCCCCCGCTGGACCGTGACGTTCACCGTGCGCAAGACCGAGATGGACCCCGCCACCGCGGGCGAGGTCGTGCTCCGCGACATCGGCATCCCACCGGACGCCTGGCGCCGCACCGGGCCCGGCGAGTTCCTGTTCTTCCCGACGCCCTCGGCGCTCGGCGACCGAGGTCGCCGGGGCCGCCTCGTCGTCGTCGGAGGCGGGCCGTACGCCGGGGCCCCCGCGCTGGCGGCGCTTGCGGCGCTCCGCTCCGGGGCCGAGCGCGCGACCGTGCTCGCGCCGGGGGCGGCCGCAGGCGCGATCCAGGCGTTCAGCCCGAACCTCATCGTGCGAGCCTTCGGGACGGAGCGGTTCCGGCCGACCGATGTGGACGAGCTCCTCGCGTTCGTGCGCGACAGCCGGCCCTCGGCGGTGCTCCTCGGCATGGGCGCCGGCGCGCACCCCGACACGGTGAGCGCGCTGCGCGCGCTCCTCGTCGCGCTCGTCGGCACGGTGCCGCTGGCCGTCGACGCCGACGGGCTCGCGGCACTGCCGTCGCCGGCGGAGATGGTCGAGCACTCGGCGCGGCCCGTGCTCGTGGCGACCCCGAACGCCGGCGAGTTCGTGCGCTACTTCGGCGGGCCGGAAAGGGGATCGTTCGAGGCCCGAGCGACGGCCGCGCGGACCGCGGCCGCGCAGCGCCACCTCCTGCTCGTGGTCAAGGGGTCGACCGACCTCATCACGGACGGCGAGAGCGTCTTCGAGAACCGACACCATCACGTCGCGATGACGGTCGGCGGGATGGGCGACGTGCTGGGCGGGGTGCTCGCGAGCCTGCTCGCCCAGGGCGTCGGTCCGACGGCGGCCGCCCGGCTCGCGACGCGCTGGGTCGGCGAGGCCGGGCTGCGGGTCTCCGACCGGCGCGGGATGGGCCTCGTCGCGACCGACGTCCTCGACGAGCTCCCGGCGGCGCTCGTGGCCGGGCTCGCGCGCGTCCGGCCGCCGGGCTGACGGGCTCAGGCGTAGCGGACCCGCGCGCGGATCGCCTTCACCCGCGCCCGGACGTCCTTCGCTCCGGACGGGTGGCCTTCCGCGTAGCCCTCGTGGAACGCGCGGATCAGCTGCTCTGCCTTCGGATGGAGCGCCTTCAGGTCCTCCTCGACCAGGTGGAGGTCGATGCCGAGCTCTTCGAGGGAGGGGCTGCGCGAGCCCATCGAGAGGTCGACGAGGGCCGGTCGTCCCGCCGGGCCGTCGGGGTACAGCACGTTCGAGCTCGTGAGGTCCCCGTGCGAGATCCCGCCGGCGTGCAGCCGACCCAACGTGACGCCGAAGGCCCGGACGGCGGCCGTCAAGGCCTCGGGGGGCAGCGCGGGGTCCTCGAGCAGCTCCTTGAGCGTCGGACCCGCGAGCTCCTCCAGGACGATGCGGTGGTGGGCGACGTCGATATCGTAGACGATCGGAGTGCGGACCCCGGCCCGGCGGGCGTCAACGAGCAGGCGGACCTCGGTCCGGGTCCGCTCGCGGCGCAGCCGGTCGTCGAGCGCCTTCGGTCGGTAGGTCTTCGCGTCCCGGTCCTTGAGCAGCGCCGGGAACCCCCACCAGTCGACCTTCCGGAGCGACGCCTCCGCCCCGCGGGCGACGGCAGGGCCCTCGGCGGGCTCGGCGCTCATCGGCCGACCCCGCAGAGCCCGACCCCGCCGCTCACGGCGGGGCGACGGGGGGCCGCTATAAGACGAGGTCCCCCGGGCGCTCGCCGTCAGGTCTGGGCGGGCCCCGCCGGCCGGCGGAGCCGGGCTCGCAGCCCCATTTCGCCGTAGAGGACCTCCATGACGACGAGCGACGCGAGGGCCGTCGCGATCGCCATGGCGAAGAGCCCGTCGTAGCCGTAGAACTCGAGCGCGATCGCGCCGACGAGCGGCCCGAGACTCCAGAGCGAGGAGTTGATCAGCGCGAACATCCCGAGGTACTCGGCCCGGTGCCCGGCGGGCGCCATACGGGCGACCCAGGCGCTCATGCCGGTCCCTAGGAGGCAGATCCCCGCGTACCGGACCGCATTGGCGCCCGCCACGTCGATCCAGTTCGTCGAGAGCAGGAACACGCCATAGGAACCGAGCATGAGGAGCGTCCCGTACCAGATGCCGCGGATCTCACCCCGTCGATCGATCATCCGACCGAGCGGCAGGGAGACGACCGCCCCAGTCGCGAGCCCGGCGATCGCGACGATCCCGACCTCGAGGTCGTTCGCGCCGAGGCTCGCGGCCAGGTAGCCGTAGAACGTCGAGATCGCGCCCGCGCCGATCGCCCGGATCGACACCGCGAAGGAGAACGAGATCACCGGTCGCATCTCGCGCAGCGGGCTCCGCTGGGGCGTCTCGGCCACGCGGATGTCGGGGATCAGGAACACCACGACCGTGAGCGTCCCGACCATCACGCCGACGACGAACGGGAAGAGGGCGCCGAGTCCGTACCAGTACGTGAGCAGCCCGGCGATCGCGAACCCGACGACCGCCCCGGCGCTCGACGTGGCGGTGAGCAGCCCGTAGCCCTCGCCGCGCTCGCCGCTCTTGGTCACGTCGGCGATGAACGCGTTGTAGGCCGGCGAGCCGATCGCGAGCGCGAGCTCGGCCGCGACGAACAGCGCGCCGGCGGCGACGTAGCCGGGCGCGAAGACGATCGCGAGGAACAAGGGGAACGCCGTCGCCTCGCCGATCAGGAGGAACGGCCGCCGACGGCCCACGCGGTCCGAGAGCCGACCGACCGTCGGCCCGATCAAGCTCGCGGGCACGTAGGCGAACGTGAGGATCGCGAGCGCGATCGGCAGTGAGGCGCCCTTCTCCTCGACGAGATAGAGGGGCAGGAAGACGATGAACAGCCCGCCCCGGTTGTTCGCCAGCAGCGAGTAGAGCGCGAGCGAGAGGAGCTCCCGGCGGACCACGCGCGGGCTACCCGAGGAGGCTCATAGCGCCAAGGAGCGGGCGGGCTCCGCGTCACCCGAACGTCGCGTAGGCCCCGGGCAGGCACTCGGCGGCCGTCAGCCGGCGGACCGAGCCCCCGGGGAAGGCGACGAGCGCGGTCGCGCGGGGCGCATAGTCGTAGAGCATCTGGCGGCACGTCCCGCAGGGCGAGAGCACGGGGAAGCGGGCGCCGCGCCGGTGGACCGCGACCATCGAGACGACCTCGGGGTCGCCGGCCGTGATCGCGGTGCCGAGGGCGACCGGTTCCGCGCACGGCGTGAACAGCCCGTTCAGGTTGAGGCCGACGAACGTCCGTCCGGCGCGGGTCCGCACCGCCGCGGCGACGGTGTGCCGCGTCGCGTCGTATCCGCGACGTAGAGCCGCCTGCGCGGCCCGGACGAGCGCGCGGTCCGCTGCGGTGAGCGGCGCGCCGATCGGAGCCATAGGAGCCGGCAGGGTCGGCCGAATAAACCGTACCCGCCCCCTCGCCGACGCGCCCCGGTGCGTCCGGACCCCCTCCCGGAGAGGGATGGGTTATGAGGACGTACGCCGCTCGCTCGGTCGGAGCGGAACCCCATGCCGGAAGCGGAGCTGGTCGGACGGAAGAGCGAGGAGGACGGCGTGGAGATCCTGGTCCTCAAGCACCCCCCGGTGAACGCGCTCAGCACGGGCCTGCTCGCCGACCTCGACCGGCACCTCGCCGAGCTCGAGCGGGACCCCAAGGTCCGGGCGCTCATCCTGACCGGGGACGGCCAGTACTTCAGCGCCGGCGCGGACCTCAAGGAGATGGCCACGCTCGACCTCACGAAGGCCCCCGAGGTCGTCCGCCGGGGGCACGCGCTGTTCGGACGGATCGCCGACTTCCCCGCGCCCGTCGTCGCCTCGATCAACGGCCTCGCGCTCGGCGGCGGGCTCGAGCTCGCCCTCGCCTGCGATCTCCGCGTGGCCGGCGAGAGCGCGAAGTTCGGCGCGCCCGAGGTGAACTACGGGCTCATGCCGGCCTACGGCGGGACGCAGCGGCTCCCCCGGACCGTGGGGGTCCCCAAGGCGAAGGAGCTGATCTTCACGGGGGCGATGATCCCGGCCGCGGAGGCCCTCAAGATCGGGCTCGTCACGAAGGTTGTCCCCGCGGGGCAGGAGCTCCGGGCGTCGCGGGACCTCGCTCACACGATCGCCCAAAAGGCGCCGCGGGCCGTGCGGGCCGCGAAGCGGGCGATCCAGGAAGGGATCGCGCGGCCGCTCGCGGAAGGGATCGAGCGCGAGGCGCACTACTTCGAGACCGAGGTGCTCCCGAGCCAGGACCTCCCCGAAGGGATCCTCGCGTTCTCGCAGCGCCGCCCGCCCAAGTTCACGGGGGCGTGAACGATGCCGTTCGACTTCTCGTTCACCGCGGACCAGGAGGCGTTCCGCGACGCGGCCCGGGCGTTCCTCCGGAAGGAGGTCGCCCCGATCGTGCCCGCCATGGACGAGCGCGAGGAGTTCCCGGCCGCGTCCGTGCGCCGGATGCAGGAGGAGGGGTACTTCGGGATCCCGATCCCCGAGGAGTACGGCGGCCTCGGGCTCGGCAAGGTCGGCTACTGCATCTTCCTCGAGGAGCTCGGCAAGGTCGACGCCTCGCACGGCACGATCGTCGGCGCCCACACCTCGCTCGGGACCACGCCGCTCCTCTACTACGGCACCGAAGAACAGAAGCAGCGCTGGCTCACGCCGGCGGCCCAGGGCAAGAAGCTCCTCGCGTTCAGCCTCACCGAGCCGGGGTCGGGCAGCGACTCTGGGGCGGTCCACACGGTCGCCGAGAAGGACGGGGACGGCTGGACGATTACCGGCACCAAGATCTACGTCTCGAACGGACGCGAGGCCGACACGATCATCGTGATGGCCGGCAACGACGTGAAGCGCGGCCCGAACGGGGGCGTGACCGCGTTCGTGGTCGACACGAACCTGCCCGGCTTCAAGGTCGGTCGGTCCGAGAAGAAGATGGGGCTCCACGGCACCTCGACCGCCGAGCTGATCCTCGACCACGTGCCGGTGGGACCGGATCGGGTCCTCGGGGAGGTCGGCAAGGGGTTCCACGTCGCGATGACGGCGCTCGACGTGGGCCGGGTCTCCCTCGGCGCCGCGAGCCTCGGCGGCATGCAGGCCGCCTGCGCGGAGTCCCTCGCGTTCTCGAAGAACCGCACGCAGTTCGGGCTGCCCATCAGCGAGTACGAGGCGATCCAGTTCAAGCTCGCCGACATGGCGATGCTGATCCACGCGCTTCGGTTCATGGTCTACCACGCCGCCGCGACCCAGGACCGGCTCGGCACGGACCCGAAGCAGTGGAGCCACTTGGAGCGGCTCCAGAAGACCCGCGAGTCGGCGATCGTGAAGTGCCTGGCCTCCGAGTGGACGTCCGACGTCGTCGACGAGGCGCTCCAGATCCACGGCGGGCTCGGCTACATCCGCGGCACGCCGATCGAGCGCGCGTACCGGGACGCCCGGATCAGCGAGATCTTCGAGGGGACCAACGAGATCCAGCGGCTCGTGATCTCCCGCGACCTCATTTCGCGGGGGCTGTAGCGGGGGCCGGCGCGGCCGTCCCCTCGGCCTGGTCGCGCAGCACGCGGCGCAGCACCTTCTGGACGCCGCTCCGGGGCAGGGCGTCCCGGAACTCGACGGACCTCGGCGCCTTGTAGTGCGCGATCCGCTCGCGGACGAACGCGATCAGCTCGTCGGCGCTGACCGAGGCGCCGGGGCGCTTCACCACGAAGGCCTTCACGGACTCTCCGCGGGTGGGGTCCCCGACCCCGACGACCGCCGCGTCGGCGACGGCCGGGTGCTGGAACAGGACCTCCTCGACCTCGCGAGGATAGACCTTGAAGCCGCCGACGTCGATCATGTCCTTCTTCCGGTCGACGATGTACGCGTAGCCGTCCGCGTCGATCCGGGCGATGTCGCCCGTGCGGAACCAGCCGTCCCGCAGCACGAGCTCGGTCTCCCGGGGCTGGCCGAAGTACCCCCGCATCACCTGCGGGCCGCGGACGCTCAGCTCCCCGATCTCGCCGGGGGCGAGGACGCGCGTCCCGGTCTCGAGGTCGACCACGCGGTGGTCGGTGTTCGAGATCGGGAGCCCGATCGATCCCGCGCGCCGCTCGCCCCCGATCGGGTTGGCGTGGGTCACGGGCGACGTCTCGCTGAGGCCGTAGCCCTCGATGATGCGGCCGCCGGTGAGCTCCTCGAACCGCTTCGCGACCTCGACGGGGAGCGGCGCCGAGCCGCTCAGGCAGAACCGGATCGAGCGGATCTTGTGGCGCTGGATGTCGGGCTGGCTGTTGAACGCGAGGTAGAGGGCGGGCACGCCGGGGAACTGCGTGGGCTGGTAGCGATCGATGAGCTTCAGCAGCTCCCGGATCTCGGGACGGGTCTGCAGCACGACCGTGCCGCCCATGTGGAGCGGCGAGAGGAACGCCACCGTGAGCCCGTAGATGTGGAACAGCGGGATCGCGGCCAGGACGACCTCTTGGCCGGGCTGGCGGACCGTGTCCCACTCGTTCATCTGGAGGATGTTCGCGACGAGGTTGCGGTGCGTGAGCATCGCCGCCTTCGGCACGCCGGTCGTCCCCCCCGTGTACTGGTAGACCGCGACCGTGGTCGCCGGGTCGCGGTGGACGAGCGGGGCGATCCCTTCCGCCGCGATCGCGTCGCGCCACGACCGGACCCACGGGTCGGTGGGGTACTCGGTCGGGAGCTTCTGCCGCCGGAGCACCGAGTTGACGAACGGCCGGAGGTACCACGGGTACTGATCCCGCAGTCGGGCAACGTAGACCCGGGGCACCGGGGCGGAGGCGCGCACCTTCGCGAGATGGGGGTACAGGATCTCGAGCGTCACGATCGCCTTCGGCTGGGAGTCGGCGAGCAGCCGGGTGAGGTCCTGCCCGAGGTAGAGCGGGCTCACCTGGACCACGATCGCGCCGAGGCGCAGGATCCCGAGGAGGGCGATGGGGTAGACCGGACAGTTGGGGAGGTAGATCGCGACCCGGTCCCCGGGGCCGATCCCCTCGCGGGCCAGGGAGGCGGCGAACCGCTCGCTCTCCTCCCACAGCTCGCGGTAGGTCCACTTCGCCCCGTAGTAGACGATGGCCGCGCGATCCGGCCATCGGCCGACGCTCTCGAGGAGGAGCTCGGGGACCAGCTGGTCCGGGATCGGGACCGTCGGCCGGACGTTGGGCGGGTAGAACCGGAGCCACGGTCGCTGCGGATCCGGGGTCGCAGGGTCCATCGGGGCGCGTCCCTACGCGGTGGACGGGGTCCCCGCGTCCTTCGCGAACTGCACGCCCGGCTTATAGCTCGACACGTAGCGCACGCGGTCGCCGATCGCGATCTGGGAGGCGTCGCGGACGGTCGGCATCCAGCCCGTGATCCGGCCCCCGCCGTCGAGCGCGACCACCACGTAGGCGTACGGCGCGTCGTTGAGGAAGTCGTCGCCGGGGACCGAGAGGATCGTGAACGCGACGACCGCGCCGGTGGCGGCGAGGGCGGTCTCCTCGAGGTCCGCCCGGCCGCACCGGGCGCACGCCAGCGCCCAGGTCGCGGTGACGAGCCCGCAGTGCCGGCACTTGAAGCCGCGCAGGCGGCCCTCCTCCTCGTAGCCGTGGAACCACTCGAGGATCGTATGCGGGGCGCTCGGGAGCTCGTCGGTGACCATCGCCTCCCCCGTTCAGCGGCGCGCGAAGATGTGGACCGAGCACGAGCCGCCGGTCGCGCCGACGTTGTGCGTCAGCGCCACGTCCGTTCGGGGGACGGCGCGGCTTCCGGCGAGGCCGTTCACCTGCTCGAACACCTCGACCACCTGGGAGGCGCCGGTCGCGCTCACCGGGTGGCCCTTCGCCTTGAGGCCGCCGGACGGGTTGACGGGGAGCCGACCGTCCCGGGCCGTGGTCCCCTCGAGCGACGCGGCCCCGGCCGCGCCCTGGGGGAAGAACCCCAGGTCCTCGAGGGCGAAGATCTCGGCGATCGTGAAGCAGTCGTGCACCTCGGCGAAGTCGATGTCCTTCGGCTCCAAGTGCGCCTGGCGGAACGCCTTCGCCGCGGCGGCCCGGGTCGCGGGCAGGCCCAGGAGGTCGGGACGGTCCTGCATTTCCGTGACCGACCCGGTCCGCACCGAGGCCCGCACGACCAGCGGCTCGGCCGCCGGCTGCTTCACGAACTCCTTCGCCGCGACCACCACGGCGGCCGCGCCGTCAGAGAACGGGCAGCAGTCGTAGAGCCGGAGGGGCGACGCGATCATCGGCGAGTTGAGGTAGGTGTCCATCGAGATCTCCTTCTGGAAGTGGGCGTGGGGATTCCGCGCGCCGTTCGCGTGCGCCTTCACGGCGATCGATCCGAGCATCTCGGGCTTCGTGGGGTAATGGTGCTCGTAGGCGGTCGCGAGCGTAGCATAGAGGCCCGGGAACGTGGCGCCGTTCTTCGTCTCGAACGGATAGTCGGCGGCGATCGCGAAGTAGCTCGTGGCGGCGAGGGTGTCGAGATGCGAGAGCTTCTCGGCGCCCACCACGAGGACCGCGTCCTCGAACCCACCCCCGACGTGGACGATCGCCTCGTGCAGCGCCGCGCTCGACGACGAGCACGCGGACTCGATGGTGGCGGACGGGACCTCGGGGATCCCGAGGCCGCCGTTGATGAGCGGACCCACGTGGGCCTGGTGCTCGGAGATCCCGAACGCGTTCGCGACGAAGGTGTGGCCGATGTCCTTGGGTTCGAGGCCGGAGGAGCGGATCGCCTCCAGCGCGACCCGGGTCGCGGACTCCCGGGCGCTCTCCTTCATCTTGCCAAAGCGGTTCGAGGCCGCCCCGACGACCCAGGTCTCGCGCATGGACGCTTCCGGCCGGACGAAGGCCGGTGCGCGGCTTAACCTGAACGGGGTTCGGAACGCGACGGCGCGCCGGGGGCCGGGCCCGGCAGCGCGAGGAGGCCGCGGAGCCGCTCGAACGCCCGCTCGGCCGCCGCCTCGTCGCGCGTCTTGAACAGCAGCCGACCGTTCCGGCTGATCGTCACTTCCGGATCCATCGCCGCGAGGAGGAGCACGCGCGCGTCCACGACCGCGATCCCGGCCCGCTCCAGCGAGTCGCGGGCGCGGCGCAGGTCGAGCGGGTGCGGGGGGTCCGGGACGGCCTCGTAACCGCCCTGGCTCGAGCAGAGCTGGAGCCGGCGGTACATGCGCCGAGACCCGTCGGGGCCCGCCGAAGGTCCGTGGCCTACGGGCTGAGCGGCGCTCCGCACTTCGCGCAGAACGTGGCGCCCGGGGCGTTCGGCGAGCCGCACGAGGCGCAAAACCGCTGGCCGGCCCCGGGCGCCGGGGCCGACTGCTGGAGCGGCGGGGCGCCGGTCGGCTGACCCCACGTGCCGGGCTGAGGCTGGTTCCACTGGCCGCCGGGGGCGGCCGCCGCGGGCGGGTGCCAGGTGAGCGCCAGGATGCCCCCGATGAGGGCGAGGATGAGGCCGATGAAGAAGCCGCCTCCCCCGATGTAGCTCACGAGCGAGAGCACGATCAGCAGGATGCCCCATGTCTTGGTGGAGGCGGGGTTGCGGCGAAGCTGGACGGCGCCGTAGAGGATGATCAGACCGAGGATGAAGCCGATCGCGCCAAAGATGGCGACGAGGGCCCCGAAGGCGCCGTACCCGAGCCCCGCCAGCGCGCCCGCGAGCAGCGAGGCGACCGCGAGCGTGAGGAGCCCGTCGATGACGATGAAGATCCCTCCGATCAGGGCGAGGATGTGGGCGGTTCGCGCGTAGTTCGGCTGGGCCATGCCTTGGGCCATGCGGAAAGGACGCCGTGACCCTATATCAAACGGTCGAGCCGCAGGAAAGCCCCTCGGACCGCCGGTCGGCCGGCGTGAAGGTCAGAACACCTGGGCCTTGCGGACGCAGTCGTCGATCATCTGCTCCACGTCGAGCCGGGTCTCCTCGGCCTCGATCTGGACCAGGTTCGACCGGGTGGCGGGCTTGTCGGGGACCGCCTGACAGCAGACACCCGGCCGGGTGGAGATGCCGTAGGTGCCGATCGACTTCGCGACCGCCTCGATCTCCTGCTTATCGAAGCCGATCAGCGGGCGGACGATCGGCAGGGCGACCGACACCGTGGCGTTGCGCATGTTGGAGAGCGTCTGGGAGGCGACCTGGCCCAACGCCTCGCCCGTGGCCAGGAACGTCGCCCCTTCGCGCTCCGCGAGCCGTTCGGCCGAACGCCACATGAAGCGGCGACAGAGCACGCAGCCCACGTGTCGGTCCGTGGTGCGCATGAGCGTGATCTGAGTCGGGCCGTGGGGCATCACGTAGAGCGGGATCGGCTGCTGATAGCGCTCGCGCAGCAGCTTGAGGTGGTCGAGCACCTTCTCGAGCGGCGAATCGTCGGTGAACGGCCGGTTGTCGAGATGAACGCCCACGAGCTCGTGGCCCTGGCGGAGCAGGTAGTGCATCGCGACGGGCGAGTCGATGCCGCCGCTCATGAGCATCACCCCGCGCGCCATCGACCGCCGGAGCCCGGACCGGCTATTTAGGGGTACCCCGGACCGTGCCGAGCGGCCGCCGAGGGCAAATACCGGACCGGACTCGCCGCCGCGATGGCCGAGGGAGCGGCGCCGATCGAGCTCTGGGCGCGGGAGGAGGGCCGCGGTCCGCCCGTGGTCCTCCTGCACGGCGCGGCCGGCTCGCACACGGTCTGGAACGGGGTCGTGGGACGGCTGGCGAAGAAGTACCGGGTCCTCGCCCCCGACCTCCGGGGGCACGGCAAGAGCCCGGCACCCGCCGGCTCCACGTACTCGTTCGAGGAGATGATGGCCGACGTCCTCCACTTCGCCGATGGGCGCTCGATCGACTCGGCGCACTGGGTCGGACTCAGCGGGGGCGCCCTGCTCGCGCTCCGGATCGCGCTCGACGCCCCGGAGCGAACGCGGAGCCTCACGATGATCTCGGGAGCGGCGTACGTCGACGCGCACACGCGTTCGATCGCGGAACGCTGGTCCGACCTCTACGCGAAGGAGGGGGGCGACGCCTTCGCCCTCCGGCTGCTCAAGGACCTCTACTACCCGGACTGGGTCGAGGCCCACCTCGAGGTCGCCGACGAGCTCCGGCGCGAGGTGAAGCGGCGGGACTTCGGCCCGGCCGTCGCGTGGGGCCGCGCCATGGCGAAGTTCGACGAGAAGAACCGGATCGCCTCCGTCCGGGCCCCGACGCTGATCGTGCAGGCGATGGACGATCAGGTCGTCGATGCCTCGCACGGCCGGATCCTGCGCCAATCCATCCTGCACGCGCAGATGCGGATCCTCGCAAACACGGGCCACCTCGTGCCGGTCGAGCGGCCGGCTGAGACGATCGAGGCGATCGAGGCGCTCGTCGACGGGGCCGAGGCCGCCCGGGCCTCCGGGGCGCCCCCGGCTCCCTAGGTCCCGACGGGAAGGTTATTTCCTGTAGGGGGGTTCGCCGACCGATGTCGACCCCAGCCCCCCTCGACCTTCCGGCCCGGCTGCAGCAGCTGGAGCGCGAGGTTCGGGAGCTCCGGCTGCGCATCGCGGACCTCGAGCGCAAGCTGGAGCCCCGGGCCGAGCACCCCGAGGACCGGACCGTCGTGCGCGAGAAGGTCACCTACGATTGGCAGGCGTAGCCGTGTCGGCCTCGGCGCCGGCGTCGGAGGGGGACGCCCCGCGAGCCCTCCCGGACCTGCTCCACCGCTACCCCGCGGAGACTCCCCCGGTCTCGACCGCCGGGGCCGCGGTCACGATCGTCCTGCGGGAGGGCCGGCAGGCGATCGAGACGCTGCTGATCGAACGGACCGAGCGGGCGACCGACCCCGCCTCGGGCCAGGTCGCCCTTCCGGGCGGACACGTCGATGACGGGGACGGCTCCCTGCTCGCGACCGCGCTCCGCGAGCTCGAGGAGGAGGTGGGCCTGACGCGGGGGGACCTCCGGGATGGCCCGCGGTTCGTCGGGGCGTCGGAGGCGTCCCGGTTCCGACTCGTGGTCGGAGTCTTCGCCGCCGCCTTGGGCCCCGACGGACGCGCCCCGAGCGTGCGCAGCGCGGACGAGGTCGCGCATGTGTTCTGGCTCCCCCGTTCCGCGCTCGCGACCACGGCCCGCGTCCACCGCGAGACGGTCCAGGGCTACACCGAAGTGAACGCGACCGTCTTCGAGGGACACGTGCTCTGGGGGTTCACGCGACGGGTGATCCGCGACTTCTTCGGCCTCCCTCCGGAGGACGTCCTGGCGGGCCCCCTCTTCGCCGATCGGTCGCCGCACGCCCCCGACCTCCCGCCCCCGGCCGACGGGGGTCCGGACGGCGGCGCGCTCCCGTGACGGGCGCGCGCGGTACCGTTTCACCGAGCGTCCGACCCTTTATATACCACCTTAAATAGTCCCCGCCCCGGGGATATCCTTGGTCAAGATCCGGATCGAAAACGTGGTCGCCTCGACCTCCCTCGGCGACGAGCTGGACCTGCAGTCGATCGCGCTCGGCCTCGACGGGGCCGAGTACGAGCCCGAGCAGTTCCCCGGCCTCATCTACCGGCTGAAGCAGCCCAAGACGGCGATCCTCCTGTTCCGCTCGGGCAAGGTCGTCTGCACCGGCGCGAAAAGCATGCACGAGGTCGAGGAGTCGATCCGGACGGTGGCCGCCCAGATCAAGAAGGGCGGTCAGAAGATCAACATGCACCCGAAGATCGAGGTGCAGAACATCGTCGCGAGCTCCGACCTCGAGAGCGAGATCAACCTGAACGCCATCGCCGTGACGCTGGGCCTCGACCGGGTCGAGTACGAGCCCGAGCAATTCCCGGGATTGGTCTGCCGGATCGACGAGCCCAAGGTCGTGGTGCTGCTGTTCGGGAGCGGCAAGCTCGTCTGCACGGGGGCCCGCAAGCCCTCGGACGTCGAGGTCGCCGTCAAGAAGATCACGAAGGAGCTCCAGGGCGCGGGTCTCCTCCGCTAGGCCGGAGGCGCGCGTGCCGCTGCCCCGCGGCCTCCCCGTCGTGGACCACCACTGCCACCTCTCTCCAGCGGGCGAAGGCCTCACCGCGGCGCGGCGCTTCGCGAAGGCGGGCGGGACGCATCTGTTCCTGGCGACCCAGAACTACGGGCCCCAGGTGCCCCGGTCCCTCGAGGAGTACCGCACGCAGTTCGAGACGACGGAGGCGCTGGCCCAGCTGATCCGGTCCGAGACCCCGGTCGAGGTCCATCCCGTCGTGGCCCCGTACCCCATCGACCTCGTCGGCCAGGCCGCGGCGCTCGGCGTCGAGGCCGGCCTCGCGCTTCAGCGGTCGGCCCTCGACCTGGCCGGTGCCTGGGTCCGCGAGCGTCGCGCCGTCGCGCTCGGAGAGGTCGGACGAGCGCACTTTCCGGTCGAGCCGCCGATCCGGGCGGCGATCGACGAGGCGTTCTTCCACGCGCTCGAGGTCGCGCGGGACGCCGACTGCCCCGCGGTCGTGCACTCGGAAGACCTCGACGCCGCCGGCTTCGGCTCCCTCGCCGAGCTCGCGGGTCGGGCCGGGCTCCGGGCCGAGCGGGTCGTGAAGCACTATGCGCGCTCGCACGTGCGCCCCGACGAGCGCCGCGGGGTCGCGGCCTCGTACCTCGCCCGGCGCGATCTCGTGCGGGCCACGCTCGGCGATGGACCGTCGTGGTTTCTCGAGACCGATTTCCTCGACGACCCGCACCGCCCGGGCGCGGTGCTGGACCTCGCGACCGTGCCCCGGCGGGCCGCCGCGATCGCGGAGCACGAGCCCGACCAGGCCGAGCGGCTCTGGGTGCCGTTCTCCGAGTCGATCGAGCGGGTCTACGGCTTCCGCCCCGAGGTCCGGGAGGGCCCCCGATGACGTCCCGGGGGCGCCTCATCGCGCTCGAGGGGATCGACGGCGCGGGAAAGTCGACGCTCGCGCGGGCCCTCGCGGCCCGCCTCCGCCAGGACGGCTGGTCGGTCGCGCGCCGTCGGGAGCCCGCGGACCGGGAGCTCGGGGCGCTCGCCCAGTCGGCGGGCGCGACCGATGCCTGGACCGGGGCCGTGTACTTCACGCTCGATCGGCACCTCGCCCGCCCGGGACTCGAGCGGGCCCTCGCCCGGCACGACCTCGTGATCACCGACCGCTCGTTCTACTCGACGCTCGCCTACCAGGGGAGCGCCCTCGGGCCGAGGGACCGCCGGCGGCTCGAGGCGCTGCAGCGGGTCGCGACCCGCGTCCCCGATCGCGTCGTGCTCCTCGACCTCCCGCCGGCGGAGGCGCTCCGTCGCCTGGGACGCCGCGGTGCAGGCCGAGGTCCGCTCGAGCGGCGACGCGTCCTCGCGCGGGTCGCCCGCGCCTATCGGGCGATGGCCCGACGGCCCGGTTGGATCGTCGTCGACGGCCGCCTCCCGCCCCGGGCGCTCGCGGAGGCGACCCGACGGGGGCTGGGCCTCGGACGGCGGCCCCGCCGCTCGGCGCGGCGAGAGCGAACCTGATATGGGCCCCGCCTGTCCCGCGGGCCGTCATGGCCCCGGCGGGACGCATCCTCGTCCACGAGGAGACCCTTGAGCCGTCGTACGTGCCGCCCCGGCTCGTCCACCGCGAGCCGGAGCTCGCGCTCCTCGGGAAGCGTTACAAGGAGGCGCTCGCCAAGGGGCTGGCGTACCACTTCCTGCTGCACGGGGGCGTCGGCAGCGGCAAGACGGCCCTCGCCCGGCGCCTGGGCAGCGACCTCATGCGCGCCGGTCGGCTCGGCCAGTTCCCGGTCCGCGTCGCCTACGTGAACTGCTGGCGTCGGGCGAGCGACCGGACGGTCATGCTCGACCTCCTGAGGAGCGTCGACGTCTCGCTGCCCGACCGCGGCTACAGCCTCTCGGAGATGCTCGATGTGTTCGAGCAGGGGATCCGGCGGAACCCCCAGCACCTGCTCGTCCTGCTCGACGAGGCGAGCGCGCTCGTGAAGCAGGAAACGAAGCTCGTCTACCTGCTGACCCGCTCCCACGAGGTCGAGCTCGGCTCGATCTCGCTCGTCCTCATCGCCGTCGAGGACCTCTTCCCGTACCTCGACGCGGCGAGCCGCTCGAGCTTCGGGGTCACGCACCGGCTCGCGCTCCCGCCCTACGACCGCGCCGCGCTCGTCGACATCCTCGACGCGCGCGCCCAGCTCGCGCTGCGCGCCGGCAGCTACGACAAGGACGTGCTCGACCAGATCGCCCGGATCGCCGCCCCGAACGGGGACGCGCGGTTCGCCCTCGAGCTGCTCGCCGGCGCGGCCCACGCGGCGGAGGACGCGGACGCCGACACCGTGCTCCCCGAACACGTGCGCCGGGCGAAGGGCTCCCTGCTGCCGACGGTCGCCGAGAGCCAGCTCGAGGAGCTTTCGACCAACGAGCTCGGGGTGCTGCTCGCGCTCACCCGCTCGCTGAAGCGGCGCGGGACGAGCGTCCCCAGCCAGAAGCTCCGGGCCGCCCACGCGGCGCTCCTCGACGAGCTCGGCGGCAGCCCGATGAGCCGGACGACGTTCTGGCGGACGCTCAAGGAGCTCGAGCGAGACGGCCTCGTGACGCTCGACGCCGGCTCGACCGGCGAGTCGAGCCAGGTCGGCATGGACGAGCTCCCCGCGAGCTTCCTCGCCACGCTGCTCGAGGAACGGCTCGGGGGCTCGCGCGCTCGCAAAGCCTAAGACGACCGCATTCGTCCAACGGCCGTGGCGTCCTCTTCGGCGTCGATGGCGACGGGGATCCGGCCGGGTCCCCTCCCGGAGTGGATCCGCGTCCGACCGCCCCTCGGCGCCCAGTACCCCGAGGTCCGGGACCTCCTGCGTGAGCTCCACCTCGGCACGGTCTGCCGCGAGGCGCGCTGCCCGAACCTGCCCGAGTGCTGGTCGGCGGGCGCTGCGACGCTCATGCTGCTCGGCACGGACTGCACGCGGCGCTGCGGATTCTGCGCGGTGACGACCCACTGGCCCCGCGGCGTGGTCGACGCGACCGAACCGGCCCGGGTCGCCGAGGCGGTCGCGCGCTGGGGGCTCCGGTACGTCGTGCTGACGCAGGTCTGCCGCGACGACCTCTCCGACGGCGGAGCGGCGATCCTCGCCGAGACCGTCCGCGACCTCCGGGCCCGCACCCCGTCGACGCTCGTTGAGCTCCTCATCGGGGACCTCGCGGGCGATCCGGAGGCCCTTGCCACCGTGCTCGCCGACCCGCCGGACGTGCTCGCCCACAACCTCGAGACGACGCGCGCGCTCTCGCGCGGGGTCCGCGACCCGCGGGCGGGCTACGACCGGTCGCTGGCCGTGCTCGCCGAGGCCCGGGCCCGGGGTCCGCGGCGGCTCGTGACGAAGAGCTCGATCATGCTCGGGCTGGGGGAGCGGGACGACGACCTTGCGAGCGCGTTCCGCGACCTGCGTTCTGCCGGGGTCGATCTCCTCACGCTCGGCCAGTATCTCCGGCCGAGCGCGGACCACCTCCCCGTCGACCGGTACGTGACCCCGGAGGAGTTCGGTCGATGGAAGTCGGCCGCGCTCGCGGCGGGCTTCGCCGGCGTCGAGGCGGGCCCGCTCGTCCGCAGCTCGTACCACGCGGAGGAGCTCTACCGGCGGGCCTTCGCGGCCCGGGGGGCCTAGGCGATGGCGAAGAAGGCGAAGCGGAAGCTCGAGGAAGAGGAGGAAGCCGCTTTCGAGTTCCCGGTCTTCGACGATGTGGCGTTCGTGAAGAAGGAGTTCGCGCTCACCACGGCCCTCACGATCGCCGGCCTCTGGGCGGTCATGGTGGGGCTCCTGGTGTGGGCGATCGCCGCGGCGTCGGCCCCCTGGTATGCGTCGTTCGGCTTCGGGATCCTGCTCACCGCGGCGACGCCGGTCCTCATCGGGCGCCTGCGCCCCACGAGCCAGTTCACGAAGGGCGACTGGCTGGGGCTGATCTTCCTGGTGTTCTTCGGGTTCCTGGCGATCTGGCTGCTGCTCGTCGACCTCGGGGCCCGCTCGCTCTAGTCCGGCCCGAGCCAGGGCAGGCGCTTTCCCAGCAGCTCCCGCAGCGCCTCCCCCAGCGCGGGCGTCTCGTCGGAGTCGGCGAGGGGACGGACCCGCACCGCGGTCGGGTCGGCCGGCGTGAGGTCCTTGCCGAGGGAGAGCCGCGGCAGCACGGCCCGGACCACGGCCTCGACGTCGCGCTCCGGACGGTGGGCATCGACGCCGAGGCTCCCGTCGGGCCGGACGTACGGACCCTGAAGCACGAGGGCCTCGGGCGACGTCCACTTCTCGAGGAAGTGCCCGACCCGGTCGAGCCCCGCCGGGGGCCCGTCGTGGACCCGGACCGCCGGGCGTCGGGCGTGGTCGACCTCGAGGACGATGACCACGCCGGTCGGGTCGACCGCACTGGCCGAACCGAGGACCGTGAAGTCGGAGCGGCCGACCTCCTCGGCGATCGCCCGCTCGGCCTTGCGGACCTGCGGGTAGAGCGTGTCGTCGACGAGATCGGGGCGGGGGAGCGCGAGGGTCGTCACGTGGGTCGACCGCTCGTGGACCCGGCGCATCGCCTCCTCCCGGGCGAGCGGTACGGGGGGGCGCGCGGAGAACCAGCGGTCGGACGGCGCGTCGAGGTACGCGCCGGCGGCCAGGATCACCAACGCGAGGTTGCGCCGGGAGAGCGCGCTGGCGACGTTCCGGTGCGGATCGACCGGATCCGCCAGAATGAGCGCGACGTCGCCGGGCAGCCGGGGGGGCTCCCGGCCGGGTTCCGCGAGCTTCACCGGGATCCGCCAGCTCCGGGCCGCACGCAGCAATCCTCGGAGGCCGTCGAACCGCAGGACGAGCAACTCGGTGAGGTAGCCCGAGCACCCCTCGGTCTTCGCCTCGGAGCCGTAGACCCCGAGCGAGCGGAGGAACTCCTTCGCGAGCCGGACCTCGCTCACGAGGCGCGGCGTCTCGCGCGCGGCCAGGTACTCCTGGTGGAACGGGGTCCGGTCGACAGGGGACAGCGGATGCGCGGGGTCGGTGATCGCGAACCCCGGCACCGCATCGACCCGGAACTCCTCGAAGCGGCCCCGCAGGTACGGGTGCTCCGCGTACCGGGTCTCGGGGTCGGAGAGCACCGCGCGACCGAGCGCGAGCCCGTCCTCCCGGAGCCGGTCGCGCGGCAGATCCGGCGGGAACAGCAGGAACAGGTCGATGTCGAGCCGATCGGTGAGGAACGTTCCGCGCGCGGCGCTGCCCGCCACGAGGGCGCGCACGAGCGGGATCCCACGCTCGCGCGCGGCCTCGGTGACCCGGCGCACGAGCTCGACCCGGACGCTCGCGACGCGCTCGAGGAACGCCGGGGTCGGGGCGATCCGCTGCGCGACCGCAGCCTCGACCCGGTCGGCCACGCGGTCGGCGTCGCCCGGCGGACCGGTCATCGGGGGGAGGCACGCCGGCCAAGAGATGAACCTTCGGCTCGAGGGGGGACGCCCGGCCGGGGCCATCGTTATCGGTCCCGGCGTCGTGTTGCTCGCGGAGGAGTCCATGGCCGCCGCGGTCGCGCATCCCGCCACGCTGTACGAGCCCCTCGAGGGAGGCAAGGTGCGCTGCACCGCCTGCGCGCGCTACTGCACGATCCCCGACGGCTCGCACGGGTTCTGCTTCGTCCGGAAGAACGAGGGCGGACGGCTCGTGCTCCTGAGCTACGGTCGGGCGAGCGCCGTCCAGGTGGACCCGGTGGAGAAGAAGCCCCTCTCGCACTTCCGTCCGGGCGCGCGGGTGTTCTCGATCGGGACCGTCGGCTGCAACTGGCGCTGCCTCTACTGCCAGAACGCCGAGATCTCCCAGGAGCACGAGATCCGAGGGCGGCCGCTCTCGCCCCGGGCGGCCGTGGACGGGGCCGAGCGGTTCGGATGCGCCGGGATCACGTTCACGTACAACGAGCCCACGATCTTCCTCGAGTACGCGCTCGACATCATCGACGAGGCGCACCGGGTCGGGCTCTTTGCGAACTTCGTGACGAACGGCTACCTGACGCCCGAGGCGGTCGACGCGCTCCGCGGGAAGCTCGACGCGGTGAGCGTCGACTTCAAGGGCAGCGGCGAGCCCGGGTTCCTGCGCAAGTACATCACCGCGAAGGGCCCGGAGCCGATCCGCGAGTCGATGGTGACGTTGCACGAGCGCGGGACCCACGTCGAGGTGACCGACCTCATCGTCCCCGAGGTCGGGGAGTCGGTCGAGGCGACGCGCTCGCTCGCCCGGTTCGTCGTCGACCGGATGGGTCCGGACGTCCCGTTCCACCTGCTGAGGTTCCATCCCGATTACCAGATGATGGACCTCCCCGAGACCCCGGTCCCGACGCTCGAGAAGCTCCACGCCGTCGCGAAGGCGGAGGGGCTCCGGTTCGTCTACCTCGGGAACGTCTGGGGCCACCCGCTCGAGCACACGTACTGCCCGGGGTGCGGGACGATCGCCGTGAAGCGCTTCGGCTTCACGATCCAGGACTGGAACCTGGACGCGCGGAACTGCTGCCGCGTTTGCGGCGAGCGGATCCCGATCGTGGGGACCCTCGCGAAGGACTACGTCCCGACGTTCGCGACCCCGATCTGAGGCGGTCCACTCCGGGGACCCGGCCCGCCACCGCCTCGCCGACGAGGTGCAGCGGCACGTCGAGCAGGAACGGCCCCTGCGTGCTGCCGGCCACGGCCTCGGGCAGCGGGCGCGGCTCCTCGAGACGAACGAGCGCCAGGCCGGCCGCTCGCAGGCACCGGACGTACGTCGCGAGGGTCCGGTGGTAGCTGCGGGTGTAGACGAACGATCCGTCGGGGAGCCTCCAGGGCGCGCGCCCGACGCGTTCCTCCTGGTAGCGCGAGACCTTCCGCCAGACCGTCCCGGGATTCTCGTACGGACGGCGCTCGATCTCCCAGAGGGACCGGTCGTCGAGATCGAAGCACGGATGGCCGATCGAGAAGACGAAGTGCCCGTCCGGCGCGAGCACGCGTCCCACCTCCCGGACGGTCCGATCGAGGTCGGGCAGGTCCATGAGCGCCATGTTGGCGACGACCCGATCGAACGAACCGTCCGCGAACCGGACGAGATGGGCGGAGTCCGCCTGGCGGAACTCCGCGCCGGTGGACAGACGGCGTTCGCGCCGCCGAGCGAACGCGAGCGTCCGGGTGGAGCGGTCGACGCCGACCGACCGGGCCGCGCCGTCGCGGGCGAATCGGCGGGTCAGGTAGCCGTTGCCGCAGGCGAGGTCGAGGACCCGAAGCCCCCGGACGGGGCCGAGCACGTCGAGCAGGACCGGGTCGATGATCGCCCGGTGCCAGAGGTCGCCGTCCTCGCCCATCTGCCGGTCGCGCCACGCCGCGAGCCGGTCCCATGCCGGGTCCACCATGGGGTCCCGTCGGGACCCGGGCCGATATACGTTCGACGCTCCGGCGGCCGGGACGTCACTCGTTCGCGGGGGCGGTCAGCCCGAAGGCGAAGAACGCGATGAGAGCGCCCACGATGCCGAGGGTCGTGCCGAGGGTGTCCGGCGTGAACGCCGACACGCCCACCCAGTACGAGATCTCGTAGAGCGCGCCGATCGCCGCCGCCCCGGCGACGAGCGCGAAGGCGGCGAACGGACCGATCCGCCGAGGGGGGGTCGGCGCGGTAGCGGTCGCGGCCGTCGTTCCGCTCATGCGGTGCTCACCCACAGGACCCCCCAGAGCCCCATCACGAGGCCCGTCTGGGTCCCGGACTGGGGTCCGGACTCGCCGCTGGGGTCGTACGAGTACGCGACCGGGGTCGTGATGCCGTAGAGGTACACCCCCGGAGTCAGGATCTCGGACTCGGTCACGCTCCGATCGATCGCAAGCGGCGCGCCCGTGAGGTTGACCGGACCCCGGACGGGGTCGATCAGGTCGAGACCGAACCGGTACGGGAGGGTGTCGTTGTGGTCGACGACGTACTGCTGCTGCTGGTTGGGGTTCGTTGAGGTCACGTTGACCAGGTAGTTGTTCGCCCCGATGCTGGAGAGCGGGACCTCCCAGGAGAAGTTGACCGGGGCCCCGGACGTCGGCGCGGTCGCGGTCAGCGTGGGGCCGGGAACGGAGTTGTTGAAGAGGCCTTCCCCATTGCCGACCAGGGACGCCGTGGCGGCGCTCACGATCGGCGGGTTGTAGATGTCTCCCGCGCCCCCGCTGGACTCGAAGGCGGACAGGGTCGGCACCGGGCCGCTCGGTGGGGGCAGCACGACCAGCGCGGCGACGTCCTGGCCGAACCACGGCCCGTCGAACTCCCCGTCCGGCACGCCGTACACTCCTGGGGCGCTCGGGGCCTGGAACAGGGCGGACGACGTGGAACCGGGCACGACCTGGACGTTCACGACGGCTTGGGACCGGAACGGGATGTAGACGGCCTGCGTCGCGCCGGAGGAGGTCAGGTTGAGGCTGACCCACTGGCCCGCGTAGGCCACGATCGCGTTGTCGTAGGAACCCGCGATGGAGCCCGACTCGGAGACGGCCCAGTAGTACTGCTCGCCGTGCATCGAGACGAACTCCGTGCCCGCCGGGTACGGCCCCGAGCCCGAGATCGCGTCGGAGACCTGGAACGCCCCCGGAGTTCCGGCGATGACCACCAGCACGACGAGGACCGTCACGGTCCCGACCCACGCGATCTCGGCACGTTCCCGGCGGACGCGCGGGGCCCGCCGAGCGAAGGGAAGGTCGGCGACCGGCACGCGGGTCCGGACCGGACAGGTGGACTGGGCGGCGAGCCGGACCGCCTCATCGAAGGAGAGGCCGGCGGCGCTGAAGAGGGGGCCGATGAGGACGGTCAGGAACCCGTTGAGCACGAGGAACAGCTGGCCCGACAGCATCACCACGATCCCGGCGAACAGGAGGAGCTGCGCCTCGGTGATCGCCGGGACGATCGGCAGGATGACCTCGCGTCGGAGCACGCCCAGACTGCCGAGCTCGTCCATCGAGAGGACGATGATCGTGCCTCCGACGGCGGTGAACACGAAGTGCAGACGAGCGAGCACGGCTGAGAACCAACGACGGCCGGTGAGGATCGGGAAGAAGGCGTAGAGCAGGGCGAACGCCCCGGCCACGATCGCGAGGATCGTGATGGCATGGAAGTGGGAGAGGACGAACATGCTGTTGTGGAGGTCGGCGTCGAACCCCACGGTCGCATTGACCGGTCCGGTGAGCCCCCCGAGGATGGCGCCCCCGAACGACAGCATCGCGAACAGCGCGACCGCATTCCACTCCCACTGCGACGCCGGGACGCCCTTCACGGTCATCCAGATCGAGAAGAACGTGATCGCCGACGGGATGATGATGGCGAACGAGAGCGCCATCGTGAGCCAGACCAACCACGGCGCGAGCGGCGTGAGATAGAGGTGGTGGATCCCCAGCAGCGGCGTCAGGACGACGAACATGATCGCGGAGGCGACCGCGAACCGGTAACTGTAGACGGGACGGCGCGCGAGGATCGGGACCAGGACGTACAGCGCGACGATCGGGAGCAGGAACAGCACGTAGACGATGCTGTGGCCGAACATCCAGAAGACGACCTGGTTCGTGAGCGCGCTGAGCGGCCAGCCTGCGTACGCCGCCCCCATGTCCCAGATCGCCGCGACGGCGAGCGGCACGTACGTGAGCGGCAGCAGCACGAGGGTCCCGCACAGGAACCACAGGAACACGGGGAACCGTCGAAGGGCCGTCTCGCGGTTCGCCCGGTACCACGCAAGCAGGTGGACCACGACCCAGCCGGTCCAGATCAGGACCGACGCGCAGAGGGCGAGCCACCCGAGGAAGTAGATCGGGCTCACCGTGTAGCTGCTGACGCCGTTGATCCCGAGCGGGGAGAGGAAGTACCAGCCGGTCGCCGGGAAGTAATTGTCGTTGAACGGGGCCAGGTAGAGCGGCCCCTGGAGCAGGATCATCGAGAGGTTGATCAGCAGGACCGAGGTGTAGAGGCTCCACTTGTGCCGCGGCCGGATCCCAAAGGCGTTGATCGCGAGCAGGCCGAAGACGGCCATCTCGATCTGCTGGGTCATCCCGAACAGCTCGCGGATGCCGTGCAACGTGATCGACGAGTAGATCTCCTGGGTCGTGAGGTGCAGCGGCTGCTGCGTGGCGTAGGCGACCACCTGCGTCTGGAAGCCGAACGCGTCGAACCCGCCGACCGCGCCCCAGACGAGGCCCGCGATCAGCATCAGCATCGTGATGCGGGTCATCCAGTCGCGTTCGAGCAGGAAGACCCGGTCGAACAGCCGCAGCTGGGCGAGCCGCTTGCGGATCGCGTCCTCGGTGTCGTCGAGGAACTGGATCAGCGCCGGCGGCTGCTCGAAGACGGGTACGCTCTCGCCTTCCGCGCCGGTCTGCGACGGGGGTCGATCCGGAGCTGCCACGGTCTGCGAGTTGACCGTCCCACGGTCGATGGGCCGCCCAGTTTATCTCGCCCCGGCACGGGTTTTCTTACCCCGAGGCCGCCGGGGCGCGCGGGGCCGACGGGGAACGCCCTGGGAGAGGCCCGAGCACGCGTTCGGGATGGGGCTGGGGCTCCGGTCGGTTCTTTCCGGGTCGGCCGATCAGCGGCGGGAGTGCGATGCTCGACCCGATCGAGGGCCCCGGGAGGTCCGTCGCTTCCCCGAGCCCCCGAACCCGATCTCGTTCCCGTCGGGGTCGCGATAGGAGATCTTCTGCACCCCGTTCGGGAAGGACTCCTTGCGCACGGGCTCGAGCCCCCGGGCTCCGATCCCCGCCACGAGCTGCTCGAGGCCCTCGACGAAGACGGTGAGCTGGGCGTGGCCCGCGTGCTCCGGCTGTTCCACAATGTAAACGTACCGATGCTTCGCGAGCTCCCATACCGCCTCGGTCTCGTGGGGGAAGAACGCCGGGACAGTGCCGAGAAGTCGTTCGTACCATGGCCGGGCCTCGGCGTACCGAGTGACCGAGATGCCGGCGAAGAGTTCGAGGCGGGCGGTCGGGAGCATGGAGTCGACAGGCTTGCCTCCCTTACAGGGATGACCCCTCGGGATGGGACCCGGTTCGGCTCCGGTACTGTCGCCTCGCGCGTCACGGGGGCCCTCAATCCCGGGGGCGACGGAGGCCCTAAACTGACCGCTGCCGGGGTCTTCGTATTCCGGGGTCAGGGCGGAGCGAGCCCTCGGGTGATGGACCGGACTTGCAGACGGCCCGTGCAGGGGGCGGCCGCAGGACCCGCTCCGGGGGAGGACCTGAAGCGCCGAGCGCTCGACGGGCTTGCAGGGAGACAATCCGGGGCCAGCCCGTCCGGCTCGGACGGTTCGCGTGCGCATTGGTGACCCGGAACCAATCTCTGGACTCTAAGCGCTCAGTTTCCGTTGGGCCGACAGGTCCGTTCGAACCGAGAACGGTCGTGGCCCTCGACTGGTCGGTTAGGGGGATTTCCCCTTCGCGTCGGAGCTTCGGAGAGCGGCAAGTTGAGCCCGCGCGGCCTGAGCGATGTCGGCGCCGGTGTTCGCGTGGCCCTGGATCCCCCACCCCCCGTCGGGAGACTCATAGATCAGGACCCAGGTTCGTTCGGCGAGGGATGGGTCCCCCGCGGCTTTGGCGATAATGGCCGTGAGCTCGGCGACCACCCCCAGCTGCTTTTCTCGATCGAGCACGCCAACCGGGGTCAGGACCTGGGCGCGCACGTAGTTGCTGTCGCCGTCGACGTTCGAAATGGAGTCCTCGGGCAGGTCGTGCACGAACGCCGCCGTGTTCTTCCGGAACAGGGGAAGTGGCGGAACCTTCTCCCACTTCATCACCGCAGCGGCGAGGTCCCTCGCGAGCGCATGGCGATCGGCGAAGGTACCCGCCTTTGCGTAGACGTCAATCATCGGCATGGGCGTCGAATGGCCATTATGATGGTCGTCATATAATGGTTGGCCACCCTCGAGGCCGGAGACCGGGGACGGTGGCTTAACAACCTGGAACTGCCTCCGCGCGAGCGCATGGCGAAGGGCAGCCGAGATCGGATGGTGGTGTCTGCGGCCTTGCTGCTCGGATCCCGCGGGGCGGGGGAGACGTCGCTCTCCGACGTTCTCGAACGGAGCCAGGCCCCTCGAGGGTCGATCTATCACCATTTCCCTGCCGGAAAGCGGGAGCTCCTCCAGGAGGCAATGCGCTGGACCACCAACCAGGTGCTGAGCTATCAGCGCCGTTGCACCGCCCGCACGCCGGCCGACGTGCTGGAACACTTCGTCGACTTCTTCCGACAATCCATGATCTCCTCGCGGTGCGAGTCGGGATGCCCGGTGGCCGGGGTCCTCATCGATACGCACGACGCCGCGGACCCCCTCCAGCGGACGGGTCGCTCGAGCTTCCGGTCGTGGGCTAGGCTCCTGGCGAAGCAGCTCGAGGAAGCCGGAACTCCTCCTCGGAGGGCGCCGACGCTCGGCTGGATGACCTTGGCTTCGGTCGAGGGGGCGCTCATCTTGTGTCGGGCGGAGGGAAGCGTTCGACCGTTGGAGATCGTCGCCGAGCAGCTCCGTCTCCTGGCCACGCCCCACCCTCGGCGATCCCGATAGCCGTGGTGTGGCCAACGACCTGATCGAGGTCATGGCTGAACCGGAAGGCCGGGGTGTCCGCGCAAGGAGCGCTGGAGGCCCGGGCGAGGCTCGGAGGGAGTCTTCCGATCCTCGAATGCGGGTGGGAGGAGGGGCTCGCCGCAACGGACCAGACCGTAGACCTCGCCCGCGGGAGCGATCCGGGCTTAGCCGCCAGGACGACGCGTCGGGGTCCTGCACTCAGGACGAGGCCAGGATCTCGTGAGCGCTAGGAAGGTTGGAAGTCGGGCACCATCCGCTTCGCGATCGTCACGAAGTCGTCGCGAGGGATCTCGAGGAGCCCGAAACGGAAGACGGCTCCCCACCGGGACTTGTCGGTAATGAAGGAGAGTTGGTCGAGGAGCGGGCGAATCTCCACCTCGCAAGCTTCCCGGTATTCCATCCTCCGGCGCCATGGGGTGAACCCGGGGGCTTGCTCGACCTGCACGGGCTCATCATCGAGGACGCGCGCGAGCGCCGTGAATCGCTGACATGGTCCGGCCTCGGAGATCCGCTCCTTGGACGAGTAGTAGATCACCCAGTCGCCCTTGGAGAGACGTTTCGCAGGGGCCATCTGGCCGTGACCGAACTGAGCGAATCCTCCCTTGGCCCCCAACCGGACGTGCTCCCGGGAGGCGACCCCGATGAAGAAGCGCATCGCCGTTGCGTGTTCACTCCCCGACGCCTCGGTCGACGCAAGCCACTCGGTCGTGCATGGGTTCCTCGGAGGGGCCCCGAAGGTACGGCTCGTTCGCGAAGGAGCTAGGCCCTTCCGTGGGCGACGAACGCGTATCCGTCCGGGTCGGCGAACGTGAACTGGCGGCCGAACTTTCCCTCCGATACCTCCGCGAGGATGGGGACACCCTGACCCTTGAGCTTGGCACAGAGGGCGTCCGGGTCCTCGATCCGGATCCAGAGCGAGACGCCCCACCCCAAGCGCGTGGAAGCCCGAAGGTCGACCTTGGGAGTGGTGATCGCGAACGGGATCGGGGTCGTGGCGAAGACGACCGCGCCGGGGGGAGCTTGCGGAGCAGCCTCCAGACCGACCGACTCGATCCAAAACCGGCGGGACCGTTCGAGGTCGGACACCTGGAGCGCGACGAAGTCGACACCGGACACGTCGGTGGTAGTTGGGGTCATGGCTTGGTCCCGGCAAAGGTCATATCTCGTCTCAATATAAGCATGCTGATACTATGCCCGCGAACCCCCCCTTCGAGCAGTACGTCGGCTACCTGCTCAAACGTGCCCAGCACGCCCTTCGTACCGAGATGGATCGATCCCTGAACCTCCAAGGACTCACGACTCCGCAGTACGTGGTGCTCGCCGCGTTGGAGAGCTACCCGGGGATATCGAGCGCTGAGCTGGCGCGGCGCTGCTTCGTCACGCCGCAGACGATGTTCCGCCTCGTCGCGGGGTTGACCCAGCGAGGGCTGGTGAGCCGGAGGGCGCTCCCGACGCACGGCCGAAGTCTTCCGGCGGACCTGACCCCGGAGGGCTTGAGGAAGGTCCGCGCGTGTCACAGCCGGGCCACGGAGGTCGAGCGCCGAATGCTCGCCCCGCTCTCCGGGGTTGAGCGGCGCTTGCTCGCTCGCATGCTCCGCGAGTGTGCGGAAGCGCTGTCGGCGCGTCGCGGACGGCGCGAGTCTCTTATGCCGGGGCCAGGATTCGAACCTGGGAACTCCTGCGAGAGCAGATCTTGAGTCTGCCGCCTTTGGCCGCTCGGCCACCCCGGCGTCGAGGGGGCAGGGGAAGGTCGGCCTTATTCTTCTTCCGTCCCGTCGTCCGCCTCGTCGTCCCCACTCTCGCCCGGGAGCGGCTCGGCGAGCGCCCCCTCCTCGCGCGGAGCCGGGTTCCTGACGGACAGTTCCGGGCCGGGGACGCTTTCCACCGGAGTGCGGAGCGGCACGCGCCGGGTCCGACCGCAGCGCAGGCAGACCCGGACGCGGCGTCCGCCCCGGAGTCGGGTCCGCACGGTCCGGCCCTCGATCCAGAACCCCGAGCACCCGCGGCAGTAGAGGTCCCGGTATTCCCGGGGCAGCCGCACGTTGTAGCGCATCCCGACGCGTCGGGCCAGTCGGACGTATCGGTCGGCGAGCTCGACGTGGCCCCCCAGGGCTTCCCGCTCCGCGAGGGCGAAGAGGTCGGAGACCCGCTCGCGGGCGATCCGGACCATCGCGCCGGTCCGTCGCCCCCGTCGGCCCCCCCTCACGGGGGCTGCGGCTGCTGGCATACGGGACAGTAGACCGCGGCCCGCGATATCACAGTTCGGCAGCGGACGCAGTACTTCCCGCTCGAGGGCGGGGCCATCGGGCCCGTCGCGCCCGGGACCACCGGCACGGCGTACGACGCCGGCGCGGTCACGGGCACGTAGAGGGGGACGGGCGCCGGCGGACTCGATGCGCCCGGCGGGGAGTTCGGGGGCGGTGGGGGCGGGGGAGGGGGCGACCCGTCGACCTGAGGGAGGGTGTAGCCGCACTTGGTGCAGAACAGGGCGCCGTCCGGCGCGAGCTCCCCGCAGTGGAGACAGACCGGCACGTCGAGAGCAAGGTTAATGGGGATTTATCCCCGTCCGATGGACCGGTGAGAACCCGGTCGGTCGCGCTCGTCACGAAGGACCCCGCCCTCTACGGAGAGCTTGCGGGTTTCCTGAGGGAACGCGGTCTGCCGACGGTGAGCCTTCTTCCGGGACAGCGGATCCCCGACCGGGTCGCGGTCGTACTGACCTCGCCCCTCGAGGCCACGGCCATCCAACACCCCCGCGTCCTGACCGTCGCCGAGGACGGCGATCGTACGGCGCTCGCCGCGGCCGTCGAGCACGCGCTCGAAGTGGGGGACCCGTCCCGCGAGATCGTCGTCGGCCTCGACCCGGGGCCTCGGCCGGGCTACTCGATCCTCGCCGGGGAAACGTGCCTCGGCGAAGGGAACCTCGAGTCGCCCGAGTCGGCGGGGGCGTTCGCCAGCCACCTCCACCACCGGTTTCCCTCGCGGGGCGTCGTGTTCCGGGTCGGCACGGGGGACCCTCCGGCCCGCAATCGCATCGTCAATGCCCTCCTGTCGCATCGCCGAACCGTCGAACTGGTCGACGAGCAGGGGACCACGCCTCGGGGCCGGCGGCGACCGCGGGACGGGGCGGCCGCCCGCTCGATCGCCCGGGCCCACGGCGACCGCATCCGCGAACCGCTCACCTGGCGGTTCACCGCCGGTGAGATCTCGAACCTGCAGCGGCTGAGCCGCGAGGGGAGCGGCGGTCGCATCACGATCTCGCGGTCGTCGGCCGCCCGCGTCCTGTCGGGCGACATCTCCCTCGCGGACGCCGTGGCCGAGTCGATCGGCCGGAGCGGCCCGCGGCGGGACCGGCCCGCCCTCGAACGCCTTTAATCCCGGGGCCCGTCCCCCGCGCGATGCCGTTGCCTTCCGGGATCGACCTGCGCGCGCGCCGGCTGGCGCTCGCCAACGCGGTCGAGCACGGGGGCGCCTCCCGGGCCGGGCCGATCGTCGCCCGGCTCCTCGCCACCGATCCGTCGCTCCGGCCCCAGGCCGAGGAGGTCCGCCTCCTCGTCGCCTCGGTCGTGGCCGACCTCGAGGGGGTGCCGATGGCCGAGCTCGTGGACCGACTCGCGGAGCTCGGCGGTGCCGAGCCCGAGCGGCCCAAGGAGCCTCCGTCGGCGACGGGCGAGTTCCCGGAGCTCCCCGGCGCCGAGCGGGGCCGGGTGGTGCTACGGATGGCGCCGTTCCCGAGCGGGGGCCTCCACATCGGGTCCGCCCGCATGATCTACGTCAACCAGTACTATCGCGAGCGGTACGACGGCCAGCTGCTGCTCGTCTTCGACGACACGGTCGGCTCCGAGGAGAAGCGGGTCGAGACGGAGTTCTTCGAGCTGATCCGCGGCGACCTGGAGCTCGCCGGGGTCGTCCCCGACGCGACCTATTACAAGTCCGACCGGGTCGGCGCGATGTACCCCTGGGCCGAGCGGGTCATCGCGAAGGGCGGGGCGTATGTCTGCACGTGCCCGGCCGACCTCTTGCGGGCGAACCGGGCGGCGGGGATCGAGTGCGCCGAGCGCTCTCAGACCCCCGAGGAGACGCTCGCGGCGTGGCGACGGATGCTCGCCGGCGACTTCGCTCCGGGCGAGGCCGTGCTGCGGCTGCGCACCGACCTCCAGGAGCCCGATCCGGCGTTCCGGGACCGCGTGCTCTTCCGGCTCTCCGACCTCGACCACCCCCGGGTCGGTCACCGGTACCGCGTGTGGCCCCTGCTCGAGTTCTCCTGGGCGGTCGACGACATCGAGCTCGGCGTCACGCACGTGCTCCGGGGTAAGGACCTCGTGGTCGAGGACCGCATGCAGCGGTTCCTGTGGGACCTGCTCGGGATCACGGGTCCCCCTTTCCTCCACTGGGGCCTCCTGCGGGTGCGCGAGGCCAAGGTCTCGAAGAGCAAGTCCTACGCCGAGGTGAAGAGCGGGATGTACGACGGATGGGCCGACCCCCGGATCTGGTCGATCCGCTCCCTCGACCGCCGGGGGATCTCGATGGACGCGCTGCGGGCGTTCACGCTGTCGTTCGGCCTGTCGCTCGCGGACATCGAGGTCCCCGCCGAGACGCTGTACGCCGAGAACCGGCAGCGGATCGACGCGACCACGGTGCGTCGGGCGTTCGTGCCCGATCCGGTCCGGATCCGGGTGGAGGGGTATCCGGACGACCTCGCCGAGGTCACGCTGCCGAACCACCCCGATCTTCCGGCGCTGGGCTCTCGCACCGTCGCGGCCGGTCCAGAGTTCCTGTTGCCGCGCAAGGACCTGATCCGCTCGCTCGGCGGGGAGGTGCGGCTCAAGGACCTCCTCAACGTCCAGCTTCCCGCAGCGCTCCCGCCGGACGGCTCCGCGGCCCGGGCGGAGTTCACGAGCCGGGACAACAAGCGCCTCCCGCGCCTCCAGTGGGTCGGCGCCGCGGGAGCCCTGCCGGTCGACGTGCTCGGGGTCGACGGGACGCACACGACCGGGGTCGGTGAGCGCACGCTGTCCGCCCTCGCCCCACTCACGGTCGTCCAGTTCGAGCGGGTCGGGTTCGTGCGCCTGGAGGCGGACTGGTCGCCCGGCGCTTCGCCGGTCCGGGTCGTCTTCGGTCACCCGTAGCCCGAGCACCGTCTTTTGTAGCCGGAGCTCCATCGAGCGGTGTCGCCGATGAAGTTCCTGCACACCTCGATCACCGTGCGCCAGATGGACGAGAGCCTTCGGTTCTACACGGAGGTGATGGGCCTCGAGTTCGAGCGGCGACGCACGATCCCCGAGAACCACGCCGAGATCGCGTTCGTGCGGGACCCGGAGTCCGGGGCCCGCGTGGAGCTGACGCACTGGGACGGCAAGGAGAGCTTCGAGGCCGGCGAGCAGCTCGACCACCTCGCCTTCGAGGTCGCCGACCTCGACCGGTTCCTTCTGCGCGCGAAAGCGAAGGGTGTGACGGTCGCGAAGGAGCCGTACACGCTCTCGGGGGGGTCGTCACGGATCGCGTTCGTCCTCGACCCGAACGACGTGTGGATCGAGCTCATCGAGTCCCGGAGCCCCGCCCGGTAACCGAGCCGCCGTGTCCGACGAGCCGACGGGAACCCCCGAGGAGATCGCCCGGCACCGGGCGCTCGGGGCCGTCTTCGGCGCGACGTTCTTCGTCCGCTTCGCGTTCGGCATCACGCTCGCCGTCTTCGCCGAGTACCTGACCGGCCATCCCGGGCTCTCCGGGAACGACGTCGCGGTCGTCGGGCTCGTGAGCGGCGCCGCCCCGGTGGGCGAGTTCTCGACCGTCCTCCTCTCCGGGATCGTCGCGGACCGCCGGGGGCGGTTCCCCGTGCTGTTCGGCGGGATCGCCGGCGCGGCGGGCCTGTTCGCCGTCGTCGCGGTCTCCCGCTCTCCGTTCGTCCTCGGGGGCGTCAACTTCCTGTTCGGCATCGCGAGCGGGGCGATCCTCGCGGCCAGCCTGGCGGTCATCGCGGACCGGGCCGTCGCCGACGAGCGCGGTCACGAGATGGGCCGGTTCGACGCGGTGAACCTGTCGGGGTGGATCGGCGGGTTCGCCTTCGGGCTCGTGCTGCTCGACCTCCTGCCCGACCGGTTCCTCGGGCTCGCGTTCGTGATCGGCGCGGGCCTCCTCGCCGGCGGGCTCGCGCTCGCCGCCGCGCTCGCGCGGGGCCTGGTCTACCGCCGTCCGGCGGCGGGCCAGTCCGTGGGTCACATCCTGCGGACCGCGTTCCGGCTCCGCGTGCTCCTCGTGACGCTCCCCTGGCTCGTCATCTACATGCTGATCGGCTTCGTGCTCGTCTTCGTCGGGACGGCGGCCAAGTCGTCCGGGCTCCCCCTCCCGTACCTCGCCGCCGCCATCGGCGGGGGCGGGGCGATCCTCGTGCTCACGCAGCCGCGGTTCGGGCGCCTCGCGGACCGGTTCGGCCGTCGTCCGATGATGACGATCGGCGCCTCGGGGTTCGTCGGCGTCATGGTCTGCGCCTCGCTGCTCGTCGCCTACGGGAGCCGGATCCCGCTGCTGGCGGCGACCGGGGTCTGCGTGCTGCTCGCGCTCGTCTACGGACCGGCCGCCCTGGCGGCGCTCGCCGACCTCTCCGCGCGGATCAGCCGCGCCACCACGATGGCGGTCTACTCGCTCACGATCTCGCTCGGCATGTGGCTCGGGCTGATCGTGGGAACCCAGCTCTACGACCGGCTCGGGAACGAGGGGCTGTACTTCTTCTTCGGCACGGTCGCGGTCGGCCTGGTCGCGCTCACGGCCGCCCGCTACGCGGTCGATGCGCGGGACGCCCGCGCGGGCGCTAGGACTCCGGCTCAATGACGATGTGCCGCAGGATCGGGAACTCGCCCCGCAGCGCGAGCGTGACCTCGTCGATCGCGGCCTCGAGCTGATCGGTCGTGAGGCCGTTCTGGAAGTTGACCCGCAGCGCGAGCAGCGCGTCCTCGGGCCCGAGCAGCATCGACTGGAAGCCGCGGACCGAGGCCACGCGGGAGTCGCGCTCCACGATCGCGAGGATCTTGCGGGCCTCGGCCGGCGAGAGCGCGCGGCCGATGAGGTACTCCCGGCTCTCGGCGGTGAGCACGAAGCCGGTCGCGATGAGCAGCGCCCCCTGCAGCACGGCCGTGGCGCCGTCGATCGCCCAGGTCTGTGTGCGGTCGACGAGCACGAGCCCCACGAAGGCGACCACGCTGCCGACGATCGAGACGAAGTCCTGGTAGAAGATCGACTTGAGTCCCTGGTTGGCCGACTCGAGCAGTGACTGGAGCGTCTCGCGCCCGATGCGCAGCTCGCGCAGCGTGATCCAGATGCCGAGGGAGCTCACGAGGGCGGTCGCGCCGACCACCGCGAGGCCGTCGCCGATGTGGGAGATCGGGCGGGGGTCCGAGATCTGCTCGATCCCGAGCGTGAGGGCGACGACCCCCGCGACCGTGAACGTGACGACGATCGAGACGAACGCCCAGAAGAACCGCTCCTTGCCCCGACCGAAGTGGTACTGGTAGTCCGCGGGGCGCCGGGAGGCATAGAGGCCCCAGAGCAGGAGGCCGCTCCCCACCAGGTCGGTGATGGTGTAGATCGCCTGGGAGAGGACCGTCCGGCTGCCGGACAGGTAGGCAATGTAGAGGTTGAAGACGAAGAAGGTCGCGTTGAGGAGCAGGGTCGCGACGAGGATGACCTGCGGTCGCATCGATCGCCGGGGCGCCCGCCCGGGGAAAACTCCACCGGTTCCGGGGCATTAAGCGCTCGCGTCCCTCGGCGGGCATCCTCCGGGGCCGAAGGGTTAAATCGCGCGAGCCGGTGCTACCGGGCGGTCGGTCGTCATGAGCGAGCCTGCGGCGGGGGCCTCGGTCGCCGCCCCCGGGCCGCCCGTCGGTTCGAGCGCCCGGCGCTACCCGCGACCCGCGCTCTCGCTCCTCGGCCTCGCGCCGGGAAAGCGCACGCGGCTGCGACGCCTGCTCTTCGACCACGGCCCGGGCGGTGGGACGCTCCTCGTCCTGCCCATCGACCAGGGCCTCGAGCACGGCCCGGTCGACTTCTTCGTGAACCCGGACGCGCTCGACCCGCGCTATCAGTTCGAGCTCGCGCGTGAGGGGCGCTTCAGCGCGATCGCGCTCCACATCGGACTCGCGGAGAAGTACTTCCACGAGTACGCGGGCGAGGTCCCGCTGATCCTCAAGCTGAACGGGAAGACCGGTATCCCCTCCGATGCCCAGGCGTTCAGCCCGCTGACGGGGACCGTGGAGGATGCGGTCCGCCTCGGCGCGGACGCGGTCGGCTACACGATCTACGTGGGTTCGCCGGCGCAGGAGAAGGACTTCCTGCAGTTCGTCGGCGTCCGACGGGACGCCGAGCGGCTCGGCATGCCCCTCATCGTCTGGGCGTACCCGCGCGGCGAGGCCGTGGCGAAGAAGGGAGGCAAGGAGAGCCTCTACGCCGTCGACTACGCCGCCCGCGTGGCCCTCGAGCTCGGGGCCGACGTCGTGAAGGTGAACTACCCGGTCGCTTCCGAGAAGGACGCCGACAGCCCCCCGCCGTACAACGCGCTCCGGCTGGACCCGGACGCGGCGTTCCGGAAGGTCGTGGAGAGCGCCGGTCGCGCGCTGGTGCTCGTCTCGGGCGGAGAGAAGGTCGGGGATGCGGAGCTCCTGCGGAAGGTCCGCTCGTCGATGGACGCCGGCGCGACCGGGATCATCTTCGGCCGGAACCTGTGGCAGCGTCCGAAGAGCGAGGCCCTGCGCCTGACGCGCGATCTCCATGCGATCTTCCGGGAGTACGCCCAACCCACCGCCTAGGGCGCGCGTCCCGCTGTACGTCCGAGTCGTCGGCGACGACCACCCCAAGGCGTGCACCGGCCGTCGATTGCTCCACCGGGGCCTCGCGCGCCGCTGGTCCGGCCGGTGGGGCTCCTCGCCGCCCGTCGTGCTGGACCCGTTCGCACGCGAGCCCCTGTCGGGTGCGGACCGGATCGCGGTCCGACGGGGCGGGCTCCTCGTCGTCGATTGCTCCTGGAACCGCCTGTCGGAGCGCGGCGCCTTCCCGGCGGGGGCCGGCTCCGGCCCGATGACCCGTCGCCGGCTCCCGATCCTCGTCGCCGCGAACCCGCAGCACTACGGCCGCCTTGCCGAGCTCAACACGGTCGAGGCCTTCGCAGCGGCGCTCTCCGTGGTCGGTCGGCCCCTCGAGGCGCAGCGCGTCCTGCAGGGCTTCTCGGGCGGGGACGGGTTCCTCGCGATCAACGGCGACCGACTCGTCCGGTACGCGACCGCCCGCTCGGCGGACGAGGTCCGGGACGCGGAGCAGGCCCTCTTCGGACCGCCGGACCGCTGAACGGACGGCTCAGTCCGCGGGGTAGTGCCGGCCCTCGGTGGCCAGGTGGCGTACGGCGAGGTCCGTCACGGACCGGACCGGTCGGTCCAGCGGCAGGAGGGCGGCGATCACGCCCCCGTAGCGCTCGTAGATCCGCGTCGTCTGGAGGGTGAGGCACCGGCCGCCGTAGAGCGTTCGGCCGGTGAGCTCGGGATCGTGCCCGCGCAGCACGATCGAGAGCCCGGTCGCCGCGAGGAACGTCCCGAGCTCCCGCTCGGTCCACGGCGCGATGCCCCCGCGGCGGGAGCGCGACTCGGTGCACTCGGACCACACGACCTCGATCAGCCGAGACTCCGTCCGCCAGGCCAGCGCGGTCCGCCAGTCGGGCGGGAGCGCCCCCCGCGGGAAGCCGCCGTGCGCGAGATAGGCTCCGCTCTCGGTGGTCAGCGCGAGCGGCCCGCGCTCGAGGAGCGCGGCGAGCCGCTGGTAGCGGGTCTCGTCGGGTCCCCACAGCGCGTCGACCTCCTCGGGCAGCGTGCACGGGACGGCGGGGATCTCGGCGACGGTCTCGTGGTTCCCCTCGAGCAGGAAGACCCGGTCCGGGGAGCGCGCGGCCCGCGCGAGCAGGTACAGCGCGTTCGCGACCGAACCGTTCTCCGAGTCGATGGGCGAGCGGTCGACGTAGTCGCCCAGCCCGATCAGCACGCGCGGCCCGGTCGGGTCGTCCGCGAGCCGCACGACCTCCTCCGTCGAGCGCCAGTCGCCGTGGGTGTCCCCGAAGACCACCGCCTCCCGCCCAACCCGGGCCGAGAGGGACACGACCGGAGGGTGCACGGGAACGGTCACCTCGAGGGCGTCGAGGAGGCGATCGGCCTCGGACGGGCTCATCGCCAGGATCTCGTCGGGGCGCGGACTCGGCGGCGGGGGCACCCGCGACGCCACGGGTTCACCGGTCCGTCGGAGGTGCGGGGGGCCGGAGTTCCCGGCGACCGGTCGGTGGGACCGGTACGCCCTTTGAACCGGCGTATGCCCTAGGCAACAGGGTCCTAAGCCCTGCCTCGGTGACCCCGCCGGCGACGCCGGTCGGATTGGCCGAGCTGGAGCACCCCCGCACAGGAAGTGGGACGCGCGACGCATAGTAGCCCCGGCAGGAGTTCCGGCCGGCGGGGGCAACGACCCCCGCGGCGTTCGAACCTGCGTCGCGAGATCCAGAGTCTCGCATGATTGGCCACTACACCACGGGGCTACGGGCCCGGCCAGCGACGCGAGCGACATAAACGTTGCCGCAACGAACGCGCGGGCCGCCGGACCGGCGAGCGCCGACCACACGGCACAAATAGCCGGGCTCAGTCCCCCGCCGGTCTATGGCCCGGGGGAGGCATGACGCAGGGGGATTCGATCGAGCCGTTCGGCCGCGCGAGGCCGGATCGCCGAGGACCTGCGTCCTTGGCGACGCCCCGACCCCGCCCGGCGCCGTCCGCTAAGTCGCTGCAACCGTCCCCCTGGCGGGCGATCGCGATCTACGCGGCGATCCCCCTGCTCGCGGGCGGCTTCGCGGTGGCGACGCTCGGTTCCGCCGGCGGCCTCGCCGGCTTCGCCGCGTACCTTCCGACGGCCACGGTCGACGTGAGCTACTCGTTCCTCCGGATGCTCCTCGCCTACGCCTGCTCGCTCGGCTTCGCCCTCGCCTACGGCTACTACGCCGCGACCCACCGCAGCAGCGAACGGGTCATGATCCCGGTCCTCGACATCCTCCAGTCGGTCCCGATCCTCGGCTTCTTTCCGGTCGCGCTCGGCGTCCTCGTCGCCCTCACGCCCGGAAGCCCGATCGGGGCGAACCTCGCGTCGGTCTTCCTCATCTTCACCTCGATGGCGTGGAACATGGTCTTCGGCGTCTACGAGTCCCTGAAGACGCTCCCCGTCGACATCAAGGAGGCGGCCGACACCTTCCGCGTCCGCGGTCTCCTCCTGTTCCGACGCGTCTTGTTCCCCGCGACCGTCAACCGGCTCGTCTACAACTCCGTGCTCTCGTGGACGGGGGGCTGGTTCTTCCTCGTCGAGGCCGAGATCTTCACCACCAACACCCACTACGCCCTGCCCGGGATCGGGAGCTTCCTCTCGTTCTCGGCGAGCGACCACAACACCGCGGCGTTCCTTGCCGGGATCTTCGTGCTCGTCATCGTGATCGCGATCCTCGACTTCGCCGTCTGGCGCCCGCTCACCCGACGGGCCGAACGGTACCGCTATGACACCTCGCCGTCCGGCGAGGACGCGGGAGGTCCCGGACCCGGGACCGAGAGCTCCGGGCGGTTCCGCCGCGCCGCGGCGTACGTGACCCGCGGGGTCCGGACCGGGGTGACCCGGATCAGCACGCCGCTCGTCCAGCTCGCGGCGATCACCGTGCGGCCCGTCCGGCACCCGAGCGAGAAGCGGAAGAGCGCGATCTACTACCTCGCGCTCGGAGCGATCCTCATCACGGTCTGGCTGATGCTCATCGCGCTCGCGGTGGCGGTCTTCCGCGTCTTCTCGGTCCCCGTCGTGGCGTCGGTCCGGGCCCAGATCCTGACGATCCCGGTCGCGATGGGCTTCTCGGCGGCCCGCGTGGTCGCGGCGTATGCGGTCTGCCTCGCGATCTCGCTGCCCCTCGCCGTCTTCATCTCGCGCCGGGCCCGGGCCGCGCGCGTCGGCATGCCGATCATCGAGGTCGTCGCATCGTTCCCGGCGACCGCCCTCTTCCCGGTGATCGTCTTCGAGGTCCTGCCGTACATCACCGCGGAGGGGGCGGCCGTCCTCATGCTGATGACCGGCATGATCTGGTACCTGTTCTTCAACGTCCTCTCGGGCATCCGCTCCCTGCCACCGGATCTCGAGGAGGCGGCCCGGTCGTTCGGCGTCAAGGGCCGCAAGTTCTTCTCCCGCGTCCTGCTGCCCGGGATCTTCCCGGCGCTCATCACCGGATCCATCACCGCGTTCGGCGGGGGGTGGAACACCCTCATCGTCGCGGAGTACCTCAACGTCGGCAGCTCGCAGACGCTGAGCCTGCTCGGGATCGGCCAGGCGATCGATCTCGGCACGGTCGAGGCCAACGGGACCCCGCTCCTCGTGGCCGCGCTGTTCGTGCTCGTCGCGACCGTGATCGCCATCAACGAGTTCATATGGAAGCCGCTCTACCGCCGGGCGGTCGAGCAGTACCGCTTCGACTAGGCGAGCACGGGACCAGGGCCGGGCGCCGAGGAGGAGAGCAGCATGGCGTTGATCCGGGTCGAGCACGTCGACAAGAGCTTCCAGTCCCGGCACGGCTCGATCACGATCATGCAGGACGTCTCCTTCGAGGTCCGGGACTCGGACTTCGTGGCGATCGTGGGACCGTCCGGGTGCGGGAAGTCGACGCTCCTGCGCCTGATCCAGGGCCTCGATCACCCGACGGGCGGCGACATCTTCTTCCGGGACCAACCGGTCCACGGGACCTGCCAGCAGATGGCGATGGTCTTCCAGAGCTTCGCCCTGTTCCCCTGGCTCACCGTCTCCCAGAACGTCGGCTTCGGGCTCGAGGCGATCGGTTGGCCGCCCGAGCGGATCAGCGCCCAGGTCGAGCGGTTCATCGCGGTCACGGGCCTCGACGGATTCCAGGAAGCGTATCCCCGCGAGCTGTCCGGTGGCATGCGCCAGCGCGTGGGCCTCGCGCGGGCCCTCGCCGTCGAACCCGCCGTCCTCCTCATGGACGAGCCGTTGAGCGCCCTCGACCCCCTGACCGCGGAGAGCCTGCGCGAGGAGATCCTCCAGCTCTGGCGGGACCCGCAGCTGCCGCCGGACGCCGTCCTGCTCGTGACGCACAACATCGAGGAGGCGATCCAGCTCGCCGACCGGGTGATCGTGCTCTCCCGGCGCCCCGCCCACCTGCTCGCCGACGTGACGGTCGATCTCCCCCGGCCCCGGGACCGCAAGTCGACCGCATTCTACGACCTCACGGACCGGATCTACTCGCTGATCACGGAGGGGGGCACCTCCTCGGCCCCGCCGGCGGCGGCTCCGGGCGGCCCGGCCGGCTAATTCGTCACCTATCGAACGGGACGAAAGATTATAGGAGGGCCGCCGGTGGGAACGGCAGGTACGCTGTGCCGACAAGCTATCCCAAGTCGTCCCCCACCGAGATGCTGGGCCTCCTGGTCCTCCTGAACTCCCACAAGGGCGCCGAGGACATCGCGCTCCTCGCCGACGACCTCGATCTCGAGATCGACGAGATCCTCCCGGCCCTCGACAATGCCGAGCTCCTGGGGCTCGTCAAGGTGACCGACGGGCGGGCCACGTTCACCGACCTCGGTCGCCGGTTCATCTCCGCGACGATCCGCGAGCGGAAGGAGATCCTGCGGGAGCAGCTCAAGCGTACCACGCTGTTCAAGACGCTCTTGCGCGCGCTCGAGAACGCACCCGAGCGCTACCTGACCGACGAGCAGCTCGTCTCCATCGTGGCGTTCATCCCCGGGCCGTCCGACGAGGCCGCCCAGAGCATCATCAACTGGGGCCGGTACGCGGAGCTGTTCCGGTACGACCCCGAGGAGCACCGCCTGCTGCCGGTCCGACGGCCGACGGGGGGCAAGGGCTCGGGCGGCACGTCCCGTCCACCCCCTCCCGCAAGCCCCGCGACGCCCGCCCGGGCGGCCTCCGCGAAATCGACGGGCACCGCGCCCGAACGGATCGATCCCCCGACCACCGCGACGGCCTGAGCGACGCGTCGGCCGCCCCGAGGGCGCTCGCGGGGGCCGCGGCTCCAAAGTCCTTAAGGCGCGAGCCTCCTCCCCCGACCCCGTTGGGCACGTAGATCAGCGGAAGATCGCTGCTTTCGCAAAGCAGAGGTCGGGGGTTCAAATCCCCCCGTGTCCACTCACCCTTACTGACGTTTATGTATGGCGCATCCGGGGGATAGGGCATGGCAGCTCCCCGAGGAAGTCAAGCCCAGAGGCTCCGTGCCTCGGGTCGGTCCTGGATGCAGGTGGCATTGAAGGTTGGACTACCCGCTTCGAGCCTCAGCACTACCCTACGGAAACAATCCCGACCGAAAGCAACCGCGGCTCCAGTGACGGTCCCCTCTCCGCTCTGAGCTACGGGAGCGTTTCCAAGCGGTGTCAGCCGATCGGGCCCCGTTAGACATCTTGTGGAGCTGGCCAGACGAACCCATCTCCCCTTGGCCTAATGCTGCACAGCAGACGTGGGCGTCTTTTCGCTTCAGCTCCTGTTCAGTCTATGGCGTCTGTTACCGCTTCTTGATGCGATCTCTCGTACGGCATGGGTTGCGGCTACGACCTCGCTGCGTCATGCTCTCCTGTTGGGTACTTCCGCACCTCTCGGACTTGTGGATGGAAACTGCAGGGGGCATCTTGCCCGCAAACCGAGCAGACCCTCTTCCAGTTCTGATTTAGGCGTCGGCCCCTTACGCTACGCGCCTGTCGCTCGAAGGCCCAGTGCCGATATTCCTTGTGAACTCGGGACCTTTCGCGGGGCATCGTGCGTCTGCCCAACCAGTCGAGATTTCCGCGAAGTGGAACTTCAACTGCAGGGTGAGACGAAGTCGAAGGCCCAACCGCCACCCGGTCCCCCGGGGGCCGAAAGATTGTCCACCGCCCATGTTCCTGCGTTAGCAGGAAACTCGTACTGATAAACAGTGCTCTGCTCGATCGTCACGTTCAGAGACTCAGAATTGCCCCCGGGCTGGAAGTTTATGCCGATTGTGAGGTGGTCGGAGGTCACCGTCCGCAGCTCGCTCCCAGTTCCGCAGGTTGAGATTGAGAAGGACGGAGTGTAGAAGCCATTCCAGAAGTGAATCGAGCCTCCAGCTGTCGGTGAAGAGCTATCATTCAAGGTCAAGTTCGAGGGCTCCCCAGAGTCATTTGAGAACGTCCCGAGCGTCAATCCAATCTCTGGTCGCTCCGAGGTCTCCGTCGCAAAGTAAACGGATGAGCATCCAGCACCGGAGGGGCCTGTCCCTTGTCTGATCGTCCAGTTCGTCGTATTGAAGAAACCCCAAACACTACCGTTCCAAGCCGGGAATGTGAGATTGACGCCACTGCCCAGGTAGCTCGTTTGCTCGGATGCCTCACCCCGCGTCGAATTGAAGGGGCTGTTTAGCAAAACGACTGGGACTAGGGCATTCGTCACATTGACCAGTGCGTCTCCGGCGGTGCAATGTCCTCGGTCCGTGAGAACCGAGAGTCCGGTCAAGGAAAGCCCGACAGTCACGGAACCAAGCAGGACCCCAACGAGGACGCTTGCCCAAGCCACGTTATGGGCCCGTCGACCCGGCCTCAAGACGGTCACCACCAAATCCAGGCCCGCGCCGCCTGTTAACAGTTTTCCTCGCCCGTGGGGCAATAGCCGGCAAGCCAGAGGTGGATAATGGGCTGGAACGAGGTGCTACCGTCTCCAAAGGTATAGTAGAAGACCGCGGTTTGTGTAGTAGAGGGGGTCTCCTCCGCGAAGACGAAGTCTCGCGCGTCGTGGTCCAAGGGCCGGAGCAACGCATCGACCGGTCGACTGGGCGTGTCGGCGGACTCCGGGAGGGCGATCGGCGACGGCGGGGGCACGGAGCTCGGTCGGTGTAAAGGTTTCGTGTCGCGCGCACCGGGGCACGCTCTTAAACTCCGGCGCACGGTCCCCGGAGCGACGAGCAGTCGTCCCTGACCATGGCCGAATATCGCAAGCTCAACCGCGCCGAAGAAGCCGTGATCGTGCGCAAGGGCACGGAACGACCGTTCACGGGGGAGTACGAACACTTCCGCGGCGTCGGCACCTACACGTGCAAGCGGTGCGGCGCGGCGCTCTACCGATCGCGCGACAAGTTCGACGCCGGGTGCGGCTGGCCGAGCTTCGACGACGAGATCCCGGGGGCCGTACGCCGCATTCCGGACTCGGACGGGGAGCGGACGGAGATCGAGTGCGCCCAGTGCGGCGGGCACCTCGGCCACGTCTTTCTCGGGGAGCGATTCACGCCCAAGAACACCCGGCACTGTGTGAATTCGATCTCCTTAGTCTTCGTGCCGGCCGAGCCCGGGGCGCCATCCGCCTGACGGAAGGACTGGTGGCCGCGGTCGCGGGAGCCGGACCGTGAACCCGACTTCACCGTGGCCTCAAGAGGGTCCAGCCGGTGGTTCTTCCACACGCTCATGAACGAGGCCCTACGCGTCGCGAGCCTCCCTGAGGGAGTCGAAGGACCTGCGTTCCTGCGCACCGGGGAGATCGTGGACATCCGGGTGCTCCGTCCGTCCGACCTCCCGGTGGTCGAGCGGTTCCTGCGAGAGGTCAGCGACGAGTCGCGAGCGACCCGGTTCTTCGGGGCGGTCCGCTCGGACGTGGTCGCGGACCGGATGCTCCGCGCGGGCGAGCGGGACGACCGACTCCAGCTCGTCGTCACGCCGGTCGGCCGACCGGACGGGCCGATCCTGGCGCATGCGGAGTACGTGCGCGATGCACCGGGCGCCGCGGGGGCGGAGGTGGCGTTCCTCGTCGCGGACGCGCTGCACGGCCGCGGGATCGCCACGATCCTCTTGATGCGGCTCGTCCGCGCGGCGACGCCGATCGGGGTCGAGACGTTCCACGCCCAGGTGCTGGCGGACAACGACCGGATGCTCGAAGTGTTCCGCGACAGCGGGTTCCCGACCACGTCCACGTTCACCGACGAAGGGATCTCCGTCTCGCTGCGGATCGATCGCCCTCCCCTGACCGAGCTCTGCCTCCTGCCCACCGCGCCCGCGCCGGCGTGAGCCGCGGGAGCCCGAGCGCCGCGAGGTTACGGCCGCTTCCGTAGCCCCTTAAGTGCCCCGCCGCGGATGCCCCATTCGCTATGCCGAAGGTCGAGATCCGATCGATCGAGAACGGGCCGAACCTGGTGCTCATCGACGGCAAGGCGGACGTCGCGTTCTGCCGCTGCGGGCAGTCGTCGAAGAAGCCCCTGTGCGATGGGACCCATCGTACCGTGAACTTCCGCGCCGCCGCGGCCGTCACCAAGATCCTCGAGTAGTCGTCCGCTGGGAAGCGTCACGCCGGCCGGCTCGGCGGGGGCGCCTCGGGGCCCACCTTTTGATGGGGCCCGCGCTCGCCTTGGCGTGCCGCGCGCTCCGGCCGGGAAGGCCCCGGGGTCGATGGTCACCCTCGAGCGCGAAGTGCACGCTGTCATCCGGTGTGCGGGCCCCCGCCTTCGACGAGTGACGAAATGGGCGAACCGGTGGTACGCGGACCGGGATCTCGTGGTCGTGGCGGGACGGTTTGCCCACCACGTGGGGATCGAGTTCTGGCGCGGGTCGTCGCTCGCGGACCCGGACCACCTCCTCGAAGGGACCGGCAAGAACCTGCGCCACGTCAAGATTCGGACCCTGGCCGAGGCGCGTTCTCCGAAGCTCATGCGCCTCCTGCGACGGGCGGTGGCGCTCGACCGCCAAGAGCCGCCCCGGGTTCGCTGAGGGGGCCCCGATCACCGCGGGATGGAGAGCACGGTCTTGCCCACGCTGCGGCGGGCCCGGCTCTCGATGAGGGCCTGAGGGCCCTCGGCCAGCGGCCGAACCCGCGACACCGGCGGCCGGAGGTCCCCCGAGCCGTACTCGGCCAGGAGCCGAGCCATCGTCTCGGCGCGCGGCTGGAGGTTGAAGTTCACCCGCCGGATCCCGTCCGCCTGGGCCGCGGAGGTATCGGCCACGAACGTCGTGGTGAGCGCGGTCCCGCCGCGGCGTACGGACGGTGCGAGCCGGGCGAACGTCGGCTTGTCGCTGCCGGTATCCAAGAGCCCGTCGACCCCGCCCGGGTAGCGCCGCTTCAGCTCGGGGAGCAGTCCGTCGCCGGGGGCGAGGACCTCCACCGCCCCGAGCGCTCGCACCGTGGCCTCGGTCTCGGGCCGCGCCGCGGCCACGACCCGGATCCCCCGGCGGCTCGCGAGCTGAGTGGCGATCGACCCGACGCCGCCGGACGCCCCCACCACGAGCAGCGTTCCGCCCGACGGCACGGAGAGGAGCTCGAGGACTTCGACGGCGGTGATCCCCGCGGTCGGAAGGGCGGCTGCCTCGGTGGACGGGAGCGCGGGCGGCACGACCGCGAGTGCGTTCGTCTCCGGGACCGTCGTGCGCTGGGCATAGGTGCCCACCCCGACCGGATCGTGGAGGAACGAGCCGGCGATCCGGTCCCCGACCCGGAAGCGTCGCGTCCCCTCTCCGAGGGCCTCGACCGTGCCGGCCCCGTCCACGCCGAGCACGATCGGGAAGAGATGGGGCCGCCGACCCTCGTAGAGCCCGTCGACGATCTTCCAATCGAGCGGGTTGACCCCCGCCGCCTCCAGCCGTACTAGGAGCTCCCCGGGCCCCGGAGGGCTCGACGGCACCTCCATGAGCTCGGCCGGGGCCCGGAACGTGCGGACCGCGACGGCCTGCATCCCCTCACCGTACGGGCGCGGGGTATGAAACGGCCCGGGACGCGCCGATCGAGTCGAAGGAGCCCGGGTCCTCCGGCCGCGCCCCCGGACGCAAGTTCATATCCTCCCACGCGCACCGACGCCGGATGGCCGCCCCGGGGACCCCGCTCTCCTCTCCCACCGGGCCCTACGCCGGCGACTACGGGCTTCGGCCCCGTCGACGCCGGTGGGGATGGGCGGTCGCCGTCATCGCCGCGGTGCTCATCGGACTCGCGCTCTTGCTCGTCGTGGTGGCGCTCAACCCGGGCTGGTTCGGGCTGAGCGGACCCTCGGGCTTCCGCTACGGCCTGTTCGGCGGGTTCTTCCTGGTCTTCTTCGTGCTGATCGTCGTCTTCTTCGTGCTCCGGGTCGCGTTCTGGAGCATGCGCGCGGGAGGCTACTCCCGGCGCGGGGGCGGGGGGCCGTACGGCGGCAATCGGCCCGCGATGATCGCCCGGATGCGCTACGCCCGCGGGGAGATCACCCAGCAGCAGTACTATCAAATCCTGCAGGACCTGGGGCGTCGGCCGCCCCCGCCCTGAGGGGGCCCGCGCTCCATGATGGCCGACACCGGTCCCCCGTCCCGTCGCGCGGCGTTCGCCACCGTCATCGCCGTCTCGGTGGGGTTCGCGTTCATCGTCCTCCTGTTCGGCGGGTTCATCCCCGGCCTGAAGCCGAACTTCACGCCGTCGGCGACGACGACGGTGGACGGTCACCCGTACTACTGGACCGACTACTTGATCCCCGGTCCGGATCCCCCGGCCAACACGACCACGCCGTCGAACGTCACGTTCCACAACGTCTCGTTCTCGATCTGGGTGACGAACTGGTTCAGCCTCACCGGCGGTCACGTCCACGGGAACGGGACCGAGGCGAACGGGACGGCGTTCTCCTTCGTGCTGGAGGGCTTCCCGGTCGCGACCACGCTCTATCTCACGCCCGACGGCTCGGCGGGCGCCTCGTGGTCGGGTCAGTCGTTCGTCGAGCTGCTCGTGCGGGCGCCGACTTCGGGATGATCCCGTTCGGGGGCCGCACGCTTTAGGCCCCGCCCGTCTGCCGCGGCCACGGCGTCCCCTCCTCCCCGGCCCAGCGGGTTCCAGAGCGTCCTGCGGAACCGCCAGTTCGTCTGGTTCCTGGCGTCGTACACCTCGGCCAGCGTCGGCTACTCGGTCTACGCGATCTCGATCGTCTGGCTGGCGTACACCGTCTCCCACAACTACCTCATCGTCGGCGTCGCCCTGTTCATCGAGCTCGCCGTCTACACCTTCGTCTTCCTGGCCGGCCCCCTGGTCGATCGGATCGGGAACCAGCGCACGATCTACCTGCTCTGCTATCCCGTGATGGCGGCCGCGGCGATCGCCATCGGCGTCGCGCACGGGGATGGGACGCTCACGATCCCGCTCCTCCTGTTCCTGATCGCGATCATCTCGATCCTGTGGGACATCGCCTGGGCCGCGGGGAACGCCGCGCCGGGCCTCCTCCTCTCGGCCGACGAGCAGTTCGCCGCGCAGGGGATCTCGGGGGCGGTCGGCGGCGCGAACGCGATCGCGGGCTACGCCGCGGGGGGCGTCCTCATCCTGCTGGTCGGCCCCGGCGGCGGGATGCTCCTCTACGGCGGGCTGCTCGTCCTCGGGGCCGTGCTCGCGGTCCCCTTGGTCATCCGCCCCCACCCGGTGGGCGGAGAGAGCTTCCTTACGAGCCTCAAGGCGGGCTGGCGCCGGATCTGGGGCGAGCCCGGAAAGCCGCTCCTCCAATTCGCCTCGGTCGACGCGGTCCAGGGGTTTTTCGGCGCCGTCCCCGCGTTGCTCATCACCCTCCTCGCCAACGAGACGTTCAAGGCGTCCGCGCTCGCCTACAGCGGCCTCTTCGTGAGCTACGTCATCGGCGGAGCGCTGGCCGGCCTCGTCCTCGGCCACTGGAACCCCCGGTCCTCGGTCGGGGTGCTCCTGATCGTGTTCCTCTTCGGGGTCGCCGGGGGCTTCGCGGTCGTCGTCGGGCTGCCCGGGATCCTCGCGCTCGAGGTCGTCGCCTTCTTCGCGATCGGGTTCCTCGCGACCGCCTACTTCGACGTCAAGTACGCCCTCTTCCGGGGCCGCTTCCAGCGGGACGAGCTCGCCCGGCTGATCTCGAACATGTACCTCTTCCCCGGCCTCGCGAGCTCGGCGGGCGCGCTCCTCCTGGGCTCGCTCGCCAACTCGGTCTCCCCGGTGGAGCTCGCGGCGGTCGCCTCGTCCGGGTTCCTTGCGGCCGGCATCCTGGGCCTGCTGCTGCCCGGCGTGAAGCGCTTCCGATTCTAAGGCCGAGGCGCCCGGGCTACAGGACGCTCGTGGCGTAGATCACGAGCAGGATGGCGGCAAGGACCGCGATCGCGCCCGCCACCACGAGCCAGACGGACTGGCGGAGCCGATCGCGGCGGTCCTCCTCGGGCGACGGGGTCGGCACCGGCGCGTCGACCGCGATCATGCCGATCGGCACGTAGTTCGAGGTCATCGCCCACGACTCGGTCGCTCCGCGCGGGAGCTTCCTCAGCTCCTGCGGGGATCGCTCGATCGGGAGGCGGCACTCGAGGGCGGGCGCCCCCGAGACCCAGCGCGTGGCGAGCCCGAGGGTCCGACGCTCCTGCGGCGCCAGGTCGACCTCGAACAGCTCGGTCCAGCTCACGCCCGCCTGGACCCAGACGACGGGGATGCGGCCTCCCCACGCGGTCGTACCGGGGTTCTCGAGCGTCAGCACGAACCCTCGGCCCTCGGAGGCACTGCTGCCCGGCCGCTCGGCGATCCCGACGCGGAGCCCGAAGTAGAGGGTCGGGGCGGGGAGGGCCGACACGGCGCTGCGACCGGAGGGCCCCTTAAGAGGGCTTCATCCGGGCCGGTAGGAACGGTCTAGGCGCCCGCGACGACGCCGTGCAGCTCGACGTTGCCCGGGGTCGCATCGAACCCCAGCCGGGCGAGCGAGCGGAGGGTCGTCGAGAGCGTTTCGGCCGGCGCTCGCCAGAGGACGAGGTCGGCATCGGGGATCGCCACGTGGTTCGGCCAGACATGGATCTGCTTCATGACCCTCTAGGCGCGTCGCGGGCTCTTGAGCCTGCCTCTGCGCGACGACCCGGCATGGGTCGAGTTCGCACGGGGGACGCCGGACGGCGCCGGAGGACGGATCGGTCGCCCTGGGGGAGCTGGCGCACCCCGTTTCGCGGCGTCCCCCGACGTACGGCGCGGCGGCCCGAGCTTTCCCGACCCACGGACCCGTGAAGCGCGCCGCACGAAACGTCCAAGAACTAGGGGCTCACTGAATGGGGTGAGGGCGTCGTATGTTCCCTAGCTCGGACCAACCTATAGTTTATAAATCTGCAAGCCCGCCCCTGAGTTGGTCTATGGTTCGGTGGACAAGCGCTGCCGAACGAACGATCCACCGAGTGGGTCGGAGGATCTGAACGCATGCCGCGTCCAAGAAAAAGCAAGGCCGAACGCCGAGTGCCCGTCGCCGTATATCTGGAGCCGGCGCTTCTGAAAAAGCTGAAAGAAGTCGCCGAAAAGGACCGCCGGTCCGCCTCCACCCTGGCCGCCCTCTACATCGAGGCCGGTCTCGAGCGGGCGGCGTAGCGTCGACCCGAGGCCCGGGCCCCCGACCGTTCCTTGCGGGCCGACCGGCTCGCGGGCGGACCGGGGGCCTCTAGATCGACTCGAGCAGCGACTCGCCCTTGAGGACCGTTCGGGCCTCGAGGTCGGAGTCCCCCAGGGTGCCGCCGGCGCGCGTGATCGCCTTGCGGTCGAGGGTCTCGATCCGGCCCGCGAGCCACTCGAACTCGTGCCAGACGAGCGGGTCCTTGAGCCGCTCCCGGCTCTGGGCGATCAGGTCGACGGGGGCCCGCAGGAGGACGTAGTAGGCCGTCACCCACGTGCCGAACGCCTCCCAGACGAGGTCGTCGTCGAGGACCTTGCGGTGCGTGAGCGTGCCGAGCAGCTCGAAGAACGTGATCACCTCCATCGAGGTGATGTCCTGATGGGCCCCGCGGAGGAGCCGATCGCCGAGATGGCGCCGCGCGGCCCGCATCCGGGGGGAATCGAACCGCTCCCTCAGCTCCATGACCGCGTTCGCGGAGTTGAGCTCCTGGCCGCTGCGGGTCTGCCAGTACATGAGGAGCAGGGTGCCGACGACGAGCACCCAGGTGCCGACGAGCGACCAGACCGCGATGTTCAGCCAATCCGATTCCGACATCGACCGCCGCCCCTGCCGCCCCGCCTCGCGAACGCGGCGGCTATAGAAGTCGCCCCATAAGGCGGGACCGCTTGCTCCGGGGTAGCCTCGTAGCCTCGGGCGGGTCCCCCGGGAGGCGCTCAGCCGTGGTGGACGCGCTGGCGGTGGACGCGCGCCGCCTCGGTCGAATCGAACGGGCTCCCGCACTCGGGGCAGCGCACGGGCGGCGCGCGGGGCGCGCGACGGCCCGACGGGTCGAGCCCGGCGTGGCTCTCTTCCCGGTGGGCGGCCAGCGCCTCCTCGGAGCGGAAGATCCGTCCGCAGTTGGCGCAGACGGCTTCCACCTCGTCGTACTCGACGTACGGCATCGCCCGGTCAGCCCCGGCGGGGGTAATGGGCTTGCGGACGGCCCGCGGCGGGCTCGCGAGGGCCCCGGGGCCGACCTCGGCCGCCCGGGGATGGGGGGTCGCTAACTCCGGCATCCGCTCAGCCTTTAATTGGGGTCCGAGTTGGCGAGGCGATGGGCATCCCCTCCGAGGTCGTCGAGCGGCTCCTTCAGGAGAACGCGCACCACGAGTGCCCCGGCGCGCCCGAGACGTGCGTCCGGCTCGCGGCGGTGGCCAACCTGCCGACCCGCTTCGGGGAGTACCAGGTCGCGGCGTTCTGGAACAACTTCGACCGGAAGGAGCACGCGGCGTTCATCCACGGGAACGTGGTCGGCGGGGAGGACGTCCCCGTCCGCCTCCACTCCGAGTGCCTCACGGGGGACGCGATCGGCTCCCTGCGGTGCGACTGCCGCGACCAGCTGCTCGAGTCGCTCGAGAAGATCGGCCAGATGGACTGCGGCATCGTCCTCTACCTCCGCCAGGAGGGCCGCGGGATCGGCTTCATCAACAAGATCCGGGCCTACCAGCTCCAGGACCAGGGGTACGACACGGTCGAGGCGAACCAGCTGCTCGGCTTCCGACCGGACGAGCGGGATTACGGGATCGCGGCCCACATGCTCGGGACCCTGGGCGTCGGGTCGATCCGCATCCTGACCAACAACCCCGCGAAGGTGGAGGACCTGCGCCGCCACGGCGTGCGGATCACGGGGCGGATCCCGGTGATCGTCCCGCCCAACGGCTACAACCGGCAGTACCTCGCCACCAAGCGGGGCAAGATGGGCCACCTCCTGGACGTCGAGCAGGGCGACGATCTCGCCGCCGACGCGCCCGAGGGCTCCTAGTCGCGGAGCCGGCCTAGAGTTCCCGGACCTGCTTCGACCGGATGAACGTGCCCCGGTCCAAGTCCCGGCGCGCCTCGAGGAGCTCCTCGCGGCTGTTCATCACGATCGGACCGTACCAGGCGACGGGCTCGTGGAGCGGGCGGCCCGAGACGAGCAGGAATCGAAGCCCGGCGTCCCCGGCCCGGATGTCGACCCGGTTCCCGTCCCCGTAGAGGAGCGTTTCGCCCGGCGCCCCGGGCGACGGCCCGCTCGGGCCGCGGGACCGGTCGAACGTGCCGCTCCCCTCGAACGGCTGGGCAAAGACCGTGTAGCCCTCCCGGACGGGCAGGGAGAAGTCGGCGCCGGCCGGCAACCGGACGTCGAGGTACGTGGGATCGACGGGGATGTGGCTCACCGGCCCCGCGACGCGGTCATACTCGCCGGCGATCACCCGGACGGTTCGGCCGTCCTCTCCCCGCACCTCGGGGATCGCGTCGGAGGCGAGGCCCCGGTAGGCCGGGTCCTCCATCTTGAGCCGGCGGGGCAGGTTGACCCACAGCTGGAAGCCCGACAGCCGGCCCTCGGTGCGCTTCGGCATCTCCTGGTGGAGGATCCCGCTGCCGGCGCTCATCCACTGGACGTCCCCCGAGTCGATGACGCCCCGGTTGCCGAGGGAGTCCTCGTGGGCCGTGCGCCCGTTCAGCATGTACGTCACGGTCTCGATCCCCCGGTGCGGGTGCCACGGGAATCCCGCCAGATAGTCGGCCGGGTTGGTCGAGCCGAAGTTGTCGAGCAGCAGGAACGGGTCGAGCAGGGGGACCTCCGAGCCGCCGAACATCCGGCGCAGACGGACGCCGGCGCCCTCGAGGGTCTCCTGACCCACGAGGCGGCGCTCCACGGGACGGAAGGTCGGTTCCTGGCCGTTCGGGGGTTCCAGGGTGCGGACGACGGGGCGGACGGAGTCGGACACGGAGATCACCGTGCCGAGAGAACCCCGTCGAGGCCTCATGAACCTTCGCGACCCCGAAGGATAGCGACTTGCCCGCGCGGAACCGAGCGCGGTCGAAGCGCTCCATCGGGGCCCCCGACGCACCGCGGCCCGATCCCGGCCGCGGAACCGTGAAGCCCCACCCGGCCTTCCGGGAGCCCGATGTGCGACATGGCCGAAGAGGAGTTCGCGGAGTACCTTCGATGGGTCGAGGCCGCGCGCGTGCGGGTCCGAGCGCGACCCGCACGGACGCGGGCCGAGCCTCCGGGGTTCGCGGGCCTCCCGAAGGTCCCGCTGACCGAGCCGGTCGAAGCGTGAGCCCCGCGCCGGCTCAGGCGATCCGGGCCGCCGGGTCGAGCGCGAGCCGGAGCACGTCGGCGCTCTGCGCGCCCTCCACGACCCGGGAACGATCGAAGACGAAGTACGGGACCCCGTGCGCGCCGAGCTCGTGCGCCTCCCGTTCGTCCGCGCGGACCTGCAGCGTGAACGCCTGGCCCGCGAGCACGCGTCGGACGTCCGCCGAGTCCAGACCCGCTTCGCTGGCCAGTCGGAGCAGCACGGCGTGGTCGGAGAGCACCTCCCCGTCGACGAAGTAGGCCCGGTCGAACCGTTCCTCGACCTCGCGCCGCCGGTGCCGGACCTGGGCCAGCTGGAGGATCCGGTGCGCGTCGAGCGTGTTGGTCGGCCGAGCCCGTTCGAGGTGGTACTCGAGCCCCTCGCCCGCGGCAACGCGTGAGACCCGATCGATCGCCGCCTGCGCCTGCTCGACGGACAGGCCGTAGCGGGCCCGCAGACGCTCCTCGAGCGTTCGATCGGCCGAGGCGGGCGCCTCGGGATCGAGCTCGAAGCTTCGAAGGACGACCTCGACGCTCTCCCGATTCGGCGACTCCGCGAGGACCCGCTCGAACCGGCGCCGCCCCAGGTAGCACCAGGGGCAGACGACGTCGCCCCAGAGCTCGACCTTCACGCTCGAACGAGCGCGGCGGCCCGCTTAACTTCGCCCGGAAGGCCGGGGAACTGTCCTAGCCCGGCCGCAGGTCGGCGAACACGAAGCCGTCGCGCTCCACGACCTCCCCGGGCTCGATCGGGACCCGGTGGGAGAACATCGGCCCGTTCGCGACGAACGTGTGGAACTCTCCGCGCTCCCCGCACGGATCGACCCCCGGCGGAAGGTCGGCGAGCAGCGAGGCGTCGAAGCGTCGACCCGCGAAGGACGGGGGGAGCTTGCGCGGGTCCACGCAGACCAGATACGCCTCGACGCCCGCCGCGATCATCTCCCGCGCGAGCGCGTCGGTCGGACGCCCCCACAGGGGAAAGACCGGCTCGATCCCGGTCGCCGCGAGCCGCGACTCCCGGTAGGCCCGGACGTCCTCGAGGAACAGGTCGCCGAACACGACCCGCCGCACTCCGTCCGCCCGGAGCCGGTCGACGGCCACGGCCATGGCGCGCTCGTAAACCTCGTTGGGACAGGGCGACGGGATCTCCACTCGGTAGAGCGGGACGCCGACGGCTTCCGCCTGGGCCTCGAGCAGCGACTCCCGGACCCCGTGCATCGAGACCCGGCCGAACGTGCGCGTCACCGTCGTGAGGAGGCCGCAGACCTCGAGGGCGCCGGCTCGACGGGCCTCCCACAGCGAAAAGGCGGCATCCTTGCCGCTGCTCCATGAAACGACGGCCCGCGGTCGTTCGGACGCCACGACCTCGCGACGCCCCGGGTCGGATTAGCCCTCCGGCGTCGGGCGGAGCGGCGGCCGGAACGAACGGAGGGCGTCCGCGGGAGCCGGGGTCAAATACTTCCGACCGGGGTTGGGTCGAGATGGTCTCGCTGGTCTACCTCCTCCTGCTCCCGATCGGGTTCGTTCCGATCCTCTACCTGCTCACGAACGCCTTCTACTCGAAGCGGCGGGGACTCCTTCGGGCCCGGATCGAGGCAACCCCGGAGGAGATCACGATCCTGATCCCGGTGCACGCCCAGCGGCCCGAGGTGTTCGCCCGGTGCCTCGACACGGTCGGCGCCCAGGGCTGCGCGTTCGTCGTGGTCGGGGACGGCGTCGACGAGCCGTACCGCGCGCTGACGCAGTCGCACGGGGGCCAGTTCCTGGCCCTGTCCGAGAACCAGGGCAAGAAGGTCGCCCTCCGCACGGGACTGGCCCAGGTCCACACCCCGTACGTGCTTTTCGTCGACAGCGACGTGCTCCTGCCCGCCGGTGCCGCGGTCGCGCTCGCGCGCCAGATGGCGCCGGGGATCGGGGGCGTCGGAGCGAACCTCGGGGCCGTGGAGACCGGCCGATGGGTGGCCCCCGCGGCCGAGTTCGTCGAGCGATCGCGCGAGGTCGTGCTGCGGGCGATGTCGACCCGGGGCAGCGTGCCGTACCTCGACGGCGCCTGCGTCCTGCACCGCACGGAGCTCATCCGGCCGTACGTCGACTCCGCGGAGTTCGTCGAGATGCGGGTCGCGGGCCGGCCGAGCCGTCTCGGCGACGACTGGCAGCTCACCGACTTCCTCCTCCATGCGGGCTACCGCACGGTGAAGGCGTACGACGTCCGGGTGCTCGTCTTCCCGAAGGAGACCGCGCGCAGCTTCGTCCGCCAGAACGTGCGCTGGGCGCGCTCCAACTGGATCCGTCTCGGCGCCTACTTCCGGCGCGGATTCCCCCGGACGGCCGGACGGTTCTACGCGCTCGAAGTGACCGCCACCTACCTGGTCCCGATCATCACGCTGGCGACGCTGCTCCTCCGCCTCCCGCTCATCGCCCACGCGCTCGAGGGTTCCTCGACGGACCTGCGGGACGTGCTCGTCCGGCTGCTGCCGGCCGTCGTGGGGGTCCCGCGGAACTCGTGGCTCTCGCTGGTCCACTTCTCGTCCGTCATCCTCGGCGCGTTCGCCACGGGATCGTTCGTCGGCGCGGCGATGCGGACGAGCGCGCGACCGACCCTGCGGCTCGTCGCGTTCGGCGCGGTGGCGATGGCCATCATGTTCGCGACCTCGATCTACGGGCTCGTCACGTTCTGGGTCGAGCCTCGCTGGACCGGACCCGCAACCTCCGACCGCCCTGCACCGAGCCGGGCGGTGGACGAGCTGCCGACTCCCTAGGCGATCTCGAAGCCTGCGGGTGCCGCCCCGCTCCCCGCTTCGCCCTCCGCCCCGAAGGCGGAGCGGGGAGCGGGCGCCTACATCCCGAAGAACTGAGCCGCCCCGTGGAGGAGCTCGCCAAAGGTGAGCCCGACGGCGTAGAGCAGGAAGGCGCCCACGATCACGAACGCGACGCCCAGCACGAGGTCCAGCAGCACGCCGGCCCGACGGTCGGCGCGCAGTCGGTGCGCGCGCATACGACCAGCCTCAGGGATACTATCCGACGCTCCTAGTTGAAGTTCCGGCCCGTCCGAGTTATACCGCACGGGCCGCGCATCGTCCATCGTGGAACTCGGGCGGACCCCCGGCCGGCGATCGCCGGCCTCGCGGGGCGCCGACGCTCCGAACTCCTCGGGCTGGCCCGCCGCGGGCCCGACTCAAGCACAAGGCGACGAGGCGTAGGGCGACCCGAAGGAACGCGGGCTCACTTGCGGAGGCGGCGCCGATGAGCCTTCGCGGGACGGCCCCGGGCGGCGACCCCGCAGCGCCGGCAGAGTCGCCGGTGCTCCTGGGGGGTGATCCACTCGACCTTGAGGTACTCCCGGAGCTCCTTGTCCGTCATGCCGATGCGACGACCCTCGTCGGCGGTGAAGCGGTAGGCTTCGATCTCCGACGGGGCGTCCACGTAGCTCAGCTTGGGGTAGAACAGCGGCTGGTGCTTTCGGAACTGCTTCACGTGGCAGAGCTCGTGGACGACGTCGAGGTATACCGTCCGAAGGTCGCTGTCCTTGAGGTGATGGGTGCTGATGAGCAGGTGGCCGTCGACGTCGCTGGTGCCCATGTAGCCGAACCGGGCCGAGAAGAACTCCACCCGGAGGTTCTGGAGCACGCGCTCGGTCGCGCGACCGAACAAGGATCGCACCGCCTCGACGTCCTCGAAGCCGCGGAAGAACTGCCGAAAGGGGTGCAGTTTGGTCGGCGCGTCGCGCTCGATCCGGACCCCGAACCCTTGCTCGCTCGTCATGATGGACCGGGGACCGAGCACGGACACCGGCTCTAAGCCTCTTCTGTTCGCCGCCGGCCGGCGGCTGCCCGCCGGGGTCGGGGAGTTCCGGACGGACCGAGGGCCACGGCGCGTGTTCCTGTGGTTCGATAGGTTAATCCCCGCGACGTTCGACCGAGGCTCGTCGTGCCGCCGCTCGAACCGGGTCCGAGCGGGATCCGTCCGGACCTCCGCCGCCGCGTCGCCGTCGTGGCCCATCGCTACGGGCTCCCGGTCGCGGGCGCCGTCGCACTCGTGTTCGGGGCGCTGGCGACCGTTCGGCTCTGGCAGGAGCCGGCGGTCGTGCTCCCGTTCCTCCTCCTGCTCGTCGGCGCGGTCGCGCTGGTCACCACGTTCGCGTCCCTAGAGCTCCTGGTCTTTGACCGCCAGCCGGCCACGGCTCCGGGGCCCGGCTCGGTCGGTCGCGCCTTGGCCGATTCCGCGGTGGGACCCCCGGCCAGCCCGGCGGTTCTCTCCGCTCCCCCGGGAGCCCCACGGAGCGGGCTCGGACGGGCCGCAGTCCAGGCGGCGACCCATGTCGATGACGAGCTCTGGACGCGCTGGGCCGGCCCCGTCGCCCCCGGACTCGGCGCGGCAGGGGTCGGGCCTGTCCCGGGAGCCGCCTACTCGACCCCGCGGCGAGGCACCCCGGGTCCGTTCCCCTCCCGCGGTCACGAGGCCGTGTCCCTGACCGGGCCGCTGGCTCGCTCCGGGGCGATGAGAGCGCGGGTGGAGCCCACTTCGCCGCCGTCGCCTGCCCGAAGGGCCGTCGACGCGGCCGCTGGAGCGGCCCGGCCTGCGGGATCGCGTCTTCCCCTGCCGTTCTCCGAGGATGAGCTCGACCGTCTCTTCCCTCCCGAGTCGTCCCCGGGCCCTGCGCCGATGAGTTCCCGCTGGTCCGGGCCGGACGGGTCGACCGGCTCCAGCGAGTCGGCCGAAACCGAGGGCGAGGATGCGCCGTCTTCGGCCCCCCTGAGGACCGCCCCCGTGCCGTTCGCGATCAGCGGCGCTCGGTCCTTGACGCCCCCGGAACCGGCCGGACGCTCGGAGGCCTCCGCCGAAGGGCCGTCAGTCGGTTCGGGGTCCGGCGACGAACCGGTCGCTTTCCTGTTCTCACTCGAGGCGGTGGAGAGCGGAGGCTACCTCGGAAGGGTCGCGTCCCCGCGCCCCGCGCTCGGGCGGATCGGGCCCCTTCGGGAAGTCCCTCGCCGGGACGAGGTCGCCCCCCCGCCGGCCCGGTCCTGCACGGAGTGCTCGGCACGGTTGACCGACTTCCGCGCGTGGGCCGACTGCCCGGATTGCGGCACTCCCCTGTGCCGGCTCTGCCTCAGCGTCTCGTTCCTGCGGGGAACGATGGGCTCCTGCTCCGCGTGCCGGGACCCGGCGGACGTCCTTGTCGATCCCGACGAGTACGCGCGGGAAGGGCCCTCGGAGAGCGGTCGGGACAACTGAGACCGACCCCTCGCGCGTCCGGGGCGCTCATACCCTCGCGGCGCTGTCCGCGGCGGCGATGCGCGACCCTCGCGACCACGGGACGTTCTCGATCGTAGCCTGCGACCGTGATCAGGGCTTCTGGGGCGTGGCCGTCTCCACGAAGCCGCCCTCGGTGGGTGCCGTGGTGCCCTGGGCCGCGTGGCGGGTCGGCGCGGTCGCGACCCAGGCAATGTCGAACTACCACTTCGGACCCCGCGGCCTCGAGCTCCTCCGCCGCGGCCTGTCCGCCGAGGACGTCGTACGACGACTCACGCGCTCGGACCCCGGCCGGGACCACCGGCAACTGGCGGTCGTGGACCGACGCGGCGCGGTCGCTGCCTGGACGGGTTCGAAGTGCATCGAGCACGCCCTCCACACGACCGGGGACGGCTACTCGTGCCAGGGCAACATGCTCGCGTCCGCCACCGTCGTCCCCGCGATGGCGAGCGCGTTCGAGCACGCCCGCGGCTCGCTCGCGTCCCGGATGATGGCCGCGCTCCGGGCGGGCGCGGCCGAGGGCGGGGACAAGCGCGGCATGGAGTCTGCGGCGCTGGTGGTCGTGCACCGGGAGCCCTGGTTCGAATCGATCTGGTCGGACCGCTGGTGCGACGTCCGTGTGGACCGAAGCGCCCGCCCGATCGCCGAACTGGCCCGCCTCGTGGAAGCCGACGCGCGCGATACCCGACGCTTCCTCGCCCAGCACGCCCGCGCGGTCGCCCGGGCCCGCCCACGGACAAAGCGCTAGGCGGTCGAGCCGCTTAGTTGGCGGGAGGCGTCGCTTCGCGCGACACCTCGGCGAACGTCACGCGGTAGTTCCCGGCGAACCCCACCACGCTGCCGGCGATGATCCCGATCCCCTGGCCGAACAGGGGGGGCAGATAGAAGGCGAGCCCGAACAGGACCAGCTCGTTCACCGCCAGGGAGCCGAGCGACACCCCGTAGTAGAGCCCGAGGCGGTGGTGGACCGGATGGCGGTGGCCCACGATGGAGCGGAACGTCCACAGGTTGTTGAGGAAGAAGTTCCAGAGGGTCGCCACGACGAACGCGACCGCGCTGGCCGCCAGGTAGTCGACCGGGTTGCCGCCCCGGGTCGACGCCGAGTCGAGCAGGCTCCGCACGAGGCTGAACGTCGGGTTCGGGGAGATCGCGTCCAGCGTGACGGCGAAGACCGCGAGGTTGATGACCACCCCGCTGAGGCCGACGAGCAGGAACTTCCCGTACTTGGAAATGAACCCGGCGGGCGGAGTCGGCGCGGCCGGTTTGGGATCCGTCACCGCCCGGGCACGCCCCTCGTCGCGCGAGAGGGGTGGACTCCATGAAGCTAGCGGGGCCCCGGCACGCCCGCACCCGCGGCGGGCGTCGCCCTCCGCCCGGCGCTCCCTCGGCGCGGCTAATCGGTCCGATTCGAGATCAAGAACTCGTTGCCGTCCGGGTCGGCGAAGGCCGCCCGTACGAACGTGCCGAGCGGGGTCTCGAAGGGGCTCGGCTCCATGGTGATGGTCCCGCCACGCCGGGCGATCTCTCGACACGCGGCCGCCGGGTCCGGGTTCCGGAAGACGACCCCCGTGACGGTTCCTGGCTCCCGGCCGCCCTCTCCGGGTCGCATGATGTGCATCGTCAGCAAGGCCGAAGTGTCGGGGAGGGCGAAGACGATCCGGCCCGACTTCTCATCGAACAGGAGCTCCTTGAGCCCGAGGACATCCCGGTAGAACAGACGGGCCTTGTTGGGGTCGCGGATGTGCAGGGTGACCGCGTGCAGGCCGGTGATGATGTCGCTCACGGGCTGTCGAGGGCGGAGGCCCGATTAACCCTTCCGGCCCGTGGGGGTCGAGCCTGCGGCCGTGGGGCCCGGGCCCTCGCGGTCGGACTTGGAGACCTCAGGGGCCCACCTCCCACGCTATCGATCGAACCGAAATCGTTAGGGAAGTTCGCGCCCAGCCCGGGTCGTGGTCGACTGGACCAGCGGGGCCATCATCTTCCCCGAGGTCCACGCGGCGATCGGAGCCCTCGCCGTCGCCGCCGTCTACTCCCTCGCGCCGGGCACGCTGGGAGACCCGGCCCGACCCCACCCGAATCTCCCCCGGTTCCTGGTGGGCGCGTTCCTGGGCCTCGTGTTCCTGAAGGAGCTCCTGTGGGATCCGGTCTACGAGGTGAACCAGCCGTTCCTCTGGTCGGGCGTCACGGACCTGAGCTGGTACCTGGTCGGCATGAGCGTCATGCTCGCGCTCCTCTGGCTGCGCTACCGACGGCTGTAGCCGACCTCGGTTCGCGGGGCGCTACCCCGGCCACCACGTCGGGGGAGGTCGCGGCCCCGCAGGGGACGCATCCGCTCATCTCTCCGCGGGGCTTGGCTTCTTCCGCCATGCACGCTCACCGGAAGTCCGGTCCCAGCGACTACGCCGGAACGGCGCTCCGACCGGTGCATTGGTCCCAGGAGCTGGACCTCGTCCGTCGCCTGTTTCAGGACTACCGTCAGTGGCTCGCCGAGCACACGGAGAGCCCGGGCTCGGCCCCGGCGCACGCCCAGGCGGGGCTCCGCCTCATCGACCAACTGATCGCCGGGCTCCCCGGCGCCTACGGCCCGCCTCGCGGGGAGGTCATCCTCGCCTTCGTCGGCGACGAGGTCGTGGCGTGCGGGGCTCTGCGCGAGCTCGAGCCCCGGATCGGCGAGATCAAGCGGGTGTTCGTTCGGCCGGACCACCGGGGACCCGGCTTCGGCCCCATCCTCACCGGCGCCGTCATCGACCGCGCGCGGGCCCTCGGCTACGAGCGGGTACGGGTCGACACGCTCCCGTCGATGACGGCCGCCATGCAGTTCTATCCGGAGATGGGATTTCGGCCGATCGCCGCCTTCTGGCCGCATCCCGTGCCCGACGCCCGGTTCTTCGAGTACGCGATCGAGCGGCCGAAGAAGTCCGCCTGAGCCGCCCCGCCGTCGGGGCCCTATGAGGGGAGACCGCCTCGAGCAGTGACCGGGGGGCTACCGGGATTCTAGCGGACCGTCGTGCGACACTGCTCGTAAGGCTAGAACCCTCTGCAACCGTCGTGCGGCCCCAGCACGGGAAGGCCCGGGCGTGGCGCTTTCTACCCGGCGCTCGTGCCAGGCCCATCCCGGGAGCCGCTCTCGGGGATAGGGGAACTCCATGCGCAAGTCCGTCGCACTCCCGTGGCTCGCCGGGATCGTCTCGTCGGGTGGGCACGCCTCGGCCGAACCGGACTACGAGGCGCTCGGCCGGCGCTGGTGGTCGCACGTCGAGGTGCTGGCCGACGACCGCATGGAGGGACGGGAGACGGGCAGCCCGGGCTTTGCGCGGGCGGCCGACTACGTGACCGAGCGATTCCGCGCCGCGGGCCTGCAACCCGCAGGGACGGACGGTTACCAGCAAGGGATGGAGTTCCGGGTGAGCCAACTGGACCCGACCCGGAGCGCCCTCGAGCTCGTTCGGGGCGAGATCGTCGACCCGGTCCAACTGGGCCCCGAGGCGAGCCACGTCGTGAGCTCGGCCACCGCCGAACAGCTGGAGGCCGAGGCGGTGTTCGTCGGGTACGGGCTCTCCGTTCCCGACCTCCAGTACGACGACCTGGAGGGGCTCGACCTGCGGGGCAAGATCGCCGTCCTGCTCCGGGGCGGGCCCCCGGACATGCCCTCCTCTCTGAAGGCGCACTTCTCGTCGCCCGAGGAGCGGACGAACGCGTTGAGGAAGGCGGGCGCGGTGGGCATGATCGGGATCCTCAATCCGACCATTCCGGAACTGCCGTGGCCGCGAACGGCCTCGGGACTGCTGATGGCCCGCATGGAGCTCCGCGATGTCGGCCCCCGCGGGTACCATCCGTTGCCGTTGACCATCCTCTACAATCCGGAGTCGGCCGAGGCGTTGTTCACGGGCAGCGGGCACACCTTCCGCGAGGTCCTGGCGGGACTCGGATCGAAGGGGCCCTTGCCCCGGTTCCCGCTGGCCGTGCGGATCCGGGCCCGCGTCGGAGTCTCCCGACGGACCGCGCGCTGCCACAACGTCGTGGGCGTGCTGCCGGGCAGCGACCCCCGGCTGAAGAACGAGTACGTCGTGGTCAGCGCCCACCTGGACCATCTGGGTCTCGGGACCCCGATCAACGGCGACCCCGTGTACCACGGGGCCATCGACAACGCCTCGGGAGTCGCGTCGATCCTGGAGATCGCCCGGGCGATCCACGATGCCGGGGCGGCCCCTCGACGCTCGATCCTGTTCCTCGCGGTCACCGGGGAGGAGAAGTTTCTCCTGGGTTCGGAGTACTTTGCAACGCACCCCACGGTCGCCGGCCCCCTCGTGGCCAACCTCAACATCGACGGGGTGTGGTCGATGTTCCCGTTGCGGGCCCTCGAGGTCCTGGGGGTCGAGGAGTCCACGCTCGGGGACGACCTTCGGGCCATCGCGGGCGAGGCGGGGGTCGAGATCCACACCGCCTACGAGCCCGACCGCGTATTGTTCATTCGCAGCGACCAGTACAACTTCATCAAGCAGGGGGTCCCCGCGCTGTTTCCGCAGATCGGGTTCGCGCGCGGCTCGCCCGAGGAGAAGCTCGCTCACGAGTGGACAAGGGTTCGCTACCACAGCCCGGCGGACAACGCGAAGCAGCCCATCGATCCCGTCGCCGCCGCTCGGTTCAACGAATTGCAGCGGAAGCTCATCTTGAAGGTCGCCAACTCGGACGACCGACCTCGGTGGAAGCCGGAGAGCTTCTTCAATCGGTTCGCGCCCTAGGCCTTCCTCGCGGGCGTCGTTTGCCCCGGGGTCTGGCCCGGCCCCTGGTCCCGCTCGACGGGCGAAGGGTGACGCCCGTCGGGGCGCACTCCCGAAGGGCCAATCCCCCCCCGCGGCCTTGGAGCCGGAAGGCTCCTATCCCCCGAGGGCTTCCAATCCCACGCACACGGCTGCCAGGACGGCCATGGCGAACATACCGACTCCGGCCCCCGGAAGCTTGCCGAAGGGACGCCGACGGCGGTCAGTTCCCGACTGGGTGGTGGTGGTCGTCGGGCTGGTAGCGGTCGTGCTGGCCGGCCCGGCCGTGTTCGCGATCGGAGACTACTACGTCGCTCACACCACGGTCACCGTGGCCCTGGTCTCCTGGGCTCTTCCGCCGGTCAACGGGACGAGCTACGGCTACCTGATCGAGTGCCAGGGCAACTGTCCGACCCAGGCCCACCCAGGAAGCACGTACACGGGAACCGTCTATATCGAGGGCTTCCGAGGAGACGTCACGTTGGAGGTCCCCGCGCCGTTCGCGCTCGTTTCGACCGACCCCACGCTCCCGGCGCCCATCCCTCCGACGGGACTGCCGCTCTCGATCGAGCTCAAGATACCCTCCTCGCCGGGGACCTACTCCTTCACCGGCCAGATCGAACTCTCGTAGGGGACCGCTCGTGCGCGCTGGGCTGGGGAGCCCCGACGTTCGAGGTCGGGGCCCGGCTCTGCCGGGGTCGGAAGCGTCTCGGCTCAGGCGGGTCGGTTGAACTGGAAGAGGCCCAGGGTGACCTCGCCCGGGGCGATGTAGATCGCCGAGAAACCCACCGTCGGGATCTCGGTCTTGTCCATGATCACTTTGGCCCCGGCCTCCTTGACGGCCTTCAGCGCCTCGTCGATGTCGGGGATCGTGAGGTAGGAGACCGTGCCCGGGTGTTCCGAGGGCCCCATCAGCCCGCGGATCCCGATGTCCCCTGCGGCCGCGTTGGGGGCCGAGTTGGCCTGACCCCGGTGCATCCGGTAGTGGCCCATCTCGGGCCCCATGACGTCGAACTTCAAGCCGAAGGCCTTCTCGAGGAACTTCTGGGTCGCGGCGGGGTCCTTCGAAATGAGTTCGGCGTGCGCCATTCTTGCGTGATGAGCCATCGTGCGCTCCTCCCCCGAAGGGGAGCCCGGCAAGGCCCGGCTGGAACATAAGGTCGGCCGGGGCCCCTCGATATCCCGGGCCGGGCCTCGCTAGTCTAGGCGCGCGGATCCAATCGCTCCGGGCCCCCAGAGACCCCCGGGTCCATCGAAACGGCCCCCGGAGCCCGGGATCACCACTTTCGGAGCGCCTGGGCGATCTGCTTCCGGGCGGCCCGCGTTTGGTGGCCGGGGCCGCTACGTGTATACGAGGTGCAGCCGCAGGCGCGACACCGGCCATCCGGCCCGTGGAGCCGCTCTTGATGCAGGCATCCCGCGGTCTCGCACTCAGTCGTCATACCCGGCCCCGTAGTGGTGGTTCACGCCCGGACTACCACGGTCGAGCACTAAAGGACACTCAACCCCCTCCCCGACGGTCCGTCGGGTTCGGACCGCGCTCCTATGCCGAATCCTCCTCCGCTCGAAACCACGGTCCGGCCAGGGCCGTCCACCGAGGGATCCGGAACGGCCGCGGGTCCGCCCCCGCGAATCCGGGCCGGAGGGCCCCGGCGAGCCGAGCCCGACTCGGGCCGTCGTCAGGCGTCCGCGAGGAACTTGGCCAGATTGGAGTCGGTGAAGCTGCTGCATCCCTCCAACCGACGCCCGTCGGGCCGAACGAGGACCGGAAAATTCGTGAGATGGTGAAGGCGATCCTCGATATACCGGCGCAGGGAGGACTGTTTACCGACGTCCACGACGTGGAGCCTCCCTGCCTTCGCGGCGAGCGCCCGGGCGACTCGGTCGAGCGCCATCTCC
>DATJUJ010000012.1:0-26769 GCA_035502475.1 Thermoplasmata archaeon
CTGAGGAAACTGTACCTGAGCCGAGTCGCCTGAGGCGAATCAACGGGACGAGGGAAGGGAAGAGGAGAGGGCTACCCCTCTCCTCGCTGAACACCCGCCGACCTACCCGACTCGAAAACGAGTTGGGCTACACGCTCCTAGGCAAATCCCACCACAAGCCCCCCTCCACGGTATTCGGCAGGGGCAGCCATCGACGACTGCGCGCTCTGATTGAACTCATGGGCCTTTCGAGCGATCTGGCACCAACCTATCAGGAACTATTTGGAATGCTTAAACATAATTCTACACGTCTGCAAGTGTGAACAATTGATGTAACAGTCCAAAATGCACCTATGTGTCTGGTCGGATTTTTAGGAAAGTTAATTAGCAATGACAGTATGGGGATTATGTATGCAACCCGGTAGGAGAGGCATCGCGTACGGTGTCGCGTCGCTATTCGTCGCTGTTGGATTCCTGGTCCTTTCTGTTCAGCTCGGTAGTAACGCCGCAGCTGGACCGTCCCCGGCAGCGTTGCATCCAGCAACCTCCATGGGGGCACCATACAACGCGTACTACACTTCCGGGGACAGCTATTCACACTCGTCTGGCTCAGGATGCACCATGCAATCCAGTTCCGCTGTTACCAACTGGGGAGCCGCGGGCTCAGGAGTCGTCTGGAACTCTATATCACTGAACCCCTCGCCTCAGTCGTCATGCCAACCCATGTGGATGGAAGCGGCAATCGGAGCGGGATGGCACACCTGCGCACCATCCGGAACCTGTGGTTCTACGTTTTGGGCACCGTCTTCCTCTCGTCTCTACAACGTATCGGCGGAGTGGAGTCTGCAAATCAGCGTGGACTTGGGCGTGGACTGTGGCTCAAGTTACGCGCTGTACTCAGAGCTGAACGTCACTTTGGCGATCGAGGCATACAATGAAGCTCGGGGCGAGGGGGATACGATTCCCTCCGTCGGTCTCAACCTGCTTCACTTTGACACTCGTGATGTAGGCTGTGGAACAAGCCCGAACGACCAGACGGTCGTCTATTCGATTGACGAGACCGAGGCGGTCACAGTTCAAGCATACCTTTCGAGCAGTTTCGACTATGAGTTTCGCTCCGCGCTCCAGATCTCCTCGGAGGCAGTGGCAGACTCCACGCACTTCGGTTGGAGTGTTGACAATGTCACGGGAACGCTGCAACAGATTTCGGTCACGTGATAGGTTCGGGCGCTAGAGAACCCGACTGTTCCTACTGTGATCGAATCCGCTGACGCAGAAGACTGTGGAGGTGGAGGCAACCGCGCCGCGCAATTACATCGTGTTACACTAAAGAGCTCCCTGAAAGGGAGGGACACCGATGACTCCGCATAGTGGCGGGGACGGCACGCGCAAAATTGATCCTGCCGATCATGTAACGGGCTAGCGCCGCCATTGGGCAGGTCCGTCCGTCGCAGACCGCACGGGCGTGGCCCGAACAGGGTAGTTTGGGCGCCAAGTGGACCGCGTACGTCGGTCAGTCTCAAGGTGCTTCTAAGCGCCGCGACGCGACGCACGCAAAATAAGGGTTGAACCTCCCATAGTAGCAGCTTCGTCGCAGTGGTTCGGTTTAAATACCCGACCTTGCTCGGCCGCCCGGGTCCACCCATGGTCAGCGACACGGTCGCCGCCGCCGAAGCCATCGCCGCAGGGATCGCCATCGCCGGAGGTCTCATCGGTACGGGCATGGCCCAGTCCGGGATCGGCGCCGCCGGCATGGGCATCATCGCCGAGAAGCCGGAGAAGTTCGGCCAGGTCCTGTTCTTCTTCGTCATTCCCGAGACGCTCTGGATCATCGGGTTCGTGCTGGGCATCATCCTGCTGCTCAACATCCTCTAGAGCTCCCGGCGCATGAGCCTCGAGAGCCTCGTCGACGAGATCCGCCGACGCGGCGAGGCCGAGCTCGCGGAGATCGAGGCGGCGACCGCGGCGGAGACGGCGAAGATCGCCGCCGAGCGCGACCGCCGGGTGCGCGAGGTCCGGGCCGCGGCGGCCCGCGCGACCGAGCTCGAGGTCGCCCGAGAGACCGCGCAGCGGCTCGCCGCCGCGAAGCTGGAGGCCCGCAAGCTCCTCTACGAGGCGCGCGAGACCCGGATGCGCTCGGCGCTCGGCGAGACCCGGACGCTCCTCGCCGACTTCACGCGCTCGAGCGCGTACCCCGCGGTCCTCAAGCGGATGGTCGCGGCCGCGACCGACGCGCTGGGCAAGCAGGTCCGCATCTCGGGCCGCGCCGAGGACGCGAGCGTGCTGCAGAAGGCCGCGGGCAAGGCCTACGACCCCACGCCGCGCGCCATCGTGGGCGGGCTCGTTGCCGAGACCCCGGACGGGTCCCGACGCCTGAACCTCTCGTTCGACGAGCTGCTGCGGCTGCGCGAGGACCGCGTCCGCGAGCTCCTCGCCTAGGGGGGTCGATGGCGGGCTCCCCGTACGCGAGCGCGCTCGGGCGCTTGAAGCCCGACTTCACCGCGTTCCTCCCGGCGGAGACGTATCCCGCGCTGCTCGGGGCGAAGGACGTGGGCGACGTCACGAACCTCCTCGAGGGGACGGCGTACGGCCCGAGCCTCGACTACGCGCGCGCGACGTACTCGGGGCCCCTCCTCCTCGAGGTCGCGATCAACCGGACGTTCGTGCACCGGAACCGGCACGCGTACGACGCGACGCCGTTCGCCGGCCGGCCCGTGGTGGGGGCCTACCTCACCCGCTGGGACATCCAGAACATCGAGCTGATCCTCTCCGCGAAGGCCCAGGGGCGCGCCGTCACCGAGACCGAGGACCACCTCGTCTCGAGCCGCGAGATCCCCGCCGGCCTCTACGCGGGCGTGATGACGCTCGACGACGTCCGCCTGATCCTCAGCCAGCCGACGATCGAGGCGACCGTCACCGCGCTCGTGAAGTTCGGCTACGGGACGACGATCCTGCCGTTCCTCGAGACGTTCGAGCGCTCCCACAACATCTTCCCGATCCTGCACGCGCTCGAGACCGAGTACTACCGCGGCGTGCTCGCGGCCGCGAAGTTCTTCCAGGGCGACGAGTGGGTCGTCCGGGCGCTCCTCCAGAGCGAGATCGACGTCCGGAACGTCCTCCTGCTCCTCAAGGGGAAGGCGGCGCACCTGCCGCTCGAGGACGTCGCGGCCCGCTGGCTCGAGGGCGGGCTCGTGCCGGCGGCCCAGGCGCCCGACCTCTACGCGAGCCGGGGCGTCCCCGAGCTCGCCGAGCGGCTCGAGGACCGCTTCCCGACGATCGGCGACGGCGCGCGGGAGTTCTCGGAGCACCAGAGCCTCACCGGCTACGAGGCGGCGCTCGAGCGCGACCGGGCGATCGCCGAGCTGCGTCGGCTCAAGACCTACCCGCTCTCGCTCGCGATCCTGTTCGCCTACCTGCTGCGCGCGGAGTTGGAGCGCAGCGACCTGCGGCGGATCGTGTTCGGCCGGACGTACGGGATCCCGGCGGAGCGCCTCGGCGCGCTCCTCGTCTCGCCGCGCCTCTAGGCGCCGCGCCCGGGACCTACGGCGGGGGCGCCTGCACGAGCGGTCCGCTCGCGAGCCCGTCCGGCCCGATCGACGAGACCGTGTGCGTCCGGGCCGCGCCGAACGGGCGGAACGGCTTGCCGTTGCCCGAGTAGAACTTCGAGAAGTACTCGACGAAGATCAACCGCGCCCCCTGGATGCCGGGCTCGAAGACGCCGAGGATCACGTTGAACGACTGGCCCACGACGAGGATCACGACCCCCGCGACGATCCCGACGATCGTGCCGCCGACCACGAGGCCGCCGCCGATCATGTTGATCACGAGCGCGAGGATGATGCTCGCGAGCAGGATGCCGACGAGCCGCGTGTACGAGAGGATGTGGCTCAGGACCTCGATGAACGACATCATCCCTGCCATGAACCCCTCCCCGAGCAGGAGGAGCGCGAGCCCGGCCGCGAGCAGCCCCACGTAGAGGTCGAACAGGGGGCTCGCGAACGACGCGCCGGCCGCGGTGAGCGGGCCGAGCGTGACCGGGTGGATCACCGAGAGCCCGAAGAACGCGATCCCCCAGGCGAACATGATCCCGCCGGCCTTGCCGACGACGCCGCGGCGGTGGTGGTGGAAGTACTCCTTGAGCAGCCCGAAGACAAAGCCGAGCGTGACCATGCCGAGGCCGACGAACCCCGCGAAGAGGAGGAGGAGGCCCACGAAGCCCGGGTTCGAGCGGATGTCCGCGGGTCCGTGGTAGCCGAACAACGCGTGGAACAGCCCGTAGCCGAAGAACTCGTCCCAGTAGAGCCCGAGGGCGATCGCGAGCACGCAGCCCGGGACGAGCGCGTAGGCGAGCTGGCGCATCCCTTGGGGGCCCATGATGCGCTTCACGAACGTGCGGCCGAACCGGGGGAGGTGCTGGGCACCGGGGAAGCCGCGGATCATCCAGAGGCAGATCAGCAGGATCGTGAGGCCGTAGCCCCAGTCGCCGAGCATGAGGGCGAAGAACAGCGGGAAGACGATCGCGAAGACGAGGGTCGGGTCCCATTCGTCCGCCTGCGGCAGCGAGTAGAACCGGATGAAGAACTCGAACCGACGGATCCCCCGCGGGTTCGCCATCAGCGTGGGCGGCTCCTCCGCGGTCGGCACCGCATAGAAGTGGACGCGGCCCTCCGTCGCCTGCTCGACGACGGCCCGCAGGCGCGCGAGGTCCCGGACCGGGACCCACGCCTCGAGCGCGAAGACGTCCCGGCCGGCCCCCAGCCGGGTCGTCACCTCGTACTTCCGGTTCTGGATCGTGAGCGCCTCGTCGATCGCGGCCACGCGCGTGTACCAGTCGTCCGCGATCGCCCGGAGCCGCGCCATGATGGCGGCGCGGCGGGCGAGGATCTCGGTCCGGCGCTGGCCCAGGAGCGCCCACTCCTCGCGCACCGTGCCCGAGCGGGCCGGGACGGCGGTGAGCCGGATCCCGTTCGTCTGGGCGGCGCGCGAGAGCGCGTCCCCGCCCGACGTCCGCAGCACGACCAAGAACGGCACGCTCTCTCCGACCGGCCCGGCGACGAACTGCGGGTCGGCGCTCGCAGGGAGCGCGGCCCGCAGGGCGGCGTACGCCTCGGGGCTCGCCTCGCCGTAGAACGCGAGGAAGTGCGGGGAGTGGAGGTACTCGAGTCGGTCCGGATAGAACGCCATCCGGTCGAGGAGGTGGAGCGTCTCGTCGATCCCCTTGAGCTCGGTCTGGAGCCGGTCGTCCTCGCGCTTGAGGTCGCCGACCTCCGTGTCGATCGGGACCGCGCGGGCGGCTGCGAGCAGCTGATCGACCGTGTCGTAGCGCGCCGGCCGGGGCGGGCCGACGACGGGCAGCGCGTTGAGGAGGCCCCGGAAGCGCAGCGCCTCGTCCGCGATCGTGCGCTGGAGCTCGGTCGCCCGCTCCGGTCCGAGCTCGGCGAGCGCCGCCGGGGAGAGCGGCTCGATCTGGGCCAGCCGAAGATCGTGGAGCAGGGTGAGGATCCGCTCCTCGTCCTCCCGGAGCCCGAGCAGGCCCACCTTGGCCATCTTCTCGGGTCGGAGGATTCCCATGGGGACGCTCGGGGCCTACTCGCTCGCGAACGCGCCCAGGACCGCCGCGAGGATCGCATCCTTCCGGTCCGCCGGTCGCTTGCCGACCCCGCTCGCCGCCGACTGGGCGGCGGCCGCGCCCTCGGCCTCGAGGACGGATGCCGCCCGCTCGGCGTCGGCGCGGGCCCGCTGGACCGCCGCGACGCGCTCCTGCTCGGCCTCGGCCTGGGCGGCCTTCACGGCGGCGTCGGTCTCGGCCCGGAGGCGCTCGAGGACCGCGGCGCGCTGCGCCCGCGCGGCCGCGAGGCGGCCGTCCCACTCGGCCTCGGCGGCCTTGACCCGCTTCAACGCCTCGAACGAGGCGGTGTCGGAGGCGACGGCCCCGACGGCGTCCGCCATCAGAGCCCTCCGCCGACGACGACCTTGGCGAGCAGCACGGCGAAGATGCCGAGCGCGAGCAGCTTAGCGAGCAGGCTCACGCCCCGGAACGTCTGGAACCACCGCACGGCCGAGTCAGACGGGGGCATCGGCCTCCTCGCGCTCGATCTTCCGCTTCACGGCCTTCAGCATGCTGAACGAGTCCCGCTCCATCTCATCGAACCGGAACTTGATGTAGCGCACCGTCTCTTGAAGGCGCGGCACGAGGACGTTCTCGATCGCGCTCGCGCGCCGCTTCGTCTTCTCGATCTCCTTGAGGAGGCGCCGGAGCGCGTTCTCCTTCTCGGCGATGTCGAGGACGACCTGGTAGATGCCCTGGAACTGCCGGACCGACTCGAGGATGGAGGTCGGGAGCTCCAGGAGCTCGGCGGCCTCGACCGGCGCGTAGCCGCCCGCGTCGACGCGCGGCGTGCGGACGCCCATCACGTTCTTGGTCGAGACCCGGACCGCCGCGACGTCGGGGAGGAGCATCGAGATGTTCTCGAGGCGCGTCGGTCCCTCCATCATCTCCGCCATGCGGATCGACTCGTAGCCGCGGGCGATCCGGCCCTGGAGGTCGCCCCGCAGGCGCATCGCCTCGCGCGAGATCGCGAAGAACTCGACGATGAGCGCCGTCCGCTTCAACTTGAGCAGATTGAGGCCCTTCTTGGCGACGACGATGCGCCGTCGCGTCCGCAGGAGCTCGAGGCGCGTGGGACGGACGTTCTCGCGGGCCACGGTCGACGCTCCTCCGGGCCCCTAGGGCCCCGACGGCGCCTTCCGGGCGACCCGGTACTTCGCGACGAACTCGGGGCGGATCCGCTTCAGTTCGGAGTCCGGGAAATCGGAGAGGATGTCCCAGCCGATCCCGAGGCTCTCGTCGATCGTCCGGTCCTCGTCGGGCCGCTGGTTGACGAACTCCTTCTCGAACCGGTCGGCCGCCTTCAGGTAGATCCGGTCGGTTGCGCTGAGCGCCTCCTCCCCGACGATCGCCGAGAGGGCGCGCTGGTCCTTGCCCGTCGCGTACGCGGCGAACAGCTGGTCCGAGACCCCGCGGTGGTCCTCCCGGGTGCGGCCCTTGCCGATCCCGAGGCTCATCAGCCGCGAGAGGCTCGGGAGCACGTCGATCGGCGGGTAGATGCCCTTGCGCTGGAGCTCTCGGCTCACGTAGACCTGGCCTTCGGTGATGTAGCCGGTCAGGTCCGGGATCGGGTGCGTCACGTCGTCGGCCGGCATCGTGAGGATCGGGAGCTGGGTGATCGAGCCCTTGCGGCCGTGGATCTTGCCGGCCCGCTCGTAGATCGTCGCGAGGTCGGTGTACATGTACCCCGGATACCCCCGGCGACCGGGGACCTCCTCCCGCGCGGCGGAGACCTCGCGGAGCGCCTCGCAGTAGCTCGTCATGTCGGTCAGGATGACGAGCACGTGGAGGTCCTTCTCGTAGGCGAGGTACTCGGCGGTCGTGAGCGCCATCCGCGGCGTCACGACGCGCTCCATCGACGGGTCCGAGGAGAGGTTCAGGAAGACGACGGCGCGCTCGAGCGCCCCCGTCGACTCGAACTCCCGCAGGAAGAAGTTCGCCTCCTCGCTCGTGATCCCCATCGCGGCGAAGATGACGGCGAACCCCTCGGAGGAGTTGCGGAGCTTCGCCTGCCGCACGATCTGGGCGGCGATCTGGTTGTGCGGGAGACCGGCCGCGGAGAAGATCGGGAGCTTCTGTCCGCGCACGAGCGTGTTGTTGACGTCGATCGTGGAGATGCCCGTCTGGATGAACTCGCTCGGCTCCTCGCGCGAGTAGGGGTTCATCGCGTTCCCCACGATCTCGAGCCGGGTCTCGCTGACGATGCGCGGCCCGCCGTCGCGCGGTTCGCCGAGGCCGTTGAAGACGCGGCCGAGCATCTCGTCCGAGACCGCGAGCGTCGCGACCTCGCCGAGGAACTTGACGGTCGTCTGCTCGACGTTGATCCCCATCGTGGGACCGAACACCTGCACGATCGCGAGGCCGGCGCGCGAGTCGAGCACCTGGCCCTGGCGTCGCTCCCCGCTCGGGAGCGCGATCTCGACGATCTCGCCGTAGGCGGCGTTCGCGACGTCGCGCACGAACAGCAGCGGGCCCGCGACGCGGTCGATCGTCCGGTAGTCGACCGGCACGTCGGAGGGCGCCTTGGCCGTCGCCGCCCCCTTCGCCGCCATCACGCCCCTCCCGCCGCGGCGGCCGAAGCGGTCACCGACGCCACGGCCTCGGCCATCTCGAGCTCGAGCTGGTCGAACTGGGCGGTCGCTTCCGCCTCCGGGATCCACTTCATGCGCGAGAGCTTCGTGCGGACGGGCAGCTGCTGGAGCTGCGCCACCGTCGCGCCCTTCTCGACCGCGTCCTGCTCGCGGTCCCCGAAGCTCAGGATCGCGCGCAGCATGCGGAACTGCTTGCCGATGGAGGTGTAGGTGTCGACCTCGTCGTACGCGCTCTGCTGGAGGTAGTCTTCCCGGAGCATGCGCGCGACGTCGAGGACCGCCTTCTCCCGCTCGGGGAGCGCGTCGACTCCGACGAGCTGCACGATCTCCTGGAGCTCCGCCTCCTTCTGGAGCGTCTCGAGGGCCCGCTGCCGCAGCGGGACGAACTCCTTCGAGAGCTCCTTGCGGTACCACGGCTCCAGGTCGTTGAGGTAGAGCGAGTAGCTCTGGAGCCAGTTGAGCGACGGGAAGTGGCGCCGGGCGGCGAGCGACGCGTCGAGCGCCCAGAAGACCCGGGCGACCCGCAGCGTGTTCTGGCTTACCGGCTCGGAGGTATCCCCGCCCGCCGGGGAGACGGCGCCGATGACACTGATCGAGCCGGTCCGCCCGTCCGGCGAGAGGGTCACGACCCGGCCCGCCCGCTCGTAGAACTCCGCGATGCGGCGACCGAGGTACGCGGGGTAGCCTTCCTCGCCCGGCATCTCCTCGAGCCGACCCGAGATCTCCCGCATCGCCTCGGCCCACCGGCTCGTCGAATCGGCCATCAGGGCGACGTTGTAGCCCATGTCCCGATAGTACTCGGCGATCGTGATGCCCGTGTAGACGCTCGCCTCGCGCGCCGCGACCGGCATGTTCGAGGTGTTCGCGATGAGGATCGTACGCTCCATGAGCGGACGCTTCGACTTGGGGTCCTCCAGGTTCGGGAACGTGGCGAGCACCTCGGTCATCTCGTTGCCGCGCTCTCCGCAGCCCACGTACACGACGACGTCCGAGTCCGCCCACTTCGCGAGCTGCTGCTGGATCACCGTCTTCCCGCTGCCAAAGGGTCCCGGGACGCACGCGGTCCCGCCCTTGGCCACGGGGAAGAACGAGTCGACCACGCGCTGTCCCGTGATGAGCGGGATGTCGGGGGGGAGCTTCTCGGTGACCGGACGTGGGATCCGCACGACCCACTTGTGCGCGAGGTACACCGGCACGTCGCCCGTGGGGGTCTTCACCGAGCCGATCGGGTCTCGGATCGTGTAGGAGCCGCTCTGGATCCGGGTGAGCGTTCCCGAGAGTCCCGGCGGGACGAGGATCTTGTGGAGGATGAGCTGCGTTTCCTGGACCGTACCGAGGACGGTGCCGGGCGCGACGTCGCTCCCCGCCTTCGCGGTCGCCGTGAAGTCCCACCGCGTGGTCTCGTTGAGCGGGGGGGCGACGGTGCCGCGCGTGATGAAATCGCCCACGTCCTTCTGGATCACGTCGAGCGGACGCTGCACGCCGTCGTAGATCGACTTGAGGAGCCCCGGTCCCAGCTCGACGCTCAGGGCCTGTCCGGTGTTCTCGACCGGGTCGCCCGGTCGGAGGCCGGTCGTGTCCTCGTAGACCTGGACGGTCGCGGAACCGCCCACGAGGCGGATGATCTCGCCGACGAGGCCCAGCGAGCCGACGCGTACGACGTCGTACATCTTCGCGTCGACCAAGCCCTCGGCGATGACGACCGGCCCCGAGACCCGACCCACGATTCCCGCCATGAGATCCTCCTTCAGTTGGTGGTCGCGAGCGTGACCCCGAGGACGCGCTTCGCGAGCGCGTTGATGCTCTCCACCTCGTACTCCCCGGTCGGGGTCGGCACGAACACCACGAGGGGGCTGAGCGAGGCGTCCGCATGCGCGCGCTGCGCGTCGGAGAGGCGCCGGCGGATCGACTGGCTCGCGATCACGAGGTTGTAGGTCGAGCCCGCGGCCAGGACGCGCTGGAACTCGGCCACGGCGTTCTCGGGGGTCACCTCGAGCACGTCCTTGAGCCCGATCAGGCGGAACCCGATGGCGAGCTCCCGCTCGCCCAGCACCACGGTACGTCCCGTCTCCTTCGGCGGTTCGGGCACGGCCCCTTCGGCGGGGAAAGTGGCTATTTAACGGCTGCCCCGGACGCCGAGGTAATCGTCGGGTCCGGAGGGGGCCCGGGGCCGGTCCGACCCGCTACTTGTACGTCGAGTGGTGCACGTGCCCCTCGTCGTCGGTGATGAGGATGCACTCGCCCTCGCACTCGAACAGGCACGCCTCGCACACGATGCATTCGGGGCCGAGCACCGCGAGCGACTTCTCGCCCCGGAACTGGAACTTCGCCGCGACGGTCGGGTCGTCCACGACGTCCGGGACCTCGGTGCGGGGCCGCAGTTCGAAGACGTTCACCGGGCAGACGTCCTTGCAGTGCGAGCAGCCCGTGCATTTCGCGATGTCGATGTCGACCTGGATCCCCATGGGCGAGACGTCCTGGGCCAGAAGGGCGACTTAGATAGCGTTTCACGAGGGGCACCTTGGAAAGCCGAGCAGCGAGCCGACGGACCGGCGCGCTTGCACTCACTCCGGAAGTGCCACCGATCCGGTCATCGGAAGTTCGCTGGTGATCGAGGTCGCCTCAAAACTGTCACCCGCGAGATCCCAGCTCGACGGGAACACCAGAACGAAGGTCTCGTTGTTCGCGATCGGCAAGACCGGCTCGTTCCAACCCGGCACCCCCGCCTGCGCCCCGTACGTGCCTTCCCATTCACCGCTCGGGGAGAGCAGCACCGCGTACCACCCGGTGGCATTGGCCCCGCAGTCGCCCATCGAGGGAATCCAGGCGGAGCACTCGGGCGTCCCGACCGGAAGCACTGCCCCAGTGCCCGTGGAGAGATTCAACCGGGTCATCCACGAGGTGATTCCCCGCTCGTTGTAGCCCGCTCCCAGGTAGGGCGATGGGCCCGTCTCTTCGAATCGGAAGGTCTGGGACAGGGCCGTCGTTCCCGTGCTATTGTCGTATCCCGAGTTTGCGAACTGCAACTGCAGGTCGATGGGGGTCCAATTGTTCGTGGTGGGCGTACAGCCGAGCGTATAATTGTAGGAGAGCGCGACGCGGGCGGTATCGTTGGGGTCCACGAACACGTCGAGCCCCCTCGTCACTCCCACACCACCCGCCGTACCGCATGTGAAGAACGATGTCTGCACCCCAAAGGGCTGTCCCGAGCCGAACTGCAAATCCCCCATCAGGAACATCTCGGTCGGCGCGGTGCCCAACCACTGGACGAACTGTTGGCCGACGACGCTCCAGGAGGTCGCCGCCAGCACCGGGGTGTTCGCGGGGAAGCCGAATCGGTCGAAGGTCCAGGCACTTCTCCAAGGTTGGTAGCCCAAATCCGAGGAAACCGCACAGGGGCTCGTCAGGGCAATCGGGGGATAGACGTGCCCCATGCCCTCGAGGTCAGTACCGACAAGAAGTTGGGCGCTCTCGTTCGAGAAGTACATGAACTGCCAGAACGGCGCCGTTCCCGAATTGAAAGTGCCGTTGAATAGGGGAATCGATCCGTTCCAGATCGTCAATCCGTTGAACGCGGGTTGGCAACTGGCGAGCACGTCATCGTAACTCCCCCAACCCCACGCAGAGGGGTAGGTGGGCACCGGACTAGCGACACCGACTACCTGAGAAAGAACCCAGGGTCCCCCCGGCTCGGTCGCCACGGATAGGTTGACGGTTTCCAGCGCCTCGTAAAAGGTCGGCCCGTCGTTCACCACACCGGCTCGCGGCACGCGCGGGTGATCGAGCAACAGCAATCCGGCGAGCGCTCCGGCCAGCACGACCATGACCCCACACCCGATCACGAGCCAACGACGACGCGGCTGCACGGACTTCCGTCAAATGGTCGAGGGCCAAGGAACATTTCAGGGCTTCATGTCGGGAGCGGACACGAGTAACTTCCTCCCGAGTCCTGAGGAGAGTACGCCCATACGCCGATAGAATCCGCCGTCGTGGAGGCGGCCGAACTTAACCCACCCACGCCGTAAACCACATAGCAGATGGGCACGGTTTGGCTGTTCCCGTAGAGGGTCACGGACAGCGTGTCGGTCGTTGTCTCGGTAGCGGTCTGGGTCCATTGGTCATTGACGACGGTCGATGAGACGCTCACGCCTTCGAGATCGACGCCGAGGTCGAGATCAAAACCCTGTACCTGTGAGCTCGTCTGGCTGGAACTTACAGTAACCTCGCCCCCATCCTGACTGCCTTCATACACCTTAACTCCCTGGCTATATTGGCCGCCAAAACTCCACAGCAGATACAGACTCGCGTTGCTTGGATTCATTGTATCTTGGATGGGCCATGACGCCGGCTCGTTCACCGGTGGCGAGTACCCAGCGTAGTAGTCCTCTGATGTCACGGTGAACTCTCGACTGTAAGGGTCGAACAAGACGGTGCCTGACTCCCAGAACCTCTGTGTGACCACGAGGTTGTGGCCCACTGCGTAGTATGAGGTACTGGACGCAGTCTCTGTGGAAGCACTGCTACACCCGCTGAACACAAAGAGCGCCTGCCAGCAGTGCCCAAAGCTCGTGGTGTAGGTCGATCCCGTAGTGTAGCTCATCGAACTATTCGGGTAGCCGTTTGAGTCGTTCGCGTTGCTGAAGTCTGCGATGACCACTCGCGGAGGCGTCACGAAGTTTACCGGGAGGACGAAATTGACCACTTGTGGCGCGTAGACCACGATCGACTCGTTCCACTGCCCGGGCCAGAACTGAATGTTTTGAATGTTGTCCGGGTTCTGATAGTTCAGGACCTCGACGGCAATCGGATCCTTGTACTCGATGCAGCCAAGCGGCTCGTTTCCAACGGACCAGACCAACTGGGAGAAGTAGCCGTCTGTGGCGTAGGTGTAAACAGGCCCACCGGGCCCGTTCAGGTCTGGATTAACGCAAGTGATTACCATGGGGGTGTTTCCCGACGGCGAGGCTCCAGAGGAGTTGGTTATGGTTCCATTGACAAACTCCGGCGGGAGGTGCGTGTTGCTAATGGGCCAAGCAGATGTCGTGAAGGATCCGGAGTACGTGGCCGCGTTGATGCAAATCGATCCGATCTGGTCCTTCGGTGCAGATATCTCAAAGTAGTAAACAGTGTCCGGCTCGATATAATCCAAGAAGACAGAGAAGTGCGACCCACCATCATAGACGCTCTGGGCGAACGGGTATGGGCTCGAGGTGTTTCCCCAGTAGAGCGTCGCGGGGACAGGATATGCCTCCGTCCAACTCGTGGTATCATTCGTGGCGGTGGCTGTGGACGAAACGCCACCTATCGAGTTGTTCTCGATGATGCACTGCATGAACGGATTCGCGCTGGCTACCGGAGCACTCAGCGCCACTACGGTCGTTCCGGCAAGTAACAGGATAACCGCAGCCACTGGAAGAATTGAAGAGCGCATCCCAAGCAAACGACGCCTAGCGCGTGTTCGACCCCGCAAGTCTAGCCCACCCCCAGGGGTGGTCCGCGAACGAAGGTTCGTTTCAGTCTCTCGGACTGGAGACCCGCAGGGTGCAAACACGATTGAAACGACAAACTTACGTTTCATCAATTGGCAAATGTTCCATAGATATAAAAGCGCTCTCTTGCAAACAATAGACATTATCACAGTTCTACCGTGAGTCACGTGCTTCGAGGATGATCTCAGCACGGCACCTTGGGAGCCACTCCGTCCTGCTCCTTCGGGAGGAGGTCGGCGTAGGCGACGCGGCCTCGATCTGCAGCTCGGTCAATGACTCCAAAGAAGGGCTTAACCCGCCGGCGCCATTCCACCCCCGAGATCCGTGAGTGAGATCCTGCTCGGGACGAGCGGCTGGGACTACCCCGAATGGGCGGGTCGGGTCTACCCGCCGCGCGGGGCCTCCGACAAGCTCCGCTACTACGCGCAGCTGTTCCCGATCGTCGAGGTCAACTCCACGTTCTACCGGCTGCCGCCGCCGTCGGTCGCCGCGTCGTGGGTCCGCCGGACGCCGGGACGCTTTCGCTTCGCGGCGAAGTTCCCGCAGACGATCACGCACGACCTTCGGCTCGTCGGCGCGGACGAGGAACTGCGCCGCTTCCTGGCGGTCCTGAGACCGATCCGCGAGGCCGGGAAGTTCGCCGCCGCGCTGCTCCAGCTCCCGCCGTCGCTGCCGTTCGAGCCCGGCGTCGTGCGCGCCTTCTACGCGTCCCTGCCCCCCGACCTCCCCGTCGCCGTGGAGTTCCGGGAGCGGTCGTGGCTCGTGGACGAGTCGTACGCCCTCCTCCGCGAGTTCGGGCTCGCGCACGTGATCGTCGACGGGCCGCACCTTCCCCCGGTGCTCACCGTCACCGCGCCGTTCGCCTACGTGCGCTGGCACGGCCACGGGAGCCCGCTCTGGTACGACTACACCTACTCGGCCGACGAGCTCACCGCCTGGGTCCCGCGGGTCCGCACGCTCGCCGAGCAGGTCGCGACGATCTACGGGTTCTTCAACAACCACTTCCGCGGCGACGCCGCGGTCAACGCGCGCTCGCTCGCCGATGAGCTCGGGCTCCCGCCCCCGCCCGGGAGCTCGCGGCTCGACGCGTAGCGGCCGCCGGACGGGGCTGAAACGCCCCGTTCCGCCGCCGTTTCAACGCCCCCCGAGCGGTCGCTTTAGAGCGGTCCGGACCGTGAAACCGGCCGGTCGGTCGCACGCAATGACGGAGACAGAGGACGATCGGTTCGCCTTCGAACCGGCGCTCGGAGGGGGCGAGGACGACGCGCTCGTCGCGCCCCCCCGGACGGAGCCGCTCCCGCGGTCCGTGAACCGTCCGCCGGGCCCGTCGTCGGTCCTGCTCCGCCTGACCCGACGGGCGCGCGCGGTCCGGGCCGCTCCGCTCCTCCCGTCCGAGCCCGCGCTGTTCCCCTGGCTCGCGCGCCGGTTCGCGCCCGGGGAGGCGACCGTCTTCGAGGGGCCGACCGCGGCCGTCGAGCCGATCGTCGAGCTCCTCTACGCGGGCAACGCCGTCGCCCGCGGCCGGATCTCGCTCCTCGAGGGGGCGAACCGGTTCCACCCGTACCGCATCGGCGAGCTCGGTCGGACCCTGGGCGTGGACGCGACCGAGACGCTCCGGCGGATCCGCCTCGCCCGCGCGTTCACCGCCTACCAGATGGTCGCCCTCGTCGACGGCTGGGCCGCGGAGGCACGACGCCGCCCGCCGACGCTGCTCGTCGGCCACGACCTCCCCGCGCTGTTCGCGACCGACGAGATCCGCGACGACGAGCGGGAGCAGCTCCTGCGGCACGTCGCCCGGACGCTGGGCGCGCTCCTGCGGGACGTCCCGGTCCCGCTCCTCCTCACGCTCACCCCCCACGGGCTCGCCCGGTTCCCGGGCCTCGCCGACGCGGGGCCCCGCTGGGCGGACGTCGTGTCGTTCGCCCGGGGGCCGGGGACGCTGCGGCTCAGGGCGCTGCGGGACGACGCGCGCCTGACGCTCGTCCCGCGCCCCGCGGGCCAGCGCGGGATCGAGGAGTTCGGCAGCGGGGCCGCCGAGGAGGTGATCGCGTGGGCCGTACCGCCCCGACGTACCGCCAGGCGCTCGAGGAGCGGCTGAAGCGCTGGGACGAGTTCGGCCGCCTCCTCACGACGCCCGAGGAGCGCGCCGCCTTCGCGACGCTCTGCCGCGGCGCCCGGCGCTACGCGGCCCAGGCGACGTACGTGGGGAGCCCGGACCTCCTGGAGTCGATCCTCCTCTCGGTCCTCCTCGACCTGGCGGGCCGCCTGCCCACCTCCGGGTCTCCCGCCCGGGCCGCCCCGCGCTGACCGTGGCCGGCGCGGCCCCGACGCCGGACGGCTGGCTGCTCGACATCACCGAGAGCGACGACGGACGGTCGGTCGTCCTGTGGGTGAAGGACCGTCGGTCGGGCGGGGTGCACCGGACCGCGGTCGAGTACCGGCCGCCGTTCCTCGTGGCCGGACCGCGGGGCGACCTCGCCGACCTCGCGCGGCGGCTCGCGGCCGACCCGGCGGTCGCCCACGTCGCGCCGACGGTCGCCCGGCCGTCGCTCTACGACCGTCGGCCCCGCACGGTCCTCTCGGTCACACCCGAGCGCAACCCCGGCCGCCGTGCGCTCGCCCGGGCGGTCGATGCCGCCGGCGCGTTCGAGCGGTTCACGCTGTACGACGTCGACCTCACGCCGCCGCAGCTCTACCACCTCGAGCACGACCTCTACCCGTTCGCTCCGGTGACCGGGCACGGGGCGCTCCTCACCGCGACCGAGCCGGCGGAGACGATCCACTATCCGACTCCGCCGCTCCGGGTGGCGCGCCTCCGCGTCCACCTCGCCGGGGAGCGGCGGGGGCGCCTGCCGCCGCCCGACGCGCGGATCGGCACGGTCCGCCTCGAAGACGAGACGCTCGAGGGGCCGGAAGCGGAGCTCCTGCGCGCGCTCGTCGACACGCTCGCGCGGCGCGATCCCGACGTGCTCCTGACCGAGGGGGGCGACGCGTTCGACCTCCCGTGGCTCTACCGGCGGGCCGCGGCGTGCGGCCTCGGGCCCGAGGCGTTCCTGCTCGGACGGGAGCGGGCGGCGTTCGCGCCGAGCCGGCCCGCCCTCACGTTCGAGTCGTACGGCCGCGTCCACCACCGGGCGGCGGCGTACCCGGTCCCCGGCCGCTTCCACATCGACCGGGAGAGCTCGTTCCTGTACGACGACGCCGAGATCGCGGGGCTCGTCGACGCGGCGCGCCTCTCGCGCCTCTCGTTGACGACCGTCGTCCGGCAGTCGCCGGGGACGTGCTTCACCGCAATGGAGATGGCGCACGCCCGCGCGCTCGGCGCCCACGTCCCGTGGAAGAAGAACCGGCCCGAGCGGTTCCGCGCCGGCGACCACCTCGTCGCCGCCGACCGGGGCGGCGTCATCTTCCTGCCGCCGGTCGGCGTCTTCGACCACCTCGACGAGTTCGATTTCGCGAGCCTCTACCCATCGATCATGGTCCGGAAGAACCTCTCGGCGGAGACGCTCGACTGCCGGTGCTGCCCGACGAGCCCGATCCGGGCGCCGGGCCTCGGCTACCGGTCGTGCACGCGCCGGGTCGGCCTCATCCCGCGGACCCTCGCTCCCCTGCTCGCGCGGCGCCTCGCCTACAAGGAGGCGATGCGGCGGCCCGGCGTCGCGCCCGCCGAGGCGGCGCAGTGGAAGCGGCGCGTGAAGATGCTCAAGTGGATCCTCGTCACCGCGTTCGGCTACCAGGGGTACCGGAACGCGCGGTTCGGCCGGATCGAGTGCCACGAGGCGATCAACGCCTACGCCCGGCGGCTCCTCGCCGACCTCCTTCCCGCCGCCGAGGAGACCGGCTACCGGGTCCTGCACGGGATCGTCGACTCGCTCTGGCTCCGGCCCGACGACGTCGAGCACCCGCCCGACCCCGAGGCGTTCGCCCGGCGGATGAGCGAGCGGTTCGACCTCCCGCTCGGCTACGAGGGCCGGTACCGCTGGATCGTCTTCCTGCCCGCGACGACCCACGGGCTCGGCGTCCCGAACCGGTACTACGGGCTCTACGAGCACGGCGAGTTCAAGCTCCGCGGCATCGGGGGGCGGCGGCACGACACGCCGACGCTCGTCCGGCGGTTCGAGCACGAGGTCCTCGACCTGTTCCGCGGCGCGCGGGACGCGGACGGCGTCCGGGCGCTCCTCCCCCGGGCCCTCGCGCGCGCCGACCTGTTCGTGGAGCGCGTGCGCGCCGGTGCCTGGCCCGTCGACGAGCTCCTGGTCGCGCACCGGATCGGCCAGGCGCCCGAGGCGTTCGTCACGTTCACCGACTCGGTGGCCGCCCTCCGCCAGCTCGCGGCGGCCGGGGTCGACCGGGGCGCCGGCGAGCAGGTGCGGTTCGTGCTGCTCGACCGGCGGAGCCGCTCGTTCCGCGACCGGGTCCGGGTCGCCGAGCTCCTCGACGGCCGCGAGCGGTACGACGCGGAGGCGTACGTGGAGCTCCTCGCCCGCGACGCGGAGACCCTCCTCGCCCCGCTCGGAGTCGACCGGGACCAGCTGCTCGCGCGCTGGGACGCCGACCCCCCGCCCGAGCGCGCCCCGTACCGCTCGCCCGAGGGGACCCGCCAGGGGGTCCTCGCGGAGCCGGACTGACCGAGAAGCCTTTAGGACCGGGCGGCCGTGGAACGGAGGTGACGCCTTCGACGGCCCGGAGCCGGACCCCGGCGGGACGCCGGAAGCGACGCCCGTCGCCCCTCCCCTCGGAGCGGGCGGCCGAGCTGCGGGCGGCGGCGTCCCGCGGCCGCGTCCGCGACCTGGGCCCACTGCTGGTCGCGCTCAACGACCCGGTGCCGGGGATCCGCCAGACCGCCGCGATCGCGCTCGGGATCCTCAAGGACCCGCGGGGGCGCAGCGTCCTCGCGGCCTCGCTTTCCGATCCCGAGGCCGGGGTGCGGGCCGCGGCCGCGGAGGCGCTCGGAGCGATCGGGCGGGGCGAGAGCCGCGCCGCGCTCGAGTCCGCGCTCGACGACCCCGACGCCCACGTCCGGGCGCGGGCCGCCCAGGCGCTCGCGGCCCTCGCGCTCCCCGACTCCGCGGCGGCCCTGGCAGCGCACGCCTCGGACCCGTCCGCCGAGGCGCGGCAGTCGATCGCCGTCGCGCTGGGCCGCGTGGGCAGCGACCCGGCGATCGCCGCGCTCCGGGGCCTCCTGCGCGACCCGATCGACCGGGTCCGCCGGGAGGCGGTCCTCGGGCTCGGCCGGAGCGCGGACCCCCGCCTCCTGGCCGAGGTCCGGACCCACCTCACCGACCCGGCCCGCCGGGTCCGCGTCGCCGCGGCCGTGGTCGCCGGACGGCACCGCGACCGGGCGAGCGTGCCGCTCTTGCTGGCCCGCCTCCGGGCGCCCGAGTCGTGGGAGAAGCCCGCGGTGCTGATCGCGCTCGGCCGCATCGGCGCGCCCGAAGCGTTCCCGGACCTCCGCGAGGCGGCCGAGCACCCGGCGCACTGGCTGCGGGTCTGCGCCGTGACCGCCCTCGGCGACCTCGCGGTCCCCGAGTCCCGCGCGATCGCCCTCGCCCACCTCTCCGACCCGTACTGGTCCGTGCGCGGCGCAGCCGCGATCGCCCTCGGGACCGTCGGGCAACCCGACGACCTGGGACCGCTCCTCCAGCGCCTCGCCGACGAGCATCCGTGGCCGCGCCGCGGCGCGACGTACGCCTTGGGGCGCCTCGGGCTCGCCGAGGCCGCGCCCCGCATCCGCGAGGAGCTCACCGACCCCGCGCCCGAGATCCGGCTCGCTGCCGTGTGGGCGCTCGGGCGGCTGGGCGACGACGGCGCCCGCGAGGAGCTCGTCCGCCTCCTCTACGAGAGCCGGCCGCGGGACGGCCCGGGGCCGGGCCCCGAGCCGGCCGGCGAGGCCGGCCTCATCTCGGACGCGGAGAGCCGCCTGTTCGACGCGCTGGTCCAGGCGTTGGGCCGGCTCGGCCGGGGCGCCCCGGACCCGCTCGTCCGCCGCGCGCTCTCGGACGCGCGCGACCGGCTCTCCGAGGACGAGCTCGACCGGCCCGCCCGGCTCCCGCTCCCGGAGATGGGGCTCGACCGTCCCGCCCCCACCATCCGGGCGCTCTTCGAGACGGCGCTCCCCGCGTCGGTCGACGACGGGGACGGATGAGGATCCGCGAGCTCCGGGCCACGGACGGGCCGCGGATCATCGAGTTCCTCCAGCAGTACTTTCCCGAGGAGGAGGCGCTCCTGGGCACCCGGCCGGAAGGGGTCGAGCGCCTGCTCCGGCGCCTGTTCCGCTGGGACGCCCGGTGCGTCCTCGGGCTCCTCCGGCTCGTCGGGCGGCCCGTCTTCTCGTTCCTCGTGGTCGAAGAGGACGGGCGGCTGGTCGGCAGCACGGTCCTCAGCTACACCGGGCCCACCGGCTTCATCAGCCTGGTCGCGGTCGATGCCGCGCACCGGCGGCGGGGGTACGCCCGGGCGCTGCTCGAACGCGCGCGCGCTGTGGCCGGCCGGCGCGGCCGGTCCTACGTCGCGCTGGACGTCCTCGCGCAGAACGCCCCGGCGATCGCCCTCTACGAGGCGATCGGGTACCGACGCCTCCGCACGATCGGCCTCTGGGCGCACGATTCCGCGGCCGCTTTCGCCGGTCCCCCGGGCGCGACCCGCCCCGCGATCCGCCCGTTCCGTCCGGCCGATGCGGAACGGCTCGTCGGGCTCGCGCGTCAACGCGCCCCGCCCGACGTGGAGCGCGTCCTCCCCGTCCGGCGGGGCGACCTCGTCGGCTCCGCGCTCGTCGCCCGGACGATGGAGACCGAGACCGCGGGCTGGGTCATCGACCGGGGGCACGGCGCCGAGGCGTGGGTGAGCGCCTCGGTGTCTCCGCTCACCGAGGCGGCGCACGTCGCGAGCCCGATCGTGGGACCGCACGTGGAGCCCGAGCTCGCGCTCGCCCTCGTACGGACGGCCGGGCGCTGGTGCGCGGACCGCCGCTCGGGCCGCCTGCTCGCTTCCGTGCCGGAAGAGAACGCCCCGGGCCGGGCGGCGCTCGAGGGAGGGGGATTCCACGAGGCGCTCACCGCCTACACGCTCTACCGGTCGACCGCGTAGACGCCCCGCCGGGCGTCGGCGCGTCGACGTCTACCTGCTCCCCGCCGTCGTCGGGGGTGGGCTCGGGGACATCGAGGAGGTGCTCGCGCTCGGGCGCCGGCTCGCGCACGCGGGGTTCCGGATCCTCCTCTACCGGCGACCGGGCCGCCCGCTGCCCCGCTCGGTCGACGGCCCCTGGGCGTGGCCGCCGATCGCGCGAATCCACCGGCTCGCCCCCCGAGGATCGGCGGCGCTCACGGTCGCGCCCTCGTGGGGCGTGAGTGCCGCCCCGAGCCGGGCCGGGGCGTTCGGACGCGGCGGCGCCTGGGAAGAGGAGGCCCGGGACATCGAGGCGGCCTACGGACCGGACCGCACGATCCACGTGAGCCTCGAGGAGTTCGCGCGCACCGGGACCGCGCTCGCCGAGACCCGGGAGCGGCTTCGCGAGGGCGGGGTCGCCGCGCGGGCGCTGCGTGCCCGGCTGCGCGCCGCGGAGCGCGCGGGCGAGGTCGAGACGTTCCGGCGCGCCTTCCGTCGCTTCCGCGCGTTCGACCGTCCGAACGTGCTCCATCTCTTCGCGACCTTCGGTACGGCCCCGGCGTTCGTCCGTCAGTTCCCGGAGGCGGTCCTCACCGGACCGCTCTGGCCGGGGCGCCTTCGCCGGAACGCGCGGACGCGCCCGCCGACCCGCTCGTGGGTCTGGTACGCGAGCCCCGCCAGCGCGGAGGCGATCGGGACCGAGGTCGCCCGGGCGCTCGGAGCGGTCCGACCCCCGGTCCGCCTCTGGATCCGGACCCCCCGGCCCTGGAGGTCCGGGGATCTCGGTCCCCACGTCGCCGTCGAGACGCGCCCCGTGTCCGCGGCCCGCTGGAGGCGTCGGTTCGCCGACGCGGACGTGCGGATCGTGACCGGCAGCCGGACGCTCCTCGAGGCGATCGAGGTCGGCGGACCGTTCCTGTACTTCAACGGGGTCCTGGCCTCGGGGCCGCGGCGTCGTCGGCATCGGCCCGAGAAGATCCTCGCGTGGCTCGCGAGCCCGGCCGTCGCGACGGCGCCGGCCGCGCTGCGCCGCGACCTGGCGGACTTCGCCCGCGGTCGTCGCGTCGCCGCGGTGGTGGTCCGGGCGGTCGGCCGCGTCGACGGCTGGGCCCGGTTCCCCGGCCGCTCCGGCTCCGACTTCCCGCCGCCGTTCGACGACGCGGGCTCCCTCGCGGTCGCCGTGGCGCGCGCGCTCGACCGGAATCTGGGCGACGCCCGGGCGATCGTCGCCCGGGTCCGGGCGCGCTCGCCACCTTAATCGGGCGGCTCGTCTCGGTCTGGGGAATGCCGGGGGACGAGGCGAGTCCGCCCGCGGTCGCCCGGGCCCTGCTCGGCCCCGCGCTCTCGGTCCGACGCGACGAGGAGGTCCTCGTCGTCAGCTGGAACCACACGCTCGCCTGGGCGTCCGCATGCGTGGCGGAGGCCCGGCGGCGGGGGGCTCGCCCGACCCTGCTGCTCGAGGACGAGGCGGCGTTCTGGCGCAGCCTCGACCTCGCGCCGATCGCCTCGCGCTGGAGCGGCCTCTCCCGGAGCGTCCGGGCGGCGATCGGGCGCTCCGACGTGGTCGTCTACTTTCCGGGGCCGGCCGACCGGCCCCGCCTCCACGCCCTGCCGGCGCACCAGGCGACGCCGTTCCTCGGGCGGGACGACGACTGGCTGCGGGGGGTCACGGCGGCCCACGCTCGGGGGGTCCGCTGCCTGCTGGGCTACGCCTCCGACGCCCAGGCCGACCGGTGGCACGTCCCCGGGGCGATGTGGCGGAGCCAGCTCATCCGCGGGATCGCGGACGTGGATTACGGCGCGCTCGCGAAGGATGCCCGGCGCGCGGCCCGCCTCCTCGCGGGGGGCCGCGAACTGCGACTGACCAGCGGCAACGGCACCGACGTGACGCTGCGGCTCAAGCGACGCCGACCGTGGGTCGACGACGGGATCGTCGACGCGGAGGACCGGCGTCTCCGCCGGGCGTTCTCTTCCGCGCCCGCCGGGGCGGTGGTGGTCGCCGTCGACGAGCGGTCCGCGGCAGGCACCGCGATCGCCAACCGGCCGAGCTTCCTTTCGGTCGGCCGGGTGGAGGGCGGTCAATGGGAGATCGAGCACGGGCGCCTAAGGAACTACTGGTACACCGACGGCGGGGACGCGTTCGAGGCGGAGTTCGCGCGGGCCCCCCGCGGCCGCGACACGGTCGCGCTCTTCGCGCTCGGCCTCAACCCGGCGCTCCCGCCGGGCGTGCCCCAGGCCGAGGACCAGGAGGCCGGCACCGTGACCCTCGCCATCGGAGGCAACTCGCTCTACGGCGGCACGAACCGGTGTCGATACCTCTCCTGGCTCACCGTCGGCGAGGCGACGGTGGCGGTCGACGGGGTCCCGCTCTGTGACCGGGGCAAGATCCTCTAGGCCGCGGGTCCGACGGCTGGGTCGGTCGTTCTTCGACCGGCCGACCGTGACGGTCGCCCGAGCCCTCCTCGGGGCCACGGTCCGGGTCGGGGACCGGGCGGTACGCCTCGTGGAGACCGAGGCCTACGTCGCCGGGGACCCCGCCAGCCACACCTTCCGGGGTCCGACCCGCCGCAATCGGTCGATGTTCGGCGCACCGGGGACGCTCTACGTCTACCGGATCCACCAGGTCGTCTGCGCGAACCTCGTCACGCGGAGCGGGGAGGCGGTCCTCCTGCGGGCCGGCGAGCCCCTGGGCCTCCTGGCGGTGAACCCGTCGGGCCCGGGGCGTCTCTGCGCGGTCCTTGGCCTCACGATCGGTGACGACGGGACCGACGTGACCCGCGACGGTCGGATCCGGCTCTACGGCCGCCTCCGGCGGCCGGCCCGGATCGCCGTCGGGCCCCGGGTGGGGATCCGCCGCGCCGTGGACCGTCCGCTCCGGTTCGCCGAAGCCGGGAACCGGTGGGTCTCTCGTCCGCGGCCTAGCGCTTGAGCTTCGCCCAGTCGTAGCCGCGTCGCCGGGGGTCGGAGCCGAAGCCGCACGACGAGCAGACCTTCTTCTGGCGATGGTAGGCGTGGCGCCCGCAGCGCCGGCAGATCACGTGGACGATCTTGCCGCCGCGCCGGGACGGAGTGCCTTTGCCCATGAGCTTGCTCCTGACCTTACGGGGAGATGTAGACGATGGAGTCGCCGCGCACCAGCGTGAGCCCGCTGTGCGGCGTCACCTGGTCGTTGACGACCTCCTCGGCCGACGAGAGGACGAGGTTCAGGTGCTGGTCGTAGGCGTCCAGCACGCCCCGGTACGAGCGTCCGCCCTTCATCTCCACGAGCACCCGCTTGTGGAGCGACTGCTGGAGCGCATCGAGGGGCCGCATCGGGAGCGACGCGACATCGGGAGGGCTTCTTAACGGTGGCGGCCGAAACCACGAGGTCAGGGGGAGCGCCGAACTGGCGAGCTTCATTCACGGGAGCGGATCGGTGTTCGCCGCGGCATTCCAGGCGACGGCCGCGTTTCCACCCACCGCGCCCCGTGACCCTCGATCATCGCTCGCACCGATCCTTGGAATCCCCGGCAGGTTCTCCGCCCAGACGAAGATCCGCACCGGAACCGCATTGAATGCTCCAATCACGGACGACAGCGGTTCGGCCATTGGAGTACTCGCCGCCAGGTCAAGCTGGCACAGAGAATCGCGGCCATCACTAAGGTCACCACAATGTACATCCGGCCGCACGAACTCAGCCGCCGCGTTCACAATCTTTTGGGTCGGAACCCCCGCGCGTAGGTTGTGGCGTTTGCATCAGCGATTGCTCTTAGCTGTCTTCCGTGGGAATGGAAGTAAGAGTTACCCTGCCGAAGAAACTGCGTCCGAATCAAGTAGCGGTCGCGCACGAGCCAATAGAAGCGCCCCAGCTGCTTCCGCGAGAGTAGCGTTCACTCCCCCAACACCTGAGCGACGAAGGCGCACATTCTCTGCCTCGCAATATCAAATCAGGGTGGGCTGAGCAATCTGGACGGATTGACCGATCACGGGCGAGCGGCGGGTCGGATCGCGAACCGAACTTGTCGATAAGCAAACCAGCGCCACGGACGGGAGGCCATCGTCTGCTCCTTCACGGCGAGACCTCGACTGGAGCCAGCTTGGATGACTGCGTCGAAAGCCACGCGGGGAATGCGCGTGACCGGCCGGCTCCAGCGACGAATCTCCCAGTTGCGGTTCGAGGCAGGGTCTGCCCATCCACTTCCGCTCGAGTCCCTAAGCACAATGTCCCTTGAGACTGTGCTCCAGGGAAGAAACTCGGATCGTCCTGAGTGCCAGGTGAACTCGATTCCCCGGTCTCTAATCTCCATACAGACCGCGCCTCGCTGCCACTTCCAGATGATGACTACAAACTCACCGAGCACCAACAGGCAACCTACTGCCACGACCGAGAGGATGATCCAGCCGGGTCCCGTGAGTCCTCGGGAGAGTGAGATGCCAATGAACCAAAGCACGGCTCCGGTGAATATGACACAGAGGAAGCTGAAACCTCGCCGGACTCCTCTCTGTTGGGCATAGAGCGCGCTCGACTCTTCTGATAGGTCGAACGTGGCCAGAGGAGTCTTGCTGGTTGTAGACATCAGAGTGCATTCTCCAACTTCTGCTCATTGATTCCCACGTCAATCATCGAACCGAGCATTGCACTCGCAGATAGGCCCACGTCAGCCTCGCCTAGCAACCTAACCGAGGGAACATCGGTCAACGGGCTGTTACTCCCGAAGTAGTTGACGGAGACTCCGAACAGCGCAATGCACGACAGCACGAAGGCCACGAGGAGCAGAATGGCACTCGCGCTTGCGACGGCGATCAGCCCGATGATGAGGGCGAGGACAGCCAAGGACATTACGGCCACTGCCCCTGTGTAGAAGTCTCCCGTAGGCTTCGCAAGGAGGGCCTGGCTCAGAACGTACCAGGACCATGGCACCTCCTCGCCGGCGGCCAGAAGTCCAAACACGCCGGAAATAGTCGCCCACTCGGTCGATGGAAGCGACTTGATTGGGTTGACGAGGCTCTCGATCGCATCGACAGCAGAACTCGACAACTGGGCCGCCGCGCTCAATGAGCCGAACGAAGCCAGAGCGGCGCCCGCGACGAGTCCAATCACGGTCCCTACCAGAATGGCGGGTCCCAAGTCGAACGGGGTAAGCAGAGTAAGAGCCACCGTCACTGCGACACCGATTCCGAGAGCGGCTTCAAAAGGGGCGCCGCTGACGAACGCGTTGGCGAACGCAGTGGCACTCGCCTGTTCCACCGAGCCCGAGGTATTTTCTGACGTCCAAGCCCGCGAAAGTGGAGAATCTAGGCTCAGATCGTATGCGCTCACGCCGGCCTCGATTGGATCTACAGCTAACGCCAGCGCCGCCTTCACGAGTGCGAGGATCCAGTTGAGGAGCGCATTGAGAGCGCTCGCGATCAACTTTCCGATGCTCACCAATGTAGCTGCCGTCCGAGCCACTATCTCCCCCGCGAGAGCCGCCGCCTCGACGGCGAGGTGGTCGAGGAAGTTGTCGGCGGCGACCTCGACGCTCCAGACGACGCCGACGACCGAGACGATCGCCCCGGCCAGCGTCCGGGTCACCGCTCCCGCGGCGTTCCACAGCGCGCCCCACGCCCCTCCCGAGGGCGGCGTCGAGGTGTACGGCGGCGGACCGTAGAGCCCCTCGCTCACGAACGGAGCGTTCGCGAGGGCGGAGAGCACCGGCGTTGGGAGCCCGAGGGACGCGACGTCCCCCGTGACCCCCTGGAACGTACCGTTCACCCCGCCCGAGGTGTTGGTGAGGAGCGCGGCCAGCAAGAGGTCGAGGGTCGCGGAACTCGTGACGTTGAGCGTGAGGATCGCCTGGAGGGCCGGGGGGGCAGAGAGGCCCGCCGCGCTGTACGCCGACGGGTGGCTCGGGAGCGAACCCGTGTTGTTGCTCGGGGTCGAGGGGACCAGGAGCGTGCGGACCTGCAGGGCGCTCGTACTGGAGACCCCGGTCTCGAGCGAGGAGAAGTTCCCGGGTCCGGAAGCGATGGACCGGTT
>DATJUJ010000013.1:0-8290 GCA_035502475.1 Thermoplasmata archaeon
CTAGGAGGTGATCCATCTGCAGGTTCCCCTACAGATACCTTGTTACGACTTAGTCCCCCTTGCTGAACCGAAGTTCGAGCGACCCAAAGGAGTCACCCTCACTCCGACCCAACTCGGATGACTTGACGGGCGGTGTGTGCAAAGAGCAGGGGCACATTCACCGCGGGATGTTGACCCGCGATTACTACGGAATCCATTTTCATGAGGGCGAGTTACAGCCCTCAATCCAGACTACGATGGGGTTTCAGGATTGCCTTCCTCTTTCGAGGTCGGATCCCATTGTCCCCACCTTTGTAGCGCGCGTGTTGCCCGGGAGATTCGGGGCATACGGACCTACCGTAGACCTCTCCTTCCTCAGCCTTAGCGGCAGCGATCCCCTCAGTGTGCTCTCACGATCGCTCGTGAGATCGCGACTGAAGGCGAGGGTCTCGTTCGTTATCTGACTTAACAGAACGCCTTACGGTACGAACTGACGACGGCCATGCACCACCTCTCGGAGAATCGGGCAAGGTCTTCAGCCTGGCTTTCATCCCTCCGTCGCCCCCGGTGAGTTTTCCGGCGTTGAATCCAATTGAACCGCACGCTCCTCCCGTTGCGGTGCTCTCCCGCCAATTCCTTTAAGTTTCAGTCTTGCGACCGTACTCCCCAAGCGGCAGACTTACCACCTTCGCTCCGGCACTGGGAGCCCACGCAGGACCCCCAACACCAAGTCTGCAGAGTTTACACCCTAGACTACCGGGGTATCTAATCCCGTTTGCGCCCTAGGGCTTCGTCCCTCACTGTCGGATTCGTTCTAGGTGAACGCCTTCGCCACTGGTGGTCCCCCCCGGATTACAGGATTTTACCCCTACCCCGGGAGTACCTTCACCCTCTCCCGATCCCAAGCCGAGCAGTGTCTCCGGAATTCGGACCGTTGGGCGGCCCGATTTACCCGGAGATTTGCCCGGCCAGCTACGGACGCTTTAGGCTCAATAATAATGAGCACCACTCGGGCCGCGGGTATTACCGCGGCGGCTGGCACCCGTCTTACCCGGCCCTTACTTCTCGAGCTTTTTAGGCTCGAGAACAGCCTACCCAAAAGGGTAGGCACTTGGAGTTCCCCCATCGTGGTTGCCCACATTGTGGAGGTTTCGCGCCTGCTGCGTCCCGTAGGACCTGGATTCGTGTCTCAGAATCCATCTCCGGGCGACTTCTCCCAAAGCCCGTACCCGTCTTCGGCTAGGGGGTCCGTGAAACCCCCTACTACCTGATAGGCCGCAGACCCATCCTCGAGCCCCGAAAGATTTGGACCGGAGAGCCTTCCATCATCTCCGGCCTATCGGGTATTATCCCCAGTTTCCCGGGGTTATCCCCGTCTCGAGGGTAGATTGTCCGCGTGTTACTGAGCAGTGCGCCGAGGGCTTACCCCTCTCGACTCGCATGGCTTAAGCGAACTCCAATAGCGGTGCCCGCCGGCAGGATCAACCGGATTTGTTGGCACGCCGACTCTCGGCGTGCGGGGAATGTGTGTCGAAGACCGATCTCGCTGACTGGCGGAATTGCTCGTTTGCTTACCTTTGAGCTATTGCGTACTTCGCGTACTTCTCTCCTCCGTCAGTCCCGAGAGGTCGCTCCCCGTTTCCAGGGAGGGGATCTCGGGGCTCCACGCCCCATCGGGCCATCTGTGGCGCTGCCCTGGAAGAGACCGGATCACGGATCCCCGGCCCGCCGTGGCGGCGTCGTCGCACCCCGCTTCCGAGGAAGGGGGCGCGGCCCGGAATGGGAGTCGGGGTCGGTATTTAACGAGGGCGACCCCGGCTGCGCGCCGGGGCGGCGAGGCCGAGCTCGCGGAGCCCGAGGTCGACCAGCAGGTCGACGATCTGCTCGGACGACCGCGAACCCTGGGCGAGCAGGTCGTAGACCTCGAAGCTCGTGAGCGTCGCGAGGAGATCGAGCCGATCCTCGGAGGCCCCGTTGCGGCTTCCCGAGGACCGATGTCGGTGGCGGGCGAGCAGGTTCGCGATCGCTTCGCGCCGCCATGCGTCGCGATCGCGCGGACCGGCGGCGTCCTTCGGGAACAGGATCGCCATCGCGCGCATCCTCCGCAGCGTCACGCGGTCCGACGCCCAGAAGCCGACGAACGTCTCCACGAGCTTGCGGAACGCCGAGGGGAGCGACGGCTCGAGGAACACCTCCCGCATCCGGAACATCCCGCCTCGGAGCGCCAGATGGTCGGCGAGCGCGTCGAGGAGGCCGGCCCGGGACTCGAACTGGTAATAGACCGTCATCCGCGACACGCCCGCTCGCGTCGCGACGGTCTCCATCGAGAAATCGTCGAGATTCCCCTTCCCGCCGATGATCGCCCGGGCGGCCTCCAGGATCCGCGTGCGCGTCGCCTCGGTCGCCGCGCGCCGGCGGCTCGAATCGTAGGCCCGGGGCACGGGTCGGGTAGGCGCCATCGGTTATCTCATGCCGGCTCGAGCTTATTTAGTCTTACAGTATGTCTAATTTGGTATGACGGACCCGACCCCCCCTCCCGCGGCCGAGACGACCCAACCGTTCGCCGGAAGGACCGCGCTCGTCGTGGGGGCGAGCCGGGGCATCGGCGCGGCCACGGCCCGGATGCTCGGTCGACGCGGCGCGCGCGTCCTGCTCGCCTCGCGCGACGTGCCCGCCCTCGAGACGGTCGCTTCCGAGATCCGCGACGCGGGCGGCGAGAGCCGGGTGCTGCGGGTCGATCTCGCCGTCCCCGAGTCGATCGCCCGACTCGGCCCCTGGATCGATGCGGCCGGCGGCCGTCTCGACATCGCGTTCAACAACGCCGGGGAAGGAGCCCCTCCCCAGCCGTTCGCCGAAGTGCCCCCCGAGACGTTCGAGCGAGTCGTCCGCACCACGGTCGAGGGGACGTTCCGGGCGATGCGCGAGGAGCTCCCGCGCATGCTCGAGTCCGGCGGGGCGATCGTGAACATGTCGTCGACGGCCGGGGTCGGTGCCTTCGCGGGGGGGGCGCCGTACATCGCGGCGAAGCATGCCATCCTCGGACTCACCAAGAGCGCCGCGATCGACTATGCGGCGCGCGGCGTGCGGGTCAACGCCGTCGCGCCCGGACCGATCGAGACCGATCGGATCCGAGCCCTCCCCGAGGCGTACCGCGAGCCGATCCGCGCCTCCGTCCCGATGCGTCGCATCGGGCAGCCGGACGAGGTCGCGTCGGTCGTCGCGTGGCTCTGCTCCGACGAGGCGAAGTTCGTCACCGGAGCCACGGTGTTCGTGGACGGGGGCCGGCTGGCGGGGTGGGCCTGATGGCCGCCGGCGCGACCGCCGGGCGGACCGCCGCCGCGGCGCGGCTGGGGTTCCTCGGCCTCCCGCTGGTCGCGCTCCTGTCCGTGGAGTTCCTCCTCGGGATGGGTCTCAACCTGTTCGTCACGCTGCCGGGGGGCGCTCCCCTCGCGATCCTGGCCTCGAGCCCGACCCTGGTCGCCCATGTGATCGTCGCGGTCCTGCTCCTCGGGCTCGCGGCGAACATCCTTCGGACCGCCCTCCGGGATGGCCAGCGACGCGACGTCCTCGTCGCATCGCTGGGACTGCTCTCGGGCGCGGTGGCGTTCGGGGCCGGACTCTCCTTCACCTTCGCCGGGGGCTCGGACGGTGCCTCGTACGCGATGAGCGCGGGGTTCCTCGGGATGGTGCTCGAGGCCGCCTACTTCCTCCGTTCGTTCCCCTCGTCGACCGACGTCCCGGCCGCGTCCGCGCGGAGCGGGGCGGGAGGTTAGGCGCGCCGATGCCGAGCACTCCCCCGGACGCTCCGCTCCGAGAACCGGACCCCGATGGATGCAGGGCCCGCGGTCCCCGCCGCGGGCTGTGGATCGTCCCGGTCGTTCTCCTCGCGGCCGTGGTCGTGGCGTTCGTCCTGGTCGGGCCGGCGCACGGTGGAGGGCCGGCCCCGGGGTTCTGGCCCTGGTTCCCGTTCGGCTTCCTCGTGTTGGTCGTCCTGGTGTGGGCCGTCGCCGGTCCGTGCGGACGATGGGGCTGGGGCTGGGGCGGGCGGGGCCGCGGCTACGGGGAGAGTGAATCCGCGGCGGCGCCGGCCGAGGAGATCCTGCGGCGGCGCTACGCGCGCGGGGAGATCGGGGCCGACGAGTTCCGGGCGATGTCCCGCGAGCTACGCGAGTCCCACTGAGGACGTCGGACGGTCCGGCCGCCGCGGATCTAGCGCCCGCGCTCCAGATGCCAGACGCAGAGCGGCACCTCGAGCAGGGACGTGATCTCGGGCGGGTCGTCGCCGAAGCCGGTGCCGGCCCGGTTGAGCCAGACGGAGTGGAGGCCCGCCTCCCGCGCGGCCGTCGCGTCGGTGAACGCAAGGTTCCCCACGTAGAGCGCCTCCGCGGGCGGGAGATGCATCCGCGCGAGAGTCCGATGGAAGATCTCGGGCTCGGGCTTCTCGATGCCCTCGGTGCCAGAGGAGACGACCCGCTCGAAGAACGGCAGGATCCCCGTCCCGTGGAGGATCGAGCGGACGTGCGCCTCGCTCGAGCTGTTCGACACCACGGCCAGGCGAAGGCCGTCGGCGCGCAGGTCCTCGAGGCACCGGCGGGTGTCGGAGTACAGGCGGTAGAACCCCGGGCGCTCCCGCAGCAGCCCCAGGAACCGCTCCGCGGTCGAGCGGTCGAGCTCGCGCTCGCTCGCGCGCCCGAGGACGCGCCGCCAGAACTCGACCTGGTCGACCCGCTCCCGGCGGTCGGTCTCCCGCTCGACGTCGAAGAACGCGTGCGCGACCTGTTCCTCGTCGGTCGCGACGAAGCAGTGGCGCGCGAGGTCGGTCCAGTGGGCGAAGTCGTGGTAGTCGACCAGCGTGCCGCCGAGATCGAACAGGACGGCGCGGATCCGGGAGGGCGGAGCTGGCACGCGCGGACGAACGGACCCGCGATTTTACGCTGACGGCCCGGGTCGGATCACGCGACGCTGACGCTCTGGATGTCGGTGTGGCGCATCAGGATCGCGCGCGCGACCTTGAGGTTCTTCCCGGCCTTGCCGATCGCCCGCGCCTTCCACGCCGGGTCGACCGTCACGGTCGCGTGCCGCCCCTTCCCCTTCGGGACGAGGTCGACGCGCTTCGGCGAGTACCAGTAGAAGATGTTCCGCGCAAGGGTCTCGGGGTCGTCGGACCACTCGACGACCTGAATCTCCTTCTTCAGCATCCCCTTCAGGCGGTCGACGAGGACGCCGCCGGGGCCGACCGCCTTGTGCACCTCGCCCGGCATCACGAGGAACACGAGCTTGTCCTCGGCGGGGAGGCAGTCCTTGACGCGGGCGCCGGTCCGCTCCTCGAAGAGGCGGATGTAGCCGAGGGATTCGGTGTCGAGGGTGATCTCGGGCATCGTTCGGAAGGGGTTCGCGCGGCCCGGGCTCCTACGTCTGCAGGGTGAGGATCGCGCTCGACCCCGGATCGAGGACGGCCATCGCGCTGATCGGGAACGGCTTGCCGCACGCCTGGCCCAGGTCGACCGCGGTCCCGTCGTAGTGGTAGATCGGGATCTTCCCGATCGCCCGCTCGGCGCGCAGGCCCGCGTCAGGGCAGGTGTTCGAGACGATCAAAAGCCGCGCCTTCTTCGCGTGCGCGGCGTCGAGCGTCTCCGTCACGCCGATGCGGACCTTGCCGGTCTCGAGGGCGACCTTGAGCGCGTGGGCGAGGTCCATCTACGCCTCCTCGGGGGGCGCGTCGGCGGCGGGGACCTCGGTCGCCGGCGGGCGCGCGTTCGGGGCGGCCTGCGGGATCACGACGCCCGGGCCGAGCGGCTTGTAGACCAGGTTGACCGCCCCCGTGCCGAGCGTGATCGGCTGGCCGACGATGATGTTCTCGGCGACCCCCTTGAGCTCGTCGACCTCGCCGGTGATCGCGGCCCGGAGCAGGTGGGCCGCGGTGATCTCGAACGCGGCGCGGGCGAGCACGCTCGTCTTCTTGCCCGAGATCCCGTGGCGGCCGATCGCGCGGATGTCGCCCTCGTTGGTCATCACGTCCGCGACCAGCATCAGGTGGCGGATGTCGACGCCGAGCCCCTGCTCGGCCAGCGTGCGGTTCGCCTCGTGGATGAGCGCCGCCCGCGCCGCCTCGACGCCGTAGACGCGGTAGATCTCGAAGACGGAGTTCGTGGTGGTGCGGACCGGGTCGACCCCGGGGATCTCGAGGACCGACTCGAGGTTCGAGCCCTCGGTGTAGATCACGTACTCGTCCTTCTCCTTCCGGATGAGCGCGCGGCGGATCCCGGTGACCCCCTTGATGCGGATCCCCTTCGCCTCCTCGCTCGCGATCAGGAGCTTCTTGAACGGCATCTCCTCGACGAGCTCCTCCTTCTTCGACTTGGTCGCGCCGGGAGCGGACTCCTTCAGGTGGATCTCGATCGGGCGGGTCTCGCCGCCCCCGCCGCTCGCGGCGATCTCGAACAGGCGGAGGTCGAGGTTCTCCTGCAGGGCCGCCTCGAGCTCCGAGCGCCGGATCCCGCGCTCGGTGAGACGGGCCGCGATCGGCGTGATGACGACCTTGAGGTCCTCGACGACCGTCCCGATCGACGCGACGTCGGGGATCGTCGTCACCTCGATCTGGAGGGCGATGTTCTGGACCGCGTCGCGGTCGGCCCTCAGCTTCTTGTCGACGTGGACCGTCATCATCGGCGTCGACGGCACCCGGCGGGCGTCGACGAGCTCGATGAGCCGGGGAAGCCCGAGCGTGACGTTCATCTCGGCGACCCCCGCGTAGTGGAACGTCCGCAGCGTCATCTGCGTCCCGGGCTCGCCGATCGACTGGGCGGCGAGGATCCCGACCGACTCGTGCGCGTCAACCTCGGCCCGGCGGTAGCGCCGCGCGACCTCGCGCACGATCTTGGCCGCGTCGCCCGGCGGCAGCTTGAGGTTGTGGAGCTTGGTCCGAAGCTCCTCCGCGACCAGCGGCGGCAGCTCGACCCCCTCCTTCCGCGCGATCTCGAGGATCCGCTTCGCGGCCTCGCCGGGGACGACCTTCTTCTCCTCGGCCATCGTCACTCGCCTCCGAACTCGGGGCCCTCTTCCGGCGCCCCGAACTCCTCGGTCTCCTCCTCCTCGCCTTCCTCCTCGAGCTGCGCCTCGGCCTGGAGGTCCATCTCCTCCTCGGTGACCGGCGGGGTGCCGGCCGGGCCGTCGGGCCGGCGCTCGTCCGAGGAGCGGACGCGCCGTCCGAGGATCTGGCTCACGACCTCGTCGAGCGACACCGCCGCGCCCTGGTACGAGCGCGTCGGGTCGATGCCGTCCTCCCCGTAGTCGAACTCGATGACCGTGCCCGCGGTGTTGCGCACGGTGCGGTCCTCGGCGACCTTGAGGTCCTCGAGGGCGTTGATCAGGCGGCGCTGCATGTAGCCCGAGCGGCTCGTCCGGACGGCGGTGTCGACCAGCGACTCCCGGCCGCCCATCGAGTGGAAGAAGTACTCCGTCGGCGAGAGCCCGCGCTTGTAGCTCGAGCTGACGAAGCCGCGCGCCGCGCTGCCGAGGTCGCCGCGCTCGAAGTGCGGGAGCGTTCGGTTGAAGTAGCCCCGCATCAGGCGCTCGCCCCGGACCGACTGCTGGCCGACCGCGCCGGCCATCTGCGTCAGGTTGAGCATCGAGCCCCGCGCGCCGGACTTCGCGAGGATGACCGCGGGGTTCTCGAGCCCGAGGAACCGGCCCGCGATCTCGCCGGCCTTGTCCCGGGCCTGGCCGAGCTCGCGGCGCACCATCACCTCGAGCGTCTCCTCGATCGACCGGCCGGGCATCTGCTCGAGCTTGCCCTTGCGGTACTGCTCGACGAGCTCGTCGACCTTCTCGCGCGCCGCGTCGAGCGACGACTGGATCTCGTGGAGCGCGGGCTCGGGGACGTCCTCGTCGTCGATCCCCGTCGAGAGCCCCTTGAGGCCCATCGCCGTGATCGCGAGGCGGCTCATCTCGTCGAGGAACTGCCGCGCGCGCGGCATCCCGTCGTTCCGCGCGATCGCGTCGAGGACCGCGCCCTTCTCGAACGCGATCGCCTTCTTGTCGATCGTGCCGGCCTTGAGGACGCCGTTCTCGATCACGACCCACGCGTCGTGCTTGCAGTTGAGCGGCGGGTCGGTGCACCCGGCCCAGATGTTCGAGCGGAACTCGAGCGTCAGGTCCTTCGGCAGCGTGAGGGAGAACAGCTGCTTCCCCGACCAGAACGGCGTCCCGTCCTTGTCCTTGCCGGCGGGCGGCGGGACCGGGTAGTTCAGCTTCGAGAGAAGGTAGGTGACCTCCGCCCGCGAGAACTTGGGGTCCATGTACGTGAGCAGGA
>DATJUJ010000014.1:0-59666 GCA_035502475.1 Thermoplasmata archaeon
GTCCGCTGGAAGTTCCAGAGCCAGGCGGCCCGCGACCGCATGGGCGGCGCCCAGGCCGAACAGGCGATCATCACGATGTGGGATCACGTCGCCGATCTTCTCGAAGCGAGCTCGACGAGCCTTGCCGAGGCAATGGCCTAGTGCCGCGTCTAGCGGAGTAGTTCGAGGTTTCTGACCTCGACCGCAAGTACTTTCCCGGGGGAGGCGATAGCCTCCCTCCGATGCTGCGGGTCCGCGAGCTCTCCGACGAGGAGGGCCAAGCGCTCAGTCGACTGGTGCGGCGCACCAACGAGGCGACCGTCGCCAAGCGCGCGACGGCCGTCCTTCACTCCTTTCAGGGATTCTCTCCGCCCAAGATCGCCTCCATGATCTTCTGGAGCGAGGCTTGGGTCCGTCGGGTCATCACGGACTACAATCGGATGGGGAGGGACGCCCTATATCCCAAGAAGAACCCCGGGCCCGAGCCCAAGTTCACTCCCGAGCTCCGTCGGGTCATCGTCCAGTTCGCGCTCTCCCGACCGAAGGACCATGGGGGGCAAGGTCCCACCAGCTGGTCCCTCGACCTCCTCCGCGAGAGTCTGGCCGACGAAGGAGTGCTCGAGTCGATCAGTCGGGAACGCCTTCGACAGATCCTCATCGAGGAGTCGGTGACCTTCCAGTCCGTCAAGATCTGGAAGAGCTCGAAGGACCCCAAATTCGCCGAGAAGGCCCGTCGACTGAACGAGCTCACCAACCGGCAGCACAACCCTCCGATCGTGGTGTCCGTGGACGAGATGGGACCGATCTCGCTCCAACCCTACGCCGGGCACACGTGGGCTCGGTCGGGGCACCCCGACCGAGTGCCGGCGACGTACAAGCGACTCGGAGGAGTTCGGTATCTGATGGGCGCCTACGACTACTATCACAAGCGGTTCCGAGGATATCTCTCGAGGAGAAAGTCCGGCGCCGACTGGGTGCGCTTCCTCCGCTGGGTCCGCTCGAAGCATCCCTTCGGAGGTCGGATCTACATCATCCAGGACAACCTCTCGACACACACCACGCCGGCGGCGATGGCCGAGGCACGGAGGTTGAGGATCACCTTCGTCCCGGCTCCCACGAACGCGAGCCACCTCAACCCGATCGAGACGCACTTCCGAGCACTCCGCCGGTGGGCGTTCACTCGGACGAACTACCAGGACTGGGGCGAGGTCGAGCGAGTCCTACGGGCTTCGATCCGTCGGCTCAATCAGGTCTATTGCGTGACCAACTCACGACCCGCACTCCGCTGGTGGACGCGGCACTAGGTCCTCGAGTTCGCGCACTGCAAGGTCGCTCGGTTCGCACCGGTCGCCACCCCAAACAGCTGGCGCCCCCCTTTGGAGCCCTGGGTTCGCCGGCGGCTGTTGTCGGGCACCCAAGGTGGGCCCGGGGACGATCCGGCCGTGACGCCGGGCGTGGATCCGTATCCTCGCTCTGGCCCTACGCCGTCGCCTCCAGCCGGGCTTCGTCCACCGGCGGCCCCACAGAGGCGATCGTGACAGGCGCGACAGCTCGGAAATTCCGCGACCCACGATTCCCCCGAGCGTCGGAGTTAGAGGAGGGTAGTTCGCACGGGATTAGCAGTCGTTCGCACTGAACACAAATCCGAAGGATGCGTTCCCACCCTGGTCGTAGCTTGGGTCGAACGACGTGAGCGAGACCCCCGCGCCGGGATCGCTGACGGACAGGACCACGCTCAAGGGCTCGAGCGGGACGGACCCGGACCAGAAGTAGAACGGCGCCCCGAAAGACGTCGCATTGAGGTCGATCTGTGTGCCGTGCGGTGCCGCCCCAACACTGACGGGCACGTGCGAATCGACGTCCACGAGCATCGTTGTGCAATCGGACGGGAGCACCGAAATCCCCCCGACGGCCGTGGATCTCGGTGAGAAGTTCGCACCCATGTACTCGACCTGAGCCGCCGAGGGCTACATGACGCCAGGAGCGTGCGCAGTGGCGAAAACCAACGCCACCACGGTGCACCCGACGGCCAGTCCGGCGACCAGGAGGATCGCACCAGCGCGCGAGCGAGCGAGTCTCGCCATAGGCCAGCGTCCGAAGGATGCCGAGCGGGCGAGAGTATGAGGGCACGCTCACCGCGCAAACCACGTCGACACGTCGTTCTTCTACCGACCGGGTGAGGTCCGTGGTCCCAACGCCTCTGCTCCGGTCGAGACACCCGCGAGCTACCTTGCCGGCGGCGAGGTCACCCGGACGACTCGCGGAAACGACGGAGTTCCCGCGCCTCGAAGTTCCGAACGGATGGGCTGGCGCGAGTGATCACGCGTATACGAGCTCGCGCCGTGCTCCATTTCGATGAGCCCCGAAACTCACTCTCCGCTCTTGGGCCGGCAACGGCGCTGGAGAGCGGCGGTCTTCGGGCTGGCCGTTGGCATCGCCGTGCTCCTCGTCCTTGGGGCGTTCGGGTTCCGAGTGCCGGGTTCCGGCGGCTCCAATAACTCACCGGTGGACGACGGTCCGAACTTCTATCAGCTCCTAGCTACCGTCAACTCGTCCGTTTCCAACGCGACCGGGGGACCCTGGTCTCTCTTTTCTGTGGTGGGTCTTGCAGCCCAAGGCGACTTCAGCCCGAACGTGAGGGGCTACGAGGTGGAGAACCAGTCGCTTCCGGTCAACGACTGCCAGCGTCTGCTCCCCGGGCCTACTGTCTGGAACGGGACAATTCCGGTTACCACCGGGACCCTGAACTCCGGCACGGCCCCGTTCTGGCAGTTGGCGTACTTCTCGAACGTGACCGGCCAGGTGTTGATCGTCACCAGTTCCTCCGGCGCGGTCCGAGTCTACTCCCCCATACCCGCCACGAGCGGATGCGTCGGCGCTTGGGACCCTCTTCCCTACAACCTCACATTCTGGGCCGATCAGATCTACTCGAACGACTCGCTTCCCGTGAATAGTCCCGAGGCGGCTCAGGTGATGTGGGACCACGTAGGGCAGTATTGGTCCGCACAGAACAGTCCCGCCGTCGAGGTCCTCTGGTTGGGGGCCCAGCTGTTTACGGAGATCGAAGGGAGCCCGGGAGGCAACTGGGGGGTCGACTACCTCCGGTGTGGGCTCGCGGGCCTCGCCGGGGACCAGAACATAATTTCCGGCGGAGTCTATCGGGACGGCGCCTACGGAGGCGCCCTGAGCGGGACGGTGAACTGCGCGATTCTCAACTCCCCTCCCGATGCGGGCAGCTACCGGATCGTGGCCTCCACTCCGAACGTCACCGTGAGCGAAACCGCGCAGTACGTCGCCCTTCGGTTCCAGGATGTCTTCGTCTACTCCAACGGCACGGTTACCAACGATGAGGCTTGGGGCCTCGCGAACTGGATGACGAGCTGGAACCTCACGAACACCTCGGGCCAGCGGATGCCGCTGGCGACCCCGATGTGTCGGCAGTGGGTCGCTACAATCGCGGACTGCTCGGCGAGCATCTCGGGGTGGTACGCGGTCATCCTTTCCGCCAGCGGGGGCTGGCAGAACAGCTACGGCGAGCTTTCCGGCGGGGGCGTCGGATGGTCCGAGCCCGTGACAGCACTGGTGAGCGACCAGCAACTGGTGATCGTGTGCCCGAACGCTTGGAACGTCGCGGGCGACACCCTCAGTGTGACGTCGACGGTCGCCACGTCCACCGTGAACGGCTCGCTCGCCCTCTAAAGCGTCGGCTCCACGGCCCACGGGCGCCCCCCTCGCTCCTCGCTCCGCCTTCGGCGCACGAGCGCACGGAGGTAGGGCCGTGTGTCGCTCTGCGGACGGCGGTCTGAGAAGGGTCGCGCGGGCACGATGACCCAGCCGGGGCGAACGAAGAAGGTCGAGAGTCAGGTGTATACGACCCGGGGCCATCCTTGAAAACGGATGGTAACCCCGTCCCCCTCTCCCGTACAAGAACGACACGCGCGGAGGAACACGGGGATCGTTGTCCTGTCGATCGCCGTGGCCGGCCTGCTCGTGTTCGGGGCCGTGGTCTACCGATCTCCGTCTTCGAGCCCGATGGGCGCGAAGACGATTGGTGACGGTCCGACCCTTTACGAGGCGTTGGGCCAGATGAACGGCTCCGTCGCGGCAGCGCCGGGGGGGCCGTGGACGCTGTACACGGTCTATGGAATCGCGTCCCCTTTGCCGTTCGATCCGAACGCCCTCGGGTGGCCGAACAACAGCGCGACCGTGAACTCGTGTCAGGGGCTCTTCCACGGGCTCACACTCTGGAACGGATCCATCCCGCTTTTCCACGGCACCTACAACTCCGGCACGGCACCGTTCTGGCAGATGTTCTACTTCTCCAATGTGAGCCAGAGCCTTCTCGTCGTGACGGATGTGATGGGCGTCGCGCGAGCCTTTCCGCCCATGTCGATGGTCAGTTCCTGCGCGGTCAGTTCGGGACTCGCGATCACGCCCTGGAGCTGGGCGAAGGAGTTCTCCCCGCTCCCTCCCGACTCGACCGTACTTGCGGCCAACGCTTGGGCAGCGATGGGCGGCGGCTGGTCCGCGAACTACGGGGTACCGGTCGAGACCTACCGTTTGGGGAACGGCTGGTGGGGCGGTAGTCGCCCGGAAGGTCAGGTGTTGGAACTCGGACGCTGTGGCCTCGTGGGCGCCACGGCAGTCCAGCCGATCGACGATGCGGTCTTTTCGTCCAACGGTTCGGTCGCCGACGTCTACGGCGGCTCGATCGGGTGCGGGAATGTTGCTAGCTTGGGTCCCCCGGTGGTGCTCTCGCCGTACAACTTGGACTTCACGCTGAATCGAACCACCGCGTCGGGCGCCACCTCGCTCACCTTCCTCTCGCTGGCGGCGTCCGCGGGCGACCGAACCACCGGCACGATCCCGAACCCCGGCGGCATCGTAAGCTGGATCGTGGGGCTGGCGCTGAATACGTCCTCGGGCTCGGTTTTGGAGCCGGCAGGCTCGGGTTGCGCCCAATGGGTTTCGGTCGTCGAGTCCAGCTGTTCGGCAAATGAGTCGGGTTGGTACGCGTTGCTCCTCTCCCCAAATGGAAGTTGGCTCGACAGTTTCGGGTCAGCCGCAACCGGCGCGAATTGGTCCGTGCCCAATGTCTCTATCGTGAGCAATCAGCAATTGCTGATCGTCTACCCGTCGACATGGTCTCTCTCCGGGGCCTCACTCACCGCCAGCTCGACCACCCCCGACGCACCGTTGAACGGAACGGCCCTCCTTTGAGGCTACGGACCCTAGCGCTCGCCCCGATCGCGAGGCTCTCGAGCCCCCCGCGGGGAGGTCGAAGACGACGGAGGCCGCTTTGCGGCCCTGCCCCGACGCCGGAACAGCCCCGCCGAGACCCTTCCGACCCTCGTCCTTCGGGTCGACTCGCGCACGAAGAAGCCACTCCGCGCGGTCGTCGGCCGGGGACTGGAGGAGCGGGGCGAAGGGTTGGCGGCTCCGTTCGGGTGCCCGTGCGTCTCCCGGGGAGTCCGGTCCGACGCTTCGCCTACGCGAGGGGCCTCGTCGCGCCGCAAGCCCCGAGGGTTTGTGGATGCGCCTCGTCGACTCGAACTCCGCACCACCTCGGAGTCGACCAGGACGAGACGGCGGACGGAGTCGGAGGGCTCGATGCCCGACCGCAGGTCGCCTCGGAAGCCCCATCCGGGCGGCGCAACGGCAGGCCGCACTTTCCCAGTGAGGCGACCCTCCGACGTGAAGTGGGCCCAGTCGGATTTGAACCGACGACCTCCCGGTTATCAGCCGGGTGCTCCAGCCAAACTAAGCTATGGGCCCCGTCGGCGTCGCCCCGCCGCCGAATATAGCGCTTTCCGGCGGCGCGGTGGGCGGAGCCGCCCCGCGGCGTGGCTTCGGTGCCGGGGGCTCCTCACGGAAGCGGCCGCTGCCGTCCGCGGCGCTGCGTACCGGCCGTGAGGAAGCTGCGGACGAGCCGCGGGGTGAACATCTCTTCGCCCTCGAGCGCGGCTCCGTCCGAGCGGACGAGCTTCGGCAGGAGGTCGTCGGCCGAGTACCACCGCTGAACGAGCGCGTCCAGTCCCTCGGGTCGTTCGACGTCCACGAGCAGGACCGTGCGCCCGGCGGCCTTCGCCAGGTCGAGGACCAGACGTGCCGCCTGAGCCTGAGCGCGCGGAAGCTTCCAGGTCCCGCTCGGGCCGTCGGCGGCCGCCGGGCTGGCCCGCGCCGGACCCGCGGGCCGCAGCACGATCCAGCTGCCCGTGAAGGCTCGCGTGACGTTGGCGAACACCGACGAGTCGACCGCCACTCCGACGCCGTCTCCCGGGTCCGGCGCAGCGGCCACGAACAGGAGGAGGTCGACGATCGGGGGATCGGTCATGAACGCGCGGGCTCCACGTCCGCCCGCCGCCCGGGGACGCCGGGGATGGTCGCGCCCGGTGCTCGTCCCGGGCGATCCGCTCCGTTCCGTCGGAGGAGGCGGTGCCCGAGACGTCCTTCCGCGCGGGGAGTCCGCGGGTCGGGGGGCGCGGTGGCCTCCGGGGTCCACCCCGAGTCCTTTCGCTTCGACGTAGCGGGGGGAGCCCGGCGCCCCTAGAAGAACCTTGACCGCGCCGGCGCGCGCCGACCGGGACGACCCCGGCGCCGGCCCGATGCGCCCCCGCCGGGACTCGCGACATCCCTATCTAAATCGTCCGCCTCGGTCGGCGTGTGACCGCCCGGGTCCGTTTCGCGTGCGCGGCGCTCGGCGAGCCGTGCGAGTGGGCCCTGGAGGCGGAGAGCGCGGACGAGGTCAGCCGCCGGTTCGTCGACCACGCCCGCTGCGCGCACGCCATCGCCCCGGTCCCGGCCGACCTGGATGCGCGGGTCCGGGCCGCGGTGGTCCCCCTGTAGGGGCGGCCGCGGCAACGCTTTTCTCGGGTCGGCCGTCCGGGTCCGGCGACCGTACGGGCCGATGCCGACCTACGTGCTCCGGGACAAGTGCCTCGGCTGCGGGCAGTGCGTGCGCATCTGCCCGAGCAACATCATGCACATCGACCCCCGCGAGGGCCGCGCCCGCAACGTCGAGCCGGAGATGTGCTGGGAGTGCTTCGCCTGCGTGAAGGCCTGCCCCGAAGGGGCGATCGAGGTGCGCGGGTACGCCGACTTCGCCCCCCTCGGCGCCCGGGTCGTGCCGAACCGGACGACCGACCGGATCCACTGGACGGTCCGGATGCGCGGGGGCGAGGTGAAGGAGTTCGAGTATCCGATCCGCAAGCGTCCGTGGGGTTCGATCCGCTCGCCGGCGGAGGAACCCGCCGCTCCGCCGGACGCGCTGGGGTCGCCGCTGCTGTCGTTCGAGCCGGACTACCTCGCCGTCGACGCGCTCCCGACGCTCGGCGGGCCGTGGCCCACCCCGCTGTAGAGGGCGACCGCGATGGAGGACGGTCGAACCTCGGCGCCGCGCGTCGTCGACTGCGACCTTCTGATCGTCGGCGGCGGGTTCGCCGGGTGCGGGGCCGCCTTCGAGGCCCGGTACTGGGGGCGCGGGCTGTCGATCGTGGTCGTCGAGAAGGCCGCGATCGAGCGGAGCGGCGCCGTCGCCCAGGGCCTGAGCGCCATCAACTGCTACATGGGGCTGCGGTGGCACGAGAACCGGCCCGAGGACTTCGTCCGGTACGTCCGCAACGACCTCATGGGCCTCTCCCGGGAGGACCTCGTCTTCGACATCGCCCGCCACGTCGACTCGTCGGTCCACCTGTTCGAGGAGTGGGGGCTCCCGATCTTCACCGACCCGACGACCGGACGGTTCGTGCGCGAGGGGCGCTGGCAGGTGATGATCCACGGGGAGTCGTACAAGCCGATCGTCGCCGAGGCCGCTCGCGCGGCCGCGACCGCCGTCGACGAAGGGGTCGTCGTCACCCACCTGCTGAAGGACCGCGAGCACCCGAACCGGGTCGCGGGCGCCGTCGGGTTCAGCGTCCGCGACGGGTCGTACCGCGTGTACCGGGCCCGCGCCGTGATCGTCGCCGCGGGGGGCGCGTCGCACCTCTATCGGCCCCGGTCGTCGGGCGAGGGGTGGGGCCGGACGTGGTATCCCCCCTGGGCGACCGGGTCCGCCTACGGCCTGCTGATCCCGGCCGGGGCCGAGATGACCCAGATGGAGAACCGGCTCGTCGTCACGCGGTTCAAGGACGGCTACGGCCCCGTCGGCGCCTGGTTCCTCTACCTCAAAGCGATCGCGACGAACGGCGCGGGCGACTCGTTCGAGGCGAGCCAGCTCGCGGGCCTCCGCGACCGCGTCGGGGCGTACGCCGACGCGAAGCCGCTGCCGACGTGCCTGCGCAACGACCTCCTGCTCCGCGAGGTCCGGGCGGGACGCGGTCCGATCCTGATGCACACCGAGCGGGTCCTCGACTCGCCGGAGAAGGAACGCGTGGGATGGGGGGCGTTCCTCAACATGACCGTCGGCCAGGTCGTCGCCTGGGCGTCCCAGGGGACGGATCCCCGCACGGGTCCGGTCGAGCTCGTGCTCTCCGAGCCGTACGTGCTCGGCTCGCACGCGGTGTGCGCCGGCGCCTGGGCGAGCGGGCCGGGGGACGTCGGTCCGGGCGAGTACGCGTGGGGGTACAACCGGATGACCAGCGTGGAGGGACTGTTCGGCGCCGGCGACACGATCGGCGGGTCGGCCCACAAGTTCTCGAGCGGATCGTTCACCGAGGGCCGGCTCGCCGCGAAGGGGGCGGTCCGCTACCTCCTCGACCACCCCGGGCGGCCGACGGTCGCCCCGGACGAGGTCGAGGCGTGGCGGCGCACGATCTTCGCCCCGCTCGACCGGGCGTCGGAGGGCCGCGCCCGGGTGACGGACGGCTCGGTCGTGCCGGACCTGCTCGCGCCCGACCAGGGCCTCCTGCGCCTCGAGAAGATCATGGACGAGTACGCGGGCGGGGTCGGGGCCGACTACACCACGAACGCGGACCTGCTCGACCGGGGCCTCGCCCACCTCACGCTCCTCCGGGAGGACCTGTCGGCGACCGGCGCGACCGATCTGCGCGAGCTCGGACGAGTCTGGGAGCTCGACCACCGGGTCTGGACCGCGGAGGCGGTCGTGCGGCACACGCGGTACCGCGAGGAGACCCGATGGCCGGGCTACTACTACCGGTCGGACTTCCCGCGGGTCGACGACGCCCGATGGCGCTGCTTCGTGAACTCGGTCTACGATGCGCACGAGGGGAACTGGCGGCTGTTCACCCGTCCGTACGTTCCGCTGACGGAGCCGTGAGCCCGGGCCCGGCCCCCCGGACCCGCGCCCCGGGCCCGAGGCCGTGGCTGCGCCAGACGCGGAAGACGAGCATGTGGTTCACGTGGAGCGACGCGGCGAGGCTCCGCGTCGTCCATCGGCCGCTCGGCGGCTCGACCTCGAGGGTCGTGCGGACGATCCGGTCGACGAGGCCCGGCTCCGCGCGGCGGCCCGAGCCGCTGCGGGGCGCGTCGTGGCGGATCCCGTCGAGCCCCCGCGCGGCGAACCGGCCGCGCCACAGCGCCACCGTCTCGGCGTGCACGCCGAGGTGACGGGCGATCGCGCCGTTCGGGGCGCCCCGGGCCGCCTCGAGCACGATGCGCGCGCGGATCGCGCGGCGCCGCTCGGGCGCGGCCGGGGAGGCCCAGGCGTCGAGCGCCGCGTGGTCCTCGGGGGTCAGGACGACCGTACGGGCCTTGCGCACGGGTCTGCCCCACTCCCTACCGGCAGATAATACCCGGGCTTCGCGCGCTCAGAACCGGGCGATGCTCCCGGTCGAGAGGGCCCGGCGCTCGAAGACCTTCCAGAGGCCGATCGCGAGGCCGAAGGAGACCGCGGCGGCGATCGCGACCGCGAGCCAGAGGATCCCGAGGGCGCCGATCGACTCGCCCGCGATCGCCGCCCGGATGGCGGCGAGCCCCCAGGTGAGCGGGAGCGCGTCCCCGACGTACTGGAGCGGCACGGGAAGCTGCGACACCGGGAAGTTGACGCCCGAGAGGAGGAGCCCGATGAACAGGAAGATGTTCCCGAGGATGATCGAGGTGCGGAGGTACAGCGCGACGCCGCCGAGGAGCAGCCCGAAGGCGACCATCGCGAACGCCGTCAGCACGATCGACACGGCCACCGCGGGGAGGGCGGCGACCGAGATCACGACCCCGAAGAGCGTGACGGCGTAGACGAGGCCCACCGTGACGGTCGCGAGCGAGACCAGGATCGGGATCAGGCCCCGGCCGAAGTACATCGCGGTGCGGTTGGACGGGGAGACGAGCAGGTGCTCCATCGTCCCCTGCTCCTTTTCGCTGTCGGTCGTCTGGCAGACCGAGAAGACGCTCGAGTAGGTGACGGTCGCGACCGCGTTGCCGATCGCGGTGAAGGCGATCTCCGACGCCCCCCCGCCGTCGAGCTTCACCACGAAGACGAAGAACACCATCTGGGTGAGCGGGATGACGAAGATCGTGCCGAGCACGAAGTCGAGGCGCATGAACCCGAGCGAGGTGCGCGGCGCGATGACCGCGTTCGTCCAGAACGTCCGGAGGAACGACGGACCGCCGGCGGGGCGTCGTTCCCGGGCGTTCGCGATCGCCATGCCGTCGTCCCTCCGTCAGTAGTCCGCGAGGTTCCCGACCTCGAGGACGTGCCGTTCGACCCGGCGGAAGATCGCGCCCGCGACGACAAGGTAGACCGCGGTCGTCGCGACGGCGCCGATCAGGTCGACCTCGAACCCCCAGCCGAACCCGGTGTACCCGGGGATCCCCTCGTAGCGCAGCGCGTCGAGCGCCCACGTCGGCGGGAAGATGAGCGCGATCGGGTTCGTCCAGAACGGGAGCAGGACGACGGGGAACATGCAGCCCGTCCCGATGTAGAACGCGAATTCGCCGACGTTCTGGATGAACCCCGCGTAGCGCGTGTAGACGTAGAACGCCGCGAAGATCACGCCCACGCTCGCCAGCGTGAGCATCACGAAGACGAACAGCACCGCGAACAGGGCGGGGTCCGGGACGGGCGGCGGACTTCCCGCCGCGAGGACCACCACGGCGTAGACGATGCCGCCCCCGATGAGCCCCGAGACGACGTTCCACAGCACCCGGCCGAGGATGACGTAGAGGTACGGCGTCGGCGACTGGAGCGTCGGCTCGAGGGTGCCGAACTCCCGGTCCTGCCCCGTCGCCCAGCCGCTCCCGTACAGGGTCTGGCCCCACATGCTCATCATCCCCGCGCCGAGGATCGCGTAGGTGAGCCAGTACGGGCTCGTGCCGACGAACAGCTCGAACGCGACGAGGCCGAAGATGACCGGCGCGATCATCGACGGGATCAGCCACTGGGGGTCGGCGAGGAACATCAGGATCGAGAGCCGCAGCGACGCGGCCGTGGCGCGCGCGCGCGAGACGTGGGGGGTCGCGAGCGCCATCTAGCCGGTCGCCTCCTCCACGAGGTCGAGATAGACGTCCTCGAGCGACGTGACCCGCTCGCGGACCGTGAGCTCCGGGCGACCGGGGATCGACGCGCGGACGCGGTCCGTCGTCGTCTCCCCGGTGCGCGTGCGGATCGTCAGCCGCAGGCGGGGCCCGTACTCCTCGGTGACGACCTTCGACACCCCGGGGAGCCGACGCAGCCCCTCGATCTCCCGATCGTCGAAGCCGTACGCCTCGACCTCGATCGTCCGGTCGCCGCCGACGAGGTGCCGCAGCCCGGCGACGCTGTCCCGGGCGACGATCCGGCCCTTCGAGAGGATCGCGAGCTCCGGGCAGAGCTCCTCGGCCTCGAACATGTAGTGGGTCGTGAGGAAGATCGTGACGCCGTCCGACACGAGCGAGCGGACGAGCTTGCGCACCTCCCGCGCGCTCTTCGGGTCGAGGCCGATCGTCGGCTCGTCGAGGAAGAGGATCTGCGGCCAGTGCAGGATCCCGCGGGCGAGGTGGAGCTTCTGCTTCATCCCCCGCGAGTACTCCTCGACGCGGCGCTCCGCGGCGTCGGCGACGCCGACGCGCTCGAGCACCTCCTGGATCCGCCGCTCCCGGTCCGAGAGCGGGATGCCGTAGAGGTCCGCGAAGTAGCGCAGGTTCTCGCGCCCGCTGATGCGGTTGTAGAGCCCCCGCTCGCCACCCAGCACGAGGCCCATGCGGGGCCGGAGCCACGCCGCGTCGCGGGCGACGTCGTGGCCGAGCACGCGGGCCGACCCGGCGGTCGGCAGGAGGAGCGTCGCGAGGATCTTCGTCAGCGTCGTCTTCCCGGCGCCGTTCGGGCCGAGCAGCCCAAAGATCGCCCCGTTCTCGATCTTCAGGTCGATGCCGGCGAGCGCCTCGGTGCGGGTCACCTCGTTGAAGAGGAACCCCTTGCGGCTCTCGAACACCCGCGTGAGCCCGCGGACATCGATCGCCGGCGGTAGGTCGGGCATGCTGCTAAACTCCGAGGGGGCGCGTCCACTTCTACGGGGGTAGAAATACCCTTCCGGCGAGCAGTGGCGGCGCAACGCTCCGGCGGCGGTGCGTTCCGATTTTCGCGGCCGGAGCGGACCTCGGGGGTGCACCGTTATATCGGCGGCGTCAGTCCTCGGCGTCGGACGTCCATGGCGGAGAGCACGGCATCGACCGGGACCCCCCCGCGTGCGCCCGCGAGCGCTTCGACGCTGACGACCGCGGAGGTCGTGGCGGCGTACCGGTGGATGGTCCTCGCCCGGGTCACCGACGAACGCTGCCTCTCCCTGCAGCGCCAGGGCCGGATCGGGTTCTACGCCCCGCTGCAGGGCCAGGAAGCGGCCCAGGTCGGGATCGCGACCGCGCTGCGACCCGAGGACTGGGTGTTCCCCGCGTACCGGGAGCTCGCCGTGGCGCTCACGCGCGGCGTCGACCTCCAGGAGGTCGTCGACCAGCTGTACGGCAACGCAGCCGACCTCATCAAGGGCCGGCAGATGCCGAACCACTTCGGCTTCCGCGAGCAGCACTTCGTGGTCGCTTCCAGCCCGATCGGCACCCAGATCACCCAGGCGGTCGGCGCGGCGATGGCGGCCCGCCGTCGGGGCGATGCGATCGTCACCGCATCGTTCTTCGGCGACGGGGCGACGAGCTCGAACGACTTCCACGCGGGCCTCAACTTCGCGGGCGTCTTCCGCGTCCCCACGATCTTCTTCTGCCAGAACAACCAGTGGGCGATCTCCCTCCCCCGCGAGAAGCAGACGCGCAGCGCCACCCTCGCGGAGAAGGCGTCGGCCTACGGTTTCCCGGGCGTGGTGGTCGACGGCAACGACCTGCGCGCGGTCGTGCGGGTCGTCGCGGAGGCGCGCGAGCGCGCCGTGACCGGGGGTGGTCCGACGCTCATCGAGGCCCAGGTGTACCGGTTCGGGCCGCACTCGACCTCGGACGATCCGAAGCGCTACCGCAGCGAGGCCGAGCTCGAGGCCGCGAAGAAGCGCGACCCGGTCCTCGGGCTTCAGCACGAGCTCCGCGCGAACGGCGTGCTCACCGAGGCCGCGGACGCCCAGATCTGGGACGAGGCCAAGGCCCGTCTGGCGCACGCGATCGAGGTCGCGGAGCAGCGGCCCCCGGTCGCGCCGACGAGCTTCCTCGAGGACGTCTTCGCGCGGCCGACCCCGCGGCTCGAGGAGGAGCGGGCGACGCTCGAGCGGCTGCTCGCCGCCGGGACGGTGCGCCCGTGACCGAGCTTACCCTCGTCCAGGCGGTGAACCGGGGCCTGCACGAGGCGATGAAGGCCGACCCGGACGTCCTCGTGCTCGGCGAGGATGTCGGGGTGAACGGCGGGGTCTTCCGGGCGACCGAGGGGCTCTTCAAGGAGTTCGGCGGCGACCGGGTGATCGACACGCCGCTCTCCGAGACCGGGATCGTCGGCACGGCGATCGGGATGGCGCTCTACGGCCTCAAGCCGGTCGCCGAGATCCAGTTCCTCGACTTCATCTATCCCGCCTTCGACCAGATCGTGAGCGAGCTCGCGAAGTTCCGCTACCGGTCCGGCGGCCAGTACCCCTGCCACGTGGTGATCCGCACCCCGTACGGGGGCGGCATCAAGGGCGGGCTGTACCACTCGCAGAGCACCGAGGCGTACTTCTGCCACACCGCCGGGCTCAAGGTGATCGTCCCGTCGACCCCGGCGGACGCGAAGGGGCTCCTCCTCACCGCCATCCACGACGAGGACCCCGTGATCTTCCTCGAGCCGAAGCGGATCTACCGCGCGGTGACCGGGGAGGTCCCGGACGGCGATGTCCGGGTCCCGTTCGGCGTCGCGCGCACGGTCCGCGAAGGGAGCGACGTCAGCCTGTTCGCCTACGGCGCGATGGTGCCGCCGACGACCGAAGCGGCGGAGGCGCTCGCCCAGGAGGGGATCTCGGCGGAGGTGATCGACCTGCGGAGCCTCGTGCCCCTCGACGAGCCCGCGATCGTCGCGTCGGTCGAGAAGACCGGGCGCGCCGTCGTCGTCCACGAGGCCGCCCGGTTCTGCGGGTTCGGCGGCGAGGTCGCCGCGCTGCTCGCCGAGAAGGCGTTCTATTCGCTCAAGGCGCCGATCGCCCGCGTGACCGGATACGACACCCCGTTCCCCTACGCGCTCGAGAACCTGTACCTCCCGAACGCCGCGACGATCGCCGACACCGCCCGTACGACCGTGAAGGCGGGCTGAGGCGACCGTGCGGTTCGAGTTCCGACTCCCCGACATCGGCGAGGGGGTCGCCGAGGGCGAGGTCGTTCAGTGGTTCGTGAAGGAGGGCGATACCGTCCGGGAGGATGCGCCGCTCGTCAGCGTGCTCACCGATAAGGCGAACGTGGAGATCCCGTCCCCGAAGACCGGCCGGGTCGCGCAGCTCCACGCCCCCGTCGGGACGAAGGTGAAGGTCGGCGGCCTCCTCGTCACGCTCGAGGTCGAGGGCCCGGGCAGCGGTCCCGCGGCGGCCGCGACCCCGGCGATGTCGGCCGCACCGTCCGCGGAGAAGTCCCCGGCCGTTCCCCCGCCGACCGCGCCTCGCCCGCCCGCGCCGGCCGCAGCGGGCCCCGCGGCTCCGGCCGCCGCCCCGCTCGCCGCCCCGTACGTCCGCCGACTGGCCGCCGAGCGAGGCATCGATCTCGCCGGGGTCCGGGGGTCGGGACCGAACGGGCGGATCACCGAGGCGGACCTCGGCGGTTCCCCCACGTCGGCGGCCCCCGCCACTCCACCCCCGGGGCCCCTGGGCCGGGGCACGTCGCCCCCGCCGGTCGGGACCGCCACGACGGCGCCCGAGACCGCGGACGTCGCCGAGCGCATCCCGATCCGCGGGATCCGGAGGGTGATCGCGGAGCACATGACGGAGTCGACGCACCGGGCGGCCCACTTCACCTACGTGGAGGAGGTCGACGTCTCCGAGCTCGTGCGGGTGCGGGACCGGATGGCGAAGCACGTCGAGAAGCAGGGCGTGCGCCTCAGCTATCTCCCGTTCGTCGTGAAGGGGGTCGTCGCGGGCCTCAAGGCCCACCCGCACCTCAACGCGACCGTCGACGACGCCCGGGAGGAGCTGGTCGTCCGCTCGGCCTACCACCTCGGCATCGCGACGCAGACCGGCGACGGGCTGCTCGTACCGGTCCTGCGCGACGCGGACCAAAAGAGCCTCGCCCAGATCGCGAAGGCGATCCAGGACCTCTCGGAGCGGGGCCGGGCCGGCAAGCTCGCCCTCGCCGAGCTCAAGGGCTCGACGTTCACGATCTCGAGCCTCGGCGCCCTGGGCGGCGTGATGGCGACCCCGATCCTCAACTACCCCGAGGTCGGGATCCTCGGCGTCCACCGGATCTTCCGTCGCCCCGTCTACCAGTCCGACGGGGCGATCGGGCCGGCCGACCTCATGAACCTCTCGATCTCGCTCGACCACCGGGTGGTGGACGGCTACGAGGGGGCGCAGTTCCTCGCCACGGTGAAGGGGTACCTCGAGGACCCGCACCAGCTGTTCGCGGAACTGACATGAGCCCCGGGCCGGCGCTCGTCCCGCTGGCGTACTCCGCCGACGCGGCCCGCCGGTGCGTCGGCGACGACTGGGAGTCGACGGCGCTCTCCGCGTACCGCTGGATGGTCCTCGGACGGACGCTCGACGCGCGGATGCAGGCGCTCCAGCGCCAGGGGCGCGTCGGGTTCTACGGTGCGGCGACCGGGCACGAGGCCGTGAACGTGGCGGCCGGCCTCGCCACGGCGCGGGACGACTGGATCGTCCCCGGCCTGCGCGAGCAGCTGACCGCCCTCGTGCGGGGCCACTCGCTCGTGACGTACGCCCACCACCTGTTCGCGGACGACCGGGATCCCGCGCGCGGACGCAACATGCCGTGCCACCCGACGGCCCGCGAGGTCCATTACGTCTCGATGTCGTCGGTGATCGGCACCCAGGTGACGCACGCGGTCGGGCTCGGCCTCGCGCTGCGCGCGCGCCGCGACGCGGGCGTCGCGGTCGCCTTCTTCGGGGACGGGGCGACGAGCTCGAACGACTTCCACGCCGGGCTCAACCTCGCCGCGGTGCAGGGCGCGCGGGTCGTCTTCGCGTGTGCGAACAACCAGTGGGCGATCTCGGTGCCGGTCGAGCGCCAGACCGCGGCCGCGAGCCTGGCCGCGAAGGCCGCCGCGTATGGTCTTGGGGGGCGGCGCGTCGACGGGACCGACTTCTTCGCCACCTTCGCCGCCCTGCGGGAGGCGCTCGGGGCGGTGCGGGCCGGCGGGCCGCCCGAGCTCCTCGAGTTCGTGGTGTACCGCATGACGCCGCACTCGAGCTCCGACGACCCGAAGCGCTACCAGCCCGCGGACTGGTCGGACCGGGCGGCGGCCCACGATCCCGTCGGCCGCCTCGAGTCGTGGCTCGCGGCGGGCGGCTGGCTCACGGACGCCGCCCGCGCCGCCATCCAGTCGGAGGCGGAGCGGGAGGTGCGGGCCGCGATCGCCGCCGCCGAGTCGGCGCCTCCCCCGGCGGCGAGCTCGCTGACCGAAGACGTCTATGCTGCGGCGGCCTCCCGTCCGGGCGGAAGGTGAGCGGGCCGGCATGGCAGGCACGTACGCGCGGTCGGCGGAGATCCTCGTCATCGGCGGCGGACCGGCGGGCTACATGGCCGCCATCCGCGCGGGCCAGCTCGGAAAGAAGGTCGTGCTGGTCGAGAAGCGCGACCTCGGCGGCGAGTGCCTGAACCGCGGTTGCATCCCCTCGAAGGCGCTCATCCACGCGGCCCGGCTGTACTTCTCGCTCACGCACGAGGGGCCCGAGATCGGCGTGACGGCGAAGGATCCGCGGTTCGACCTCGCCGCCACCATGGTCTGGAAGGAGGCGGTCTGCACGAAGGAGCGGCAGGGCGTCGCGGGGCTGCTCAAGTCGGCCGGAGCGACCGTGCTCCCCGGCGAGGCCCGCCTGACCGGCCCCACGTCGGCCGACCTGACCGCGCCGGACGGGGGGCACGAGCGGATCGACTTCGCGGCCGCGATCCTCGCGACGGGCGCCGTCCCGATCTCGCTCCCCGGGTTCGAGACGGACGGCGCGCAGGTCGTGAACGCCTGGGACCTCCTCTCGCAGACAACGCTCCCGCGCTCGATGCTGATCCTCGGGGGCGGCGTCAGCGGCTGCGAGCTCGGCGAGTTCCTCGCGAGCGTCGGCGTCTCGGTGACGATCGTCGAGCTGATGCCCCAGCTGCTCCCCGGGATGGAACCCGACCTCTCCCGCGAGATCACGGGCGTGCTCGAGCGGATCGGGGTGGTCGTGCGGACCGGGACCAAGGCGGTCGAGCTCGCGCGCGCGGCCGACGGCGTCACCCTGACCGTCGAGGGCGCGAGCGGGCGCGAGGCGCTGCGGGCCGAGCGGCTGTTCGTCACCATCGGAAAGCGCCCGCTGAGCCGGAACCTAGGGCTCGAGGACGCCGGCGTGACGGTCGATCCGAAGACCGGGTTCGTCCCGGTCGACGCGCAGATGCGGACGAACGTGCCCCACATCTTCGCCGCGGGGGACCTCGCCCGGCCGCCAATGCTCGCGCACAAGTCGTACCGGGAGGGGATCGTCGCGGCCGAGGCGGCCGCCGGCCGCCCGACGCGGTTCGACTTCCGCGCGATGCCGTCGGTCGTCTTCACGACGCCCGAGCTCGCGAGCGTCGGCGCCACCGTCGCCGAGGCGACGGCGGGCGGGGCGAAGGCGCGCGAGGTCCGCTTTCCCTACCCGGCGCTCGGACGCGCCCAGGCGAGCCACGCGACCCAGGGCTGGGTGAAGGTCGTCGGGGACGACGCGACCGGGCGGCTGCTCGGCGTCCACGCGGTCGGCGAGGCGTGCGGCGACTACATCGCCGAAGCCGCGCACGCGATCGAGATGGGGTCGACGGTGCGGGACCTCGCGCTCACGATCCACCCGCACCCGACGTTCTCGGAGGCGCTCCAGGAAGCGGCGCTGCTCTGGCTCGGCGAACCGATGCACGTGGCGCGGAGGCGGGTCGATGCCACCGGTCGTTGACTGGGGCCGCCGCGAGTACGGGGACGCGCTCGACGCGATGCGCGCCCTCGTCGCGCGCCGCCGGGCGGGGGCGATCGGGGACACGCTGGTGCTCGTCGAGCACCCGGCCGTCGTCACCGTCGGCGTCCAGGGCGACGACGGCGGCGCCGCGGCGAGCGGGCTGCCCGTCTTCCACGTCGAGCGCGGGGGCCATGCGACCTACCACGGGCCGGGCCAGCTCGTCGGCTACCCGATCGTCGACCTCGACCCCCGGGGCCGCGACATCCGCCGGTTCGTCCACGACCTGGAGGCGCTGCTCGTCGCGACGACGGCCGCCTTCGGCGTGCCCAGCGGGCATGTCGAGGGCCAGCGCGGCGTCTGGGTCGACGGCGTGCGGAAGATCGCGTCGATCGGGATCGCGGTCGACCACTGGGTCAGCTTCCACGGCTTCGCCCTCAACGTCGATCCCGACCTCGCCGACTTCGCCCGGATCCGACCGTGCGGCTTCGACGCCTCGGTGATGACCTCGCTCGCCCGGGAGCGGGGTCGACCGATCGGGATCGCGGACGTGACGCCCGTCGTGCGGGCGCAGTGGGCCGAGCGGTTCGAGCCCGTGGCCGTCCCCGCCCGGACCCCCCCGCCCGCCGGTCCGACCCCGGCATGAGCCCGGACGCGCCCGCCCGGCCGCGCCTGCTCCTCGTCGGCGGGACGGGCGGGTTCGTCGGCCGCGCGATCCGGGCGGAGTTCGCGCCGCCGTGGCAGATCCGCTCGGTCCACCGCCACCCCCTGCCCGGCGAGGTGGGGCCGTCGATCGAGTGGGTGCCGGCGGACGCCGCGCGGCTCGCCGACTGGTCGCCGCTGCTCGCGGGGGTCGATCTGGTCGTCAACCTCGCCTGGTACCGCGCGGGGTCGGACCGACGGTTCCGCCCCCTCGCCGCGGGGCTCGCCCGCCTCGTCGCCGCCTGCGAGGCGAACGGGGTCCGGCGCTTCGTGCAGCTGAGCGTCCCCGACGCGCCCCCCGCGCTCGAGGCGCAGCTGCCGTACCTCGCCCGCAAGCGCGAGGTCGACCGGGCGCTGCTCCGCAGCCGGCTCGACTTCGTGATCCTTCGGCCGACGATGCTGTACGGGCCGCGCGACAAGCTCCTCACCGTGATGCTGCGCACCATGCACCGGTACGGCCGGTTCCCGATGTTCGGCGACGGGAGCTACCACGTGAGCCCCCTCGCGGTCGGCGACCTCGCCCGGATCGTGCGCCAGCGGGCGGAGCGGCCGGCCCGGGAGATCGTCCCCGTCGGCGGACCGGAGCGGTGGGTCTACTCCGAGCTCACCGACGCGATGTTCGCCGCCCTCGGCCGTCGGCCCCGCTACCTGCGGTTCTCCCCGCGCGGGGGGGTGCGGCTCGCCCGCCTGCTCGAGGGGGTCGGATCGTCGCTCCTGTACGCCTACGAGGTCGAGTGGCTGCTGTCCGACCGGCTCGGGCTGCCGCCGTACGAGGGCCTCGATCGGCCGCTCGCCGACGTCCGTCCGTTCCTCGCCGCCGAGGCCGCCCGGCTGCGCGGGCGCTGAGCCCGCCGCCCCAGCCTTTTTAACGGATGGGCAACCATTCGGGCGGCGATGGAAGCGGTCGATCTCAGCCGACGGCTCGCCGATTTCGGACAGGTGGCGGGCGAGGTGCTGCGGGACGTCCAGGACGTGACCGAGCAGCAGATCCGGCACTGGATCGTGAATCCGTACCTCGTGGCGCTCGGCTGGGACCCGCACGACAAGCACCAGGTGTTCCTCGACTACCCCGTGAAGGGCGCCGACGCGCCCGTCGACTACGCGCTGTTCAACGCCGAGGGCGAGCCGCGGCTGTTCCTCGACGTCCGCGACCGGACCGCGAACGTCACCGACGCGGGCGCGGTCGGCGCGCTGGCGAAGACCGCGCGCGTGCCGCTCGCGCTCCTCACGAACGGCCGGGAGTTCTCGCTCTGGTTCGTGCCTCGCGACGAAGCGCCGGCCCCGCTGTTCGTGCTCAAGCTGGACGACCTCGCCCTGAACGCGGAGAGCCTGCTGGGGCTCACCGCGGAGTACCGCCTGAGCGACACCGGCATCGAGCAGCTCCGGCGCAGCGCGATCCGCCTCGCGGTCCTCCAGATGCTCGAGGACAGCGCCGACAAGACGTTCGACGCGCTCGTCGACTGGGTCCAGGCGCAGGTCGCCCCCGGCGCGCTCGACGAGACGACGTCCGCCGCGATCCGCGACGCGACGCTGCTGTGGCTCACGGAGGAGCACTTGACGCTGCCCGCGTTCCAGCCGACGGAGGGGAAGCGGGCGCACGAGCTTCGGCCGACCTCGGCGAAGGACTGGGAGCCGTTCCCGCGCGGCCCGCCCGGCACCTTCCAGTACAAGTACGACTCCGCGAAGATCCTCGACCTCCGCCAGAGCGCGAAGGAGGTCCGCGAGCAGCTGCGGATCCAGGGGCTCAAGACCGCGACGGCGACCGCCTTCGGCGGCTTCTACCAGTCGCTGCGGCAGCGGGCCGGCATCCCCGCCGGGAAGTAGGCCGCGCCGGCCGCTAGTTCGGCAGCATCAGGTGGCTGTCGCCGAACTCGTGCCAGAGGAAGCCGGACGACCGGGCGCGGGCGTAGGCGCGCGCGAGGCGCTCGGGCGGCACGACGGTCTCGAGCAGGTCGAGGTGGGTCGTCCGGTCGCCGTGGAACCCCGAGAGCAGTCCGTCGACCGCGCGCAGCGGCCGGCCCGCGCGCAGGTACAGCGAGGTGAACCCGCGCGCGGCGCGGAGCCCGCACCCGTCGACCGCCGACTCGAGCGCCCGCACCACGGTCGTCCCCACGGCGATCACGCGCCCCCCGCGCGCGCGCGTCGCCCGGACCGACTCGATCGTGGCCGACGGGACGTCGAACGGTTCGGGGAACACCGCGGCCGACCGCCCCGTGACCGGGTCGCCCTCGAGGCTCGAGACCCCCGTGTGCAGGACGAGCGGCGCGACCCCGACGCCCCGCGCGGCGAGCCGCGCGAGGACCCGGGGCGTGAACGGCCGGGCCGCGCTCGGCATCTCGGCGCTGCCCGGCACGCGGGCGAAGATCGTCTGGTAGTCCGCGAGCGGGTACTCGCGGGCGAGGTAGCCGTACCGGATCGGCCGTCCCTGCGCGACCATCGCGGCGCGGAGGTCGGCGTCGGACCTCAGGAACGCGAGCCGCGGGCTCCCGGGGAACTCGGCGACGAGCCGCGCGCGCACCCCGGCCACGCGGAACGTCTCGCCGAGCGCGAGCGGGACCGGCCCCGGCCGATCGTGGGCCCACCGGGTCTCCACGAGCCACAGCCGCGGGTCGTACTGCGTGGAGAGGTTCACCCAGAACGATCGGCCCGGCGCGACCGCGGGCAGGCTGGCGGGCAGGGTCGCGCTCTCGTTGACGACGAGGAGGTCGCCCGGGGCGAGCGCGTCGGCGAGGTCGAGGAAGCGACGGGGCTCGTCCCGGTCGCCCCGGCTCACGAGCAGCCGCACTCCGTCGCGGGCGATCCCCCGGTCCTCCGGCGTGCGATCGGCCTCCGCCCGCCGGGGCGCGGCCGCGAGCGCGCCGGTCATCCGGCCGGGACCTCCCACCGTTCGTCCTGGGCCCGGAACCGGTGCCCGGAGATCGCCGCGGCCTCCTGGCCGAGCAACCAGGCCCAGAACGGCAGCGTCACCTCGGGGGGAGGACGGCCGGCGACCTCCTCGGGCGGCAGGGCGGCCTCCACCCCGGGGGTCCTGAGGTCGCCCGGGTCGACCGCGACCACCGAGATCCCCCGGCTGGCGAGCTCGCGCGCGAGGGTCCGCGTGAGCAGGTCGAGGCCGGCCTTGCTCGCCCCGTAGCCGCCCCACCCCGCGTAGCCGACGATCGCGGCGTCGCTGGAGATGTTCACGACCCGCCCGCGGCCCCGCGCGAGCGCGGGGAGCAGCGCCTGGAGGACCGCGACCGGCGCCACCACGTTCGTCCGGAGCACGAGCTCGAGCGCGCCGAGCGGGTACTCGGCGACGGACGGCATCGGCGTGGGGCCGAGGATCGCCGCGTTGTTGACCAGCAGTTCGAGCCGACCCCGGCGCTCGACCGCGGCGCCGAGCCGGGCGATCGTCGCGGGGTCGGTAAGGTCGCCCGCGAGCGACGCGACGTCCCCGCCGAAGGCGGCGATCGACCGCTCGACCTCGGCGAGCCCCCCGGGGCGTCGCGCGACGAGGATCAGGTCGTACCCCTCGCCCGCCAGGAACCGGGCGAGCGTCGCCCCCAAGCCCCGGCTCGCCCCGGTCACCACCGCGAGGGGGCGCTCGGACGGGGCGCTCATGGCGCCGGCCCCTTCGGACGGACGCGGAACCGGCAGACGGGGTCGCCCGCGACGACGCGGTGGGTCACGTCGACCCGGGCGTCGAGGAGGGTCGAGAACATGCGGCGCTCGGTCTCGCAGGCGACCGGGAACCGCCCCGCCAGCGCGACGATCGGGCAGTTGTGCTCCAGCAGCTCGACCCCTCCGTTCCGGCGCGCGCCGACCTCGGCCATGTAGCCGCTCTCGGTCCGCAGGCGGGCGAGCTCGCGCACGCGGTCGGCGAGCTGGGGCGCGGTGAGCTTGGGCCGCGCCTTCTCGGCGACCTCGTGGGCCCGTTCCTGGAGGAGCTCCGCGACCGCGCCCGCCCCGAGGCGCCGCTCGATGAACTCGAGCGCCCAGAGCGACACCTCGGTGTAGCTCTGCGGGAAGAGGGAGCTCGCCTTCGCCGTGAGGCGGAACTCCACCCGGGGCCGCCCGACCTTACCGGCCCGGTACGAGCGGCTGACGAGACCGTCGCGCTCGAGCTGCTGCACGTGCCCGAGCGCCGCGACCTTCGAGATCGAGAGCCGACGGGCGACCTCCTCGAGCGAGGTGTCCGGCGCCTGCTTCAGGATCGTGAGGATCCCGCGCTTCGGCGAGGAGTACCCCTGCGCGGTCGCCCCGACCGGCCCTTCGGACATCGGAGAGCGGAACGGCCGGGGTGTTTATACAGGGAATCATTAACAAATGGAACGAACCCTCGGCCGCTCGGGCGGGAGCGGCGCGCACCGGACCCGGCGGCCGGCGGGCCGTCTCGAGTCGCGGGCCCCGAACGGGGGTCCGGCGAGGGTTGAAATCCCATGAGGGCTTGTTCCGGGCGGGTGGCACATGGCCGAAGGCACCGAGGAGGTCAGTCGCGGATTGATGGAAGGCGTGATCGAGGCACTGTCCGACAAGCAGAGCCAGATGGAGATCCGGCTCGACGGGCTCACGCTCGCGCTGGGCGACACCCGGCTCGGCGTACACCTCTCGGGCACGGTCACGGTCTCCATTCACCTCCGCGACCTCACGGACGCGGAGAAGGAAGCGCACGCGGCGGCGACGGTCGCGCGCGTGCACGCCTAGACGAGGCGTCGCAGCTTTCCGAGCGCGGCCGCGGTCACGTGCACGTGCCCGGTCCACGCGCTCGCGTCGTGCCCCAAGCGGACGAGCTCGTGCGGTCCGCTGCGTAGGCTCACGGTCCACCCGGAGCGGGCCAGCGCCCCGGGGATGCCGCGGGACTGCCACAGGCTCACGTGGCCCTCGCGCACGAGCGCCCGCCCTCCGCCGGCCCCGTCCACCCACGGATCGACCTCCAGGGTCACGGTGCGGTGCTCGGCGTCGAGATCGAGGAACGGCGCCCCGTCCATCGACGCGCGCAGGGTACCCCCCGAGATCCGGCCCAGGATCCGGACCAGGTCTTCGGCCGTGGTGCGGGCGCTCACAGGCTCTCTCCTCGTGACCGCCGGGCCCCGGGGTCGGTCGCGCTCCGACCCGACGCCGGTCCCGGGCGCGGCGGGCGATCTCCCCAAGGAGCCGTCCGAGATAACGGGCCGGTAGGGACCCGCCCCGGGGCCGGTGGGCGCGACCGGATTTCGTCAGGTTTAAGTCGTATAACCCGCCTAGTAACGCTCCCATGACCGTGCCGGGACCCCCGGCATACGCCGCCGCGTGCCTCTCCCGTCGGTGCGGACACCCGGGCGAGGCGCATCGCGCCACTCCCGAGCTCGCCGGACCGCGGGAGATCGTGGTCTTCTGCACCGCCTGCCACCGGCACGAGGTCCAGCGCGCCCGGCGCTGGCCCGGCCGGTGGAGCCGCGCGGTGGCGCGCCCCCCGCCTCAGTGGGGACGCGCCACGTAGCCGGGCCCGACCGGCTCACGCCGCGCCGAGGAAGTGGCCGACCAGGAACCCGGCGAAGCCGGCCCCGAGCCCGATCGCGACCATCCGGATCGCGGACTTCCAGGTGATCCCCAGCGTCGTGCGGGCCTCGTACCACCCGACGATGGCGAGCATGATCGCGCTCAGCCCGATCGAGATGTACGCGGCGGTGGCGAGCGCGGCCGGCAGCAACAGGAACGGCAGCAGCGGGATGAACGACCCGACGATCGTCGCGAGGAGCACCGTGAGGAAGCTGTAGAACGGGGCGCTCGCGGGGACCTCGGCGAGGTTGAGCTCGAACGCCATCATGATGTCGAGCATCGCCTGGGGCTTCGCCTCGATCCGCTGGAGCATCTCCTCGACCTCGGCCCCCTGGTAGCCCCACTTGCGCAGGATGACGCGGACCTCCTCCCGCTCCATCTCGGGGACGGTGCGCATCTCGGCGCGCTCCCGCTCGACCTCGGAGAGGTAGAGCAGGCGTCGGGCGAGCGTGGAGGTGTACGCCACCGCCCCCATCGAGATCGACTCGGCGGCGAGCGCGGCGAACGCGGCGACGAGGATGAGGCTGTGGCTCGCGCCGGCGGCGACGAGGCCGAGCAGGATCCCGAGGACGTTGACGAGCCCGTCCTGGCTCCCGAGGATGAAGTCGGAGAGGAACGTCCCCCGCGGGTGCTCCTCGATCCCGCGGCCCTTCATCGCGGCCGCACCCGGCGCCCCCGATAAGACGGTGGCGGTCGCTGGGCCCGGGGGGCTCGGTCCCGGACCGCCGGGGCCCGATCAGTGCGGAAGGCGCGCCCCTTCGGCGAGCGCTTCGAGCTTCTGGAGCGCCACCGCGTGCGTGACGCCGCTCACGCCGGCGAACGTCTCGAACCCGCAGTCGGTGCCGCCCCAGGCGTTCTCCTCGCCGACGATCGCGGCGAGGTGATCGAGCCGCAGCTTCACGGTCTGGGGGCTCTCCACGATCGGCGTCTTCACGTCGATGACCCCGCCCGCGAAGCCGAGATGGGCCGGCCAGCCGTGCTCGCGCGCGTACCGCTGAAGGAGCCTTAGGTCCCCCTCGTGCCGGGGGTTCGCGAGCTCCCCGACGAGCGCGCTCACCTTGAGCCGGGTGATCTCGGGCAGGACGGCGGCGAAGTCGGCGTCGTGGATGTGGGACGCGGCGTAGTTCCCGTAGCAGTAGTGGACCCGGATCCGCTCCCGGGGGAGGCCCTGGATCGCCTCGTTGATCGCGTCGACGTGGGCCGGGAGGACCTCGAGGAAGTCCTTGCCCCAGTCGAACGCGGTCTGCTTGCCCATCGCGAGATCCGGCGCGTCGATCTGGAGCACGACGTCGGGGACGCTCAGGATCGCCTCGTACTCCCGGCGCATCTCGGGCACGAGCGCCCGCAGGTAGGCGAGGTGCGTCGGATAGACCGTGGGGTTGTTCGGATAGAAGATCGTGATCACGCCGGGCGACGGCGCCGGGAGGAAGACGGATTCGGCCCCCTCCTCGCGGCCCAGTCGGCGCAGATCCTCGGCCTCGCGCCGCGCGCGGGCCCCGCCGACGTACCGGAGCGGCCGCTCGATCGCCGGCAGCGAGAAGACCGACTGCATCTGGGTGAGCGCGGCCGCGAGCGCGGGGTTCGACTCGGCGAACTCCTGGACCGTCTCGGGGGGCAACTGCATGCCGCGCCGCTCCGTCGCCGAGAACCCCTCGAACCGGCTCGGGAGGTAGTTCGTGTAGCCCGCGATGCGCTCGCCGCCGTTGGAGACGGCCGTGAGCCCGTGGGTCTGGCCGTTCGGGTGGAGCTGCTCGCGGATCGCCTGGCGCTCGGCGGCGAGGTAGTCGTCCGCGTGGCGCTCGTCGAGCTCCCCCGTCGGGCTCTGGGCGAGCAGTTCGAGGATGCGGGGCGGTCGGTGCCAGCTTCCGGTCATCGTGGTGCGGTACGGCATGGTCGGGCGCCCGGACGGGCGCCGGTCTAAAAGTCGTTCGTCGCCCGGCCGGTTTGTGGCGGGCGAAAACCGCTCGCACAGCCCGCAAGAACCGCCGCCCGGAGCGCTGGCCCTCCTCGGAGCACGTGACGCGCGGGTAACTCGGAGCGCAACGCTAAGAGCCCCCGAGGCCGCTGCCCGAACGAAGTACCCGCATGCCCGATCCCCCGCCCGCGGCCGCGCCGTCGGCCGACCCGTCCGCGGCCAGCGTCCGGCGCGCCCAGTCCGCCGTGATCCTGCTGACCACGATCGGGACCCTGATGGTCGCGGTCGACAGCACGATCGTCATCCTCGCGCTGCCGACGATGCAGCGGGAGCTCGCGGCGCCGTTCTCCTCCGTCATCTGGACGATCCTGATCTACCTGCTGATCACGGCCGCGCTCACCACCCAGGCCGGCCGGATCGGCGACCTGCTCGGCCGGGCCCCGATCTACAACATGGGCTTCGCCGTCTTCACGATCGGTTCGCTGTTCGCCGGTCTCGCGACCGACGTGCGCGTGCTGATCGTCGCGCGGGCGGTCCAGGCGATCGGCGGCGCGTTCATCTTCGCGAACTCGGGCGCCCTGATCGCGACGGCGTTCCCGCCTGCGGCCCGGGGACGGGCGTTCGGCTACCTCGTGTTCGGCTGGAGCCTGGGCGCGATCCTGGGGATCCTGCTCGGCGGGGCGATCACGACCCTGATCGGGTGGCGGTACATCTTCTTCATCAACCTCCCGATCGGCGTCGTGGCGGTCGCCCTCGGGCTCCGGGCGCTGCCCCGGACGCCGCGCCTCCGGACGACGTTCGACTGGGGCGGCTTCGTCGTCTTCTCGGCGATGCTCTCGCTGATCTGCTACGGGGCGATCGAGATCGCGGTCTACGGCACGACCGCGGCGAACGTCGCGTACCTCGCGCTCGGCCTCGTGCTCCTCCCGGCGTTCGCGTTCCTCGAGCTGCGCGTCGCCGCGCCGATGCTCGATCTGCGGCAGCTCAAGAACCGGATCCTCGGCTTTTCCCTGATGGCCGCCTTCATGCAGGCGACCGGCTACATCGCGGTGATCTTCCTCCTCACCCTGTACCTGCAGGGGCTCCGGGGGCTCTCTCCGCTCGACGCCTCGCTGCTGCTCGTCCCCGGCTACATGCTCGGCGCCGTGATGGGCCCGTACATGGGGCGGCGGGTCGACCGCCAGGGGGCGCGCGTGCTCGCGACGGCGGGCATCCTGTGCATGGCGGCGGCGGTCCTCGCCTACTCGACGCTCACGCTGACCAGCTGGCTCGGCTGGATCCCGGTGATCTCCCTCGTCACGGGGATGGGCTCGGGGCTGTTCTACCCCGCCAACTCGACCGCCATCATGAGCCAGGCGAAGCCCGACACGTTCGGGGCGATCAGCGGCCTGCGCGCCACGCTCGCCAACATGGGCACCCTGCTGAGCTTCGTGATCGCCCTCACCGTCGCCTCGGCGAGCGTCCCTCCGGCGGTGGCGTACGCCGTCTTCCTCGGGACCAGCAACCCGCTGGGCGGGGCCCTCGGCATCTCGTTCCTCGACGGGATCCGGGCCGCGCTCTACGGGGCGGCCGCGCTGCTCGCGGTCGCCGCCGTCTTCTCCTGGTCCCGCGGCCGCGAGGCGAGGGTCGTCCCCGCGATCCCGTCGCCGGCCGGGGCGCCCCCGCTCGCCCCCGGCGAGCCGTGAGCGGGCGCCGTCAGCGTCCCGGATGCACGATGCCGTCCCGGCCCGACCGGGCGTCCCGCACGATCCGATCGTGGTCGAAGGCGAGCCCGCGCGCGGCCGCGAGCGGGACCCAGGCGGCGTCGGCGGCGTCGTCCGATCCCCGGGGGGAGGCCACGCGGCCCCGCATCCGGAAGGCGACGGTCGCCGTCGGGCGGCGCGGGTCCCGGCCCGGCCCGGAGTAGACCCCGAGGACCGCGATCGGGCGCGCCACGAGCCCCGTCTCCTCCTTCAGCTCGCGCACGACCGCAGCCTCGACCGTCTCGCAAGCGTCGACGAACCCCCCGGGGAGGGCCCAGCGTCCGCGGAACGGGGGGGCGCCGCGCCGTACGAGCAGCACGCGGCCGCCCGCGATCCAGACCGCGTCGACCGTGAGGGCCGGTCCCGGTGGATAGCGCGGCACCGGACGCGGAAGCCGGTGCGGAGGTATCAAGTGTGGGGCGGGGCGCGCGACCGCCGCGCATAAACCGTTATCTTCGGACAGACGGTCCAACCGGCGTGGAGTCCCGGAGCGTCGAGCCGGCCGCGCCCCCGCCCTCCCGGGTCCGGGCGGACGAGCCGCCCGTCGTCTCGGTCGTCTGGGCGGTGCTGAACGAGCGGTCGAACCTCCCCGAGCTCGTCCGTCGCCTCCGGCTCGTCCCGCTCCCGAGCTTCGAGGTGGTCGTCGTCGACGACGGGAGCACCGACGGGACGCGCGAGTATCTCACGGAGCTCGCGGCCGGCGATCCCCGGTTCCGCGTCGTCTTTCACAACGGACGCCAGACGACCGTCCGGGCCCAGGCGCAGGCGATCCAGTCCGCGCACGGCCGCTTCGTGATCGTGATGGACGCCGACCTCCAGCATCCGCCCGAGGTGCTCCCCGCGATGGTCCGCGCCCTCGAGGACGGCGCCTCCCTCGTCGTCGGGAGCCGGTACGCCCCGGGCGGGGCGGTCGGCGAGCGGACGTGGGGCCGGTATCTCCTGTCGAAGGGGGCCGAGTGGCTGGCGCGGATCTGGATCCGGGAAGTCCGCCACCTGACGGACCCGGTTTCGGGGCTGTTCGGGTTCCGCCGGGAGATCTATCGGTCGATCGACCCCGAGTACCGGGGCTACAAGCTGCTCTTGTTCGTCGCCGTGATGTCCCGCGGCGAGCACCTCGCGGAGGTCCCGTTCCGGTTCGACCCGCGGACGACCGGCGCGAGCAAGGTGACCCAGGGATGGCGGTTCGTCCGGCTGTTCCTCGGGGAGCTGTCGCTGGCCCGAAGGACCCGGCACCGCCTCGCCTCGTCGCCGCGGTTGCCGGAGCCGGTGCCGGCTCCGCACAACGGCTGACGGCGCCGGTCCGGAAAGCCCTATAACGGCGCTCCGCTCCGACGGGCCGCGGCCCCGGCCCGCCTCGCGGTCCCCGGGGGCGCGGCAGAACGAGCACCGTGCGCATCCTGATCACCGGGGCTTCGGGATTCATCGGACGGAACCTGGCGGCGTTCGCCGCGGCGCGGGGCCACGAGGTCGTCGGGACGTACCTCTCCCACACCGAGCTCGGCATCCCCGGGGTCCCGCGCGAGGGCGTCCGGTGGGTGCCGCTCGACTTGAAGGACGTCGACGCGATCGAGCAGGTCGTCGCCGCGACCGACGCGAGCGCGGTGTTCCACCTCGGGGCGCAGGCCTACGCGAAGAAGGCGTGGGCCGACCCGCTCGACACGTTCCGCACCAACGTCCTCGGTACGATCGCGCTCTACGAGTCGCTGCGACGCCATCCGCCGCGCGACGGCGTACTGCTCGCCGCCTCCGCCTCGGCGTACGGGGTGCCGCCCCAGCTCCCGATCCCCGAGGACGTACCGCTCAACCCGACCAACCCCTACGGAGTGTCGAAGGCGACCCAGGACATGCTGTCGCTGCAGTACGCGCTCAACTTCGGCCTTCGCATCACCCGGGCGCGCCTGTTCGGGACGACCGGGCCCGGCAAGACCGGCGATGCGCTCAACGACTTCGCGACCCAGGTCGCGGCGATCGAACGGACCGGGCGGCCCGGACGGCTGCGGGTCGGGAACCTCGAGACCCGCCGCGACATCGCGGACGTGAGGGACGCCGTGCGGGCGCTGTGGCTGGTCTTCGAAAAGGGCGACATCCGGCACCCCGTCAACGTGGGGGCGGGGCGGGACTTCTCGATCCGGTGGATCGCGGAGCGCCTCGTCGCCCAGGCGAAGGTGCCGATCGAGATCACCCCCGACCCCGGGCTGCTGCGACCGACCGACGAGCCCGAGAACCGCGGGGACATCTCGCGGCTGAAGGCGCTCGGGTTCGTCCCGGAGTACCCGCTCGAGCGGACGATCACGGACGCGCTCGACTACTGGCGCGCGCACGGCGCGGACCTCTGACGAGCCCCACCCGGCCTTCCGCCCGGAACGAGGCCTTATCGTGGGGGGCCGCTCCGAGGGGAACGTAGGCGCGACGATGTCGGCTCGGGAGCCAGCCCCCGCCGGTCCGGGCGCGGCGCCCCCGCCCGCGGACGGGGAGCGGCGGGCCTCCGTGCTCAGCCGGGCGTGGCGCCGAGTCCGCGCGCTCGACCGGGAGCTCGGCTGGCTCGCGATCGCCTTCTTCGCCTACGTCGGCGGCTGGACGTACCTCTCGCTCGCCCGGTACTACGCGCTCACGGCCACCGTCTGGGACCTGGGCGCCGGCATGCAGTCGATCTGGGTCTTCACCCAGCCCCAGCTGTTCACGCCGACCGGGTACGTGCAGGCGGCCGCCGCCACCCCGATGCACTTTCTGCTCGCCCCGCTCGCGATCGGGGCGAGCTATCCGGCGCTCCTCGTCTTCCAGACGGTCGCGCTCGCGCTGGGCGCGTTCCCGGTCTACTTCATCGCCCGGCGGCTGCTCGACTTCCGCCCCGCCGCCCTCGCGTTCGGGGTCGCGTACCTCCTCTACTTCCCGCTCGCGGGGATCAACTGGTTCGACTTCCACTTCGAGGCGCTGTTTGTCCCGCTCTTCCTGTTCGGCTACTGGGCGTACCTGAAGCGGTGGGCCGCCGTCTCGCTCGTGCTCCTGTTCCTCGGCGGCTCGACGACGTTCCCGTACATGGGGCTCGTCGGACTGTTCGGGCTCCTGTCGCTGCTCGAGCTCGGGTTCCTGAGGTACCGGCGCCACCAGCCGGTCGACCGGTGGGTGCTCGCGTTCTCGATCGCCGCGATCGTCGTCGCCGGCGCGTTCCTCGCGTACCAGTACTGGTACTTCGCCCTCGCCTTCGGCGGGTCGTACCTCTCGGTCGGGACGAACACGGGGGCCGGGCTCGGCTTCCCCGGGCTCGGCCTCGGGCTGCGGTTGCTCCTGCTCGTGTTCTTCTTCGCCCCGTTCCTGTTCGTCGGGCTGTTCAGCCCGAAGTGGTGGCTCATGCTCGCGCCGATCGCGCTCCTGATCCTCTTCTCCTCCTACTTCGGGTACGAGTATCCGACGCTCCTGCGGGACCAGTACCTCTGTGCGGCCGTCCCGTTCCTGGTGATCGGCGCGATCTACGGCGTCCGTCGAGCCCCGTGGCTCCAGTGGGGGACCGGGCCCGCAGCGACCGCTCCGTCCGACCGTCCCGTCCGGGGATGGGCGCGGCTGCGCGACCGACGCGTGCGCTACTCCGTCGCGATCGTCGTCGTCGGGGTCGTCATCGCCACGGCGTTCCAGCCGTACGGTCCGATCAACCTGCACACCCCGAACACGTTCGGGATCTCGAACGCCACCCGGATCAACTGGACGGAGTACGACCAGCTCGACGCCCTCGCCGGGCTCGTGCCGCCGTCGGCGCCGGCGGTCCTGATCCAGAACAACCTCCCGATGCTGCTGCCGCGGCCGCTCACCTACTACAACACGCCGCTCACCAGCATGCTGCTCGACTGGGCGAACATCACGCCGGGCGAGGTCGCGGCCAACGCCTACTCCGTCACGCTCCTCGAAGGCTCGACCGTCGCCACCCCGCTCGCCTACGCGGTCGGCGACCCGTGGAGCTCGTGGTACGCGGTCGGCGCCCCCCACTCGAACTTCTCGATGCAGACCGTCGCCCCGCTGATGTACGACTCGGGCGACTACGGCCTGCTCGGCGAGGCGAACGGGATGTTCGCGCTCGGGCGGGGCTACTCGGGGCCGCTCGAATACTACGTGCCGTATGCGATCCACGTCCCCGCCGGGCAGCTCGCGACGGCCCAGCTCCCCGGTCCCCCGAACGTCCCCCCCGCCAACGGATCCGGCCCCAACGGCACCCTCCTCTGGGGCGGGCCCGGGACCCCGATCGTCCCCGGCACGTACGCGTTCGGCATCTCCCTCACGGCGTCGGCGACCGCCGCGACCGACCATCTCGTCCTCGCCCTCCAGGGCGGGGCCGGCAACCGCACGCTCGCCGCGATCAACGTGACGGGGTCCGAGCTCACCGGACCGAGCGTCCCGACCGAGATCTCGGCGACGTGGCCGATCGGCGCCCTCGAGTCGACGCTGAGGCTCGTGGTCACCTCGTTCGACTGGTCGGGCACGGTCACCGTCGGGTCGTTCGCGCTCGAGGAGACCGCACCGCCGGGCTGAAGACGGCATGTCCGCGTCGTTCCCGATCCCCCGCTCCGCCGTCGTCTCCGCCTACGCGCCGACCACGGGGGTGGGCGGGGTCGCGGCGTCGTTCTTCGCCCTCGGGCTCGTGGCGGAGCACCTTCTGTTCCCGGTCTTTCCGGGGACCCGGGGGGCCGCGGGGGTCCGGGTGGTGCGCCATCCGCTGAACGTGGCCGGTTCGGGCGCGCTCCTCTCGCGGCGGTTCCCGTCCCGCTGGGCGGCGGAGCTCGCGCGGCTCGACTACGCGCACTTCGCGACGCCCCACTTCTTCCACCTCGCGGACCGCCCGCGCGCGGCGACCGGGACGGTCCACGACCTGTTCTTCCTGCCGCAGTACCGGGACCGGACCAACTCGACCGGGTTCTCCTGGTACTTCCGGGGCGAGCTGAAGTGGCTCGGCCGGCTCCGGGCGGTCGTGACGGTCTCGCGCGCGACCCAGGGCCAGCTCGCCGCGCTCGCGCCGAGCCTCCCGACCGTCGTCATCCATCCGTGGACCGGGCCCGAGTTCCGCCCGCGCGACCCCGCCGAGGCCCGGGCGCGCCTCGGCTGGCCGACCGACCGCACGATCCTGCTCCACGTCGGCGCGGCGAGCCGCCGCAAGAACCTCGGGCTCCTCGCCGAGCTCCTCGATCGGCTCGGCCCCGACCACCTCCTCGTCCGGGTCGGGCCGCCGAGCGCGCTCGACGACCGGTTCCCCGTCAGCCGGATGCTGCGGCTGCGCGCCGTGCCGCCCGAAGCGTATCCGTGGCTGTTCAACGCCGCGGACGTCGTCGTCCAGCCGTCGACCGCGGAGGGGTTCGGGATCCCGGTCATCGAGGCGATCAACTCGGCGACCCCCGTCGTCGCCTCCCGCATCCCGGTCTTCGCCGAGACGCTCGGCCGGGAGTACCCGTACCTCGCGGACCCCCGCGCCCCGGACGAGTGGGCGCAGCGGATCCGTGAGATCGCGGGCGCCGGTCGGGAGCGGGCGACGGCTCCCTACCGGGCGATCGGCGACCACTTCCGGCCCGAACGCGGGCGCCGGGAGTACGTGGAACTGCTCGACCGGATCGGGGTCGCCGGCGGCTGAGCGGCGAACTCAGGTCGTGCTGAAGACGGCGTTCACGCGTTCGAAGACGTGCTGCGGAACGACCCGTCGGCCGACCCGGTTGTTCGCGAGGAACACCCCGACGAGGAACAGGAACATCACGGGCACGGCCTTCGTGATCGGCATCCGGGTCCGGAAGTCGTGGCGGTAGGCGACCGCGACCTCGTCGATCGGGATCCCGTGCCGACCCAGGTGGTAGACGAGGTCGACCTCGAAGGTCCGGTTCGTCACCGCGACCTCGCGGACCAGCATCTCCACGACCGAGCGCCGGAACACCTTGAGCCCGCACTGGACGTCCTTGACGCGCACCCCCAGCAGGGCCTTGATGAGCGCGTGCCAGACGCCGCCGACGAACCGGCGGGCGCGGGTCTCGGGCACGACGACGCGGGTCGGGTCGAGGCGCCGGGAGGCGATCGCCACGAGGTCGTCGCGGGCGACCAGATCGACCAGGTGGACGAGGTCGGTCGCCCCCACGCTCCCGTCCGCGTCGGCGTAGGCGATGATGTCCCCGTGCACCCGCCGAAGCCCCTCGAAGATCGCCCCGCCCCGCCCGAGCTTCTCGCGGAACTCGGCGACGGCGACCCGCCGGTCGTTCAGCGACCGGACGACCTCGGGCGTGCGGTCGGTCCCGTCAAAGACGACGAGGATCTCGAAGCGGATCTGGCGGGCCGAGAGCGCGCCGATGTACTCGCGCAGGGTCGGCAGGATCCGCTCCTCCTCGTTGTACGCCGGGATCACGACCGAGAGGGTCCAGTCGGCCGCCACGGGATGCCAGAGCCCCGGCCAGTGTTCCACCGCCCGGACCGGCTCGTGCCGGTGGCTGATCCAGCCTCCGGTCGGAAAGTCGGTCACTTCCCCGCTCGGCATGGCCAAAGGCTCGACACCGAGGGGGTATACATACCCTCATCCAAACGTGCAACGTTGATGTACGACGCGACGGTGGGGCCTACCGGGCCGCTCCCGGACCGTGGGGCGCCCCGCGCGCCGGCGGCGCACGGTCGAACTGGGAGGGGGCCCGTGGCGCAGCGAACGATCCGAGGCGGAAGGGACGGACGTGGGGTCCGGCCCGACCGCCCCGACGTGGGCCCCCGGTGATGCCGACCGCGGACGCGGCTACGGTGGGGCCCGGTGCCCTTCGCACCGTGGCGGTCGTGAGCGGCTACAAGGCGTTCACGGGCTCGACGTCGGTCGCCCTCAGCTACTTCGACGCCATCCGCTCGACCGGTCGCCCGACGACGTGGAACCAGTGCCGGTCGGGCGGGGCGAGCTCCGAGTACGTGCTCGGGGACCGCTCCCTGCGCGGGCTCGCCCTGGGGAGCTTTAGGGCGAGCGCGATGGTCAATGCGTTCACCTTCTTCCCGCTCGAGGGCCGGTCGATCCGCGCGGACCGGATCCTACTCACCGATCCGATCCTGCTCGCGATGGCCCGGCCCGACCGGTTCCACGCGGTGATCGTCCACGACGTCCGGGAGTTCACGGGCCAGCAGTGGAATCCGCTCTCGAGCCTCGGGTTCCGCCGGCTGTTCCGGCACCTCCGTCGGGCGTCGCTCATCCTGTGCGACTCCGACGCGACGCGCGTCTCGCTCGAGGCGGAGTACCCCGTCCCCGCACCGATCCGGGTCGTGCACCCCCCGTCGCGGGTCGTCGGGGACCCGGTCGCCCAACGCGCCCGCTCGCTGGCGCGGATCGCGAGCGGCGCCCCGCTCCACGTCGTCTACGTCGCGGTGGACCGTCCGTACAAGAACGTCGGCGCGTTCCTCGAGCTCGCGGCCGCGCGGGCCGCTCCCGACTCCGGGTTCCGTTTCACGCTCGTCTCCCGGCTGGCGAGCCACCATCGGGCGCGCGCCCGCGAGCTGCCGTCCCGCGCCCTCACGGTCGTGCCCACCGTGCCGGACGTCTCGCTCCTGTACCGGGACGCGGACGTCCTCGTCTTTCCGTCGTCGCTCGAGGGCCTCGGGCTCCCCCTGGTCGAGGCGATGCAATCGGGCCTCCCGATCGTCGCCCATCGGGCGAGCGCGATCCCCGAGGTCGTCGGGGACGGGGGCGTCCTCCTCGATGACCTCGCCGTCCCGACGTGGGTGGAGGCGCTCGACCGCCTGCGCGACCCGGCGGAGTTCGCCCGGGCCGCGTCGCATTCCGCGGAACGGGGCCGCGCGTTCACGCCGGCGGCGTTCGCCGCGCGGCTCGCCCCCGTCCTCGACGAGTTCTTCTGAGCGGCGGGCCGGCTACAGCGCGGAACCGCGCGCCGGTCTTAGGCGCAGGTGGAAGAGGAGCCCGAGGAACAGGAGGACCGCGGCGACGAGGGCGAGGTACCACCCCGCGCCGGCCCCCCAGGAGGCCGTGATCGACCCGGAGGGGGTCGAGCAGGCGCCGTTGTTGAGGCCGCCCCCGGAGCAGCCGCCCCAGAACGACTCGGCCGGCGACGGGGTGCCGCCCGACGCGATCCCGCCGCCGCCCTGGCCGAACGCGCCCGGCTGCAGCCCCGCGACCGACAGGATCGCCGCGAGGACGAACACGAGCGCGACGAAGGCGAGCAGCACCGTCGCCAGGTGCTGACCGCGCGCCGTCCAGTACTCGAGCACCCCCGCGAGCCCGACGACGGCCGCCCCCACCGCCGCGGCGAGCGCCAGGAGCACGAGGACGAGGGCGCCTTCGTAGAGGCCCCCCACGGGGCTCAGCCCGTGGCTCGAGTAGGCGACCGACCCGGTCGGCGTGCTCGCGCACGCGCTCCCCCCGCTGCATCCGACCAGGAGGTTCGAACCGAGGGAGAACGTGTAGGTCAGCGTGCCCTCGCCGTTCGGCTCCTGGACGCTCATGCCCCACCAGCCGGCCAGCAGCGCCCCGACCACGCACGCGATCGCTCCCAGCAGGAAGATCGACGGCCACATCGACGGGCGGCGGTGGAATCGGGGGGGCGGCGCTCGCGGCGGAGCGGGTCGGGCCGTCATGGCGGGGGGGACGAGCGACCCCGTGTCGCGCGGAAGGGTCTGGTTCGAGATCAGGTCGGGGAACGTGCGCTCCGGAGGTGGCTGCTCGGGCGCGTAGGCGTCGGTTTTCGAGAACCCCATACGGTGCGCGCGGAATTGATGGCGGGCCGGGGGGATAAGCCCGCCGACGGCGGCACCCGCGGCCCCCCGGGACCCTCCTCCCGACTAGACCACCCGCAGCAGCCCGTAGGGTCCTCGCTCCCGGGCCTCGGTGAGCACGAAGTTCGGGGTCCAGGGGGACACGCCGTGGAGGAACAATCGGCCCTGCCGGATGCCGAGGTCGAGCCGGATGGACGCGGAGGCCCGCAGGGCCGCGAGGAACACCGAGTTGCGACGGGCGACCACGACCGCGTGCGCCGCGTGGCCCCGCAGGGCCGTCAGGATCGTCCCGGGAAGGCGGACCGCGTTCTCCGCGTTGACCGGCGTCCCGAAGGTGGTGGCCATCCCCTCGAGCCCCTGCGCCGACGCGACGAGGAGGTTCGGGGTGGTCGGGGAGCTGCCGTCCCGGAGGAAGCGGATCGACGGGGCCTCCGGGGGACGGTCCTCGGTCGCCGTGAACTCCAGCCGATCGACGTGCAGGCGCAGGGGGCCGCCCTCGGCGCCAGCCGCGAGCGCCCGACCGACCATCACCCTGAGGCCGCTGCGGACGAGCTCGGGCGGCGCGATCGGCACGAGCCGGTCGCGCACCTCCTCCGGCGATTCGCTCGCGTGCGGGATCACGAGCACATGTCCTCCCTTCGACAGCACGAACGCGGCGATCGGCATCGTCAGCAGGTCGCCGGCCTCGACCGAGACCGACTCGTCCATCTCGAGCAGCGTCAACCGCCCGAACGCGAGGCGCCCGAAGCTGGCCGCGAACTCGCCCGAGCCCGGCCACAGATGGTCGGGCATCGTGTCGGGCTCGGGATCCGGTCGTCCGGGGCGCAGGAGGGTGTACGGCTTCGCGGGGAGGATGCTCTCGAACTTCCCGCCCTCCAGGGTGTAGGGGTAGATCGGGTTCTCCACCCGGATCCCGCGCAGCTTCGAGATCGTCAACCAGCGCTGGAGCCGCTCCTCCCCCATCTCCCGGCGGGCGACCAGCACGCCGTTGACGAGGTAGTCGAGCGCGGTCTGTTCCTCGCGTTCGAGGATGAAGACGACGTGCGCCGGGCTCTGGGCCATCCGGCGCAGCAGCAGCCGCTCGATCTCCGCCCGGTCCGGCGATCCGTGGCCGTTCGCGGCGGAGCCGAGGTACTGCTCGATCAGGGCGTCCCACGAGTCGATGACCACCAGGGCGCGGCGTCCCGGATCGAGCCGGGACCAGGCGTCCTGGACCGGGGGCGGCAGCCACAGGAACGAGGTCGCCTCCCGCCCCTCGGCCGATTCCGCGCCGATCAGATGCTCGCGCGACCGCTCGATCATCTTCGCGGCCTCGCGGATCGTCTCGGTCTGGAGCGAGGTGTCGACGATCTGGATCGACCGGCCCCCGTTGCCGAGCCACGGGAACTCCCGGACCAGCTCCCCTTCGGAGACCCGGCTCGTGATCAGCAGGACCCGGTCGCCCTTGAACGCCTCGAGCAGCGCGAGGCCGAACGTCGTCTTCCCCGACCCCGGGGGACCTCGGACCAAGAGGGTCTGAGGACCGGGCAGGTCCAGAAACTCGCGGACCTCGGGTGGCAATCGAACCGCTACGCTCATCGGAGTGACTCCGACGCCCGGTGCGCCCTTTTAGGCGACACGGGAGGATATTCTTATCGTTCCCGGTGCCGCAATAGTATTCCGCCGGGCGCAACGTGGGGTCGCCGCGTTCGCCGGTACTGGGATGGGACCCGATCGGTCGGGCCCTAGGCGGGCTGGGGTTCGGGGGTCGACCCCGCGTTCATCCCGGCCGCCGGGGCCTTCGTCGCCCGCCCGCGTCGCGCGACGGCGCGGCGGGTCTCGAACGCCGCCCGCACGGTCCGATCGAGGTGCGGAAGGGTCGGGTACCCCGACAGCTCGCTCCGCCTCACCCAGGCGAAGCCGGTGTGCTCCTCGGGATCGAGCGACGGGGCCTTCGAGCGCGGCGCCTCGCAGTGGAAGAAGATCCCGAGCTCGCTGCGGAGCGTGCCCCGCTTCGAGAGCGACGGATAGACCTGCGCGTCGAACAGGTCGCGGATCCTCACGTCAAAGCCGGTCTCTTCCTTGGTCTCCCGGCGCGCCGCTGTCGCGAGCGTCTCGCCGGACTCCACGTGCCCTCCGGGGAGGTCCCAGAGCCCGGGGTTGGCGGCGTTCGAAGAACGGTGGAGGAGGAGGATCCGGTCGCCTCGGAACACGGCGGTGCGGGCGGTGATGCGCGTGCGAGCGGGGGTCGCCATAGAAACCTTCCAACGGTCGGGACGACCGACCCGGGATAGGTAAAGCTTTCCGGGGCGGGGGGGCCGGCCGGCCGCGACCCGCCACCGCTCCGCCCTCATATACCAAGGACCGTTCCGGCCGACCCCGCGGGGGCCCCCATGGCGTCGTCGATCGATCCGAAGGAGAGCGAGCGGTTCCGACAGTTCCTCGCCGCGGACTGGTTCCGCTGGCTGTCCGAGTATCCCGAGCTCGCCACGGCCGTCGGCCACCCCGGGTTCAACGACCGGTGGACCGACGACTCCGCGACCGGGCGCGAGACCCGACAGCGGCACCTGACCGAGCTCGCCACGGCGCTGCCCGGGTTCGCGGCGTCCTCGCTCGGGACGGCCGAGCGATTCGATCTCGAGCTCTACCGGCGCCTCGTCGACAACGCGGTGGCGGGTCTCGCGTTCGGATTCGATCCCCTTCCGTTCGAGCTGGGCGAGCCCGCGAACCTGTGGATGCCCCTCAACCAGATGGACGGACTCCACCTCACCGCCGCGTCGATCCTCGACCAGGCGCCCAAGGACCGGCCGCAGGACTTCGACGACCGGATCGCGCGCCTCACGGCGCTGCCGGCCGCGGTCGACCACTTGCTTTCCGCGCTCTCCGACGGCGTCCGTCGGGGCTACACCCCGCCCCGGATCCCGCTCACGCAGGTCCCCGAGCAGATCCAGAACCTCATCCCGGACGACCCGATGGCGAGCGGACTGCTGGTGAACTTCCGCGAGCTCCCCACGTCGTTCGGCCCGAGCACGAACGATCGGCTGCGACGCGAGGCCCGTGCGGCCTACCTCGATCACGTCCGGCCCGCGTTCGAAAAACTGCACCGGTACGTCGCCGGGGAGTACGTGCCCCACTGCCGAACGTCGGTGGGCGCCTCCGCGCTCCCCGACGGCGCTCGGATGTACGAGTACCTCGCGCGGCGGAACACGACGACCGACCTCACCCCCGCCCAGATCCACGCCATGGGCCTTGCGGAGGTCGAGCGCCTGCGGGCCGAGATGGAGCGGATCATGCGATCGACCGGATTCACCGGCTCGTTCGCAGAGTTCACGGAGTTCCTGAGGACCGACCCGCGGTTCTACTGGCACAGCCCCGAGGAGATCGTCGACGGCTACCGGGTCCTCGGCAAGCGGACCGATCCCGCCCTCCCCCGCCTGTTCGGCCGGCTCCCCCGTCTCCCCTACGGCGTGCTCCCGGTCCCCGCGTTCCGGGAGCGGGCGTCGCCCGGCGCGTACTACCAGAGCGGCGCGCCGTCGGTCGGCCGCCCGGGCTACTTCTACGCGAACACCTTCGACATCGGCACCCGGCCGAAGTGGGAGATGGAGGCGCTCTCCCTCCACGAGGCCGTCCCGGGTCACCACCTTCAGATCGCGATCGCCCAGGAGCTCGAGGGTCTGCCCCACTACCGCCGGGAGACCGGCCCGACAGCGTTCATCGAGGGATGGGGGCTCTACGCGGAGAGCCTCGGGGAGGAGCTCGGGTTCTACACGGACCCCTACTCGCGCTTCGGCCAGCTCGGGTTCGACGCCTGGCGGTCGATCCGGCTCGTCGTCGACACGGGGATCCACGCCCTCGGATGGAGCCGCGATCGGGCGATCGAGTTCTTCCGCGAGAACACCGGCATGAGCCTCGCGGGGATCTCGGTCGAGGTCGACCGGTACATCGTCTGGCCGGGCCAGGCCCTCGGCTACAAGATCGGCCAGCTCAAGTTCCGCGAGCTGCGGGGCTGGGCCGAAAGTAAGCTCGGAGCCCGGTTTGACGTTCGAGCGTTCCACGACCTGCTCCTCGGCGAGGGCCCGTTGCCGCTGGAGACGGTCGAGCAGCGCGTCCATCGCTGGGCGGACGCGATCTCGGCCGGCGCGTAGTTTGGGCCCGCGCCGGGCCGTTCCGTGCCGCCGGCAGCCGCCGGGGAGGCCGGGGTTCAGACGGACCGTTGGAGGGCGTCGAGGAGCGGCAGGAACTCGTACGATCCCGCGTGCATCCGGCCGTTCACGAACAGCGTCGGGGTGTCCGCGACCCCGACCTCGCCGGCGCTCGTCACGTCGAGGCGGACGAGCTCCGCCGCCTCCCCCGAGCGCAGGTCGCGGTCGTACTCGTCCATCTCGAGCGGCAGCCCGACCGCGATCGCCCGCAGCTTCTCGGGCGTGAATGCCTCGGTCAGATCGAAGATGCGGTCGTGCATCAGCCAGAACTTCGCCTGGAGTCCGGCCGCCTCGGCCGCCTCGCTCGCGATCTGACCGGTCGGGTACTCCCGGACCTGGGGGAAGTGGCGGAAGGCGAAGCAGAGGTCGTCCCCGAGCTCCCGCTCGAGCTCCTTCACGACCGCCCGGAACTCGGCGCATCGGGGGTTGGCGAAGCTCCCGTACTCGACGAGCGTGTACTTCGCCCCGATCGGACCGAACGTGTGGTCGCGCTCCTCGATCGGCAGCACCAGCTCGGGCATTCCTTCGTCGGGCTCGGGCATCGGCGGGGCCACCCGGTCCCCCCTCAAGTCAGTATCGGCCGCCGGGGTCGAGCGCGGGGACCGGGGGGACTCCCACCGAGGGGTTCATGGGAGAGCTGGACCTCCCGTCCGGGATGGCGGACGCGGAGGGACCGAAGATCGTCGTCACGGCGAACGGCCCGTACCACGTGGTCGGCGCCGTGCCGGTCGCGATGGAGACGATCGAGCCGAACCCGGAGGGGCTCTCCTGGGAGTGGCGGGAGGGGCGGGCGTTCGCGCCCGAGCCGCGGACCGACTTCTTCTTGTGCCGCTGCGGGCGCTCGTCGCACAAGCCGTTCTGCGACGGCACGCACGAGAAGATCCGGTTCAACGGGACGGAGACCGCCTCCCGGGAGCCGTACGAGGTGCTGGCCCGGGAGTACGACGGGCCGACGCTCGAGCTGAGGGACGCGGAGGCGTTCTGCGCCTTCGCGCGGTTCTGCGATCCGGGCGGCAAGATCTGGGCGCTCGTCGGTCGGTCGGACGATCCTGAGGCGCGCGCGCTGACGATCCGGGAGGGGAGAGCGTGCCCGTCGGGCCGGCTGGTGGTGCGCGACCGGAAGAGCGGAGCGGCCGAGGAGCCGAAGTTCTCCCCCTCGGTCGGGCTCGTGGAGGACCCCGCGCTTCGGGTGAGCGGACCGCTCTGGGTCCGCGGCGGCATCCGCGTCGAGTCGGCCGACGGGACTCCCTACGAGACGCGCAACCGGGTGACGCTCTGCCGGTGCGGGGCGTCGAGCAACAAGCCGTTCTGCGACGGCAGCCACGCCTCGATCAAGTTCCGGGACGACCTCGCCCCCCGGTGAGCGGTCCCTTCGTCGATCGCCCGCCGCAACGGGCTCAGGGTTGGGCCCGGACCCGCAACGTCCGCAACGCCCCGCTCCACGCGACGAGCTGGTCGAGCATCGTAGAGAGGAGTCGCTCCTTGCCCGCGTCGGGCGTCTTCAGCACGGAGTAGTTCTCGAAATCGTTCATCAGGGAGAACAGCACCTGCGCGCGGACCGTGGCGACCTGGAGCTCCGCCAGGATGCCCCTCAGATGCTCCACGGCGCGGGCGCCGCCCGCGCTCCCGTAGCTCACGAACCCCGCGGCCTTGTTGTTCCACTCGGCGTAGACGAAGTCGATCGCGTTCTTGAGCGCGGCCGGCACGCCGTGGTTGTACTCGGGCGTGACGAAGACGAACCCGTCGAACGAGCCGATCGTCTTCGCCCACGACTTGGTGTGCTCCTGGGCGTACTTTCCCGCCGTGGGCGGGATCGCCTCGTCCAGCATCGGGAGCGGATGGTCCTTGAGGTCGACGAGCTCGAACTCGGCGTCGGAGCGCTGGCGGGCCTGCTGAAGGACCCAGCGGGCGACTCCTTCGGCGTTGCGGTGGGGCCGGGTGCTTCCGACGACGACGGCGATGCGCAACATGTCTCCTCGAGCTCTTGAACCGCCCCGCGGGGATAATCCATCGGGGAGGTCCGGGGAACGAGCTTACCCCACGGAGAGCGGGTCCGCCCGGACCGCGCCAACCCCGGGCTACCGCTCGCGGGCGCGGTCGGCCTCGACCATGATCCGGACCAGCTCGGCGAACCGGGTGGTCGCGGTCCATCCGAGCTCGCGCTTCGCCTTCGTGGCATCTCCGCGCAGGTTGTACACCTCGGACGGCCGCGCGAACCTGGGGTCGGTGCGGACGTACTTCTCCCAGTCGGAGAGGCCCGCCGCGGCGAACGCCGCCTCCGCGAACTCGCGCACCGTGTGGGACTCCCCCGTCGCACCGACAAAGTCCCCGGGCTGCGGGGCCTGGAGCATGCGCCACATCAGATCGACGTAGTCGGGGGCGAAGCCCCAGTCCCGCCGGGCGTCGAGATTGCCCAGCACCAGCTCCTTCTGGGTGCCGGCCGCGATCCGCGCGACGCCGTGGGAGATCTTGCGGGTCACGAACTCGAGGCCGCGGCGAGGGGACTCGTGGTTGAACAGGATCCCGTTGGCCACGTACATCTGGTACGCCTCGCGGTAGTTGACCGAGGCGAAGTACGCATACACCTTCGCGACCCCGTAGGGGCTGCGGGGGTGGAACGGGGTCGTCTCGTCCTGGGGCTCCCGGTCGACGTGCCCGAACATCTCGCTCGACGACGCCTGGTAGACGCGGGCGTGGGGCGCGTGGGTGCGCACCGCCTCGAGCAGTCGGAGCGCTCCGAGGGCGGTGATCTCTCCCGTGAGCACCGGCTGGGCGAACGAGGTCCCGACGAACGACTGAGCGCCGAGGTTGTACACCTCGTCCGGCTCCGCGCGTCGGACCGCCTGGGCGAGGGACGACGGGTCGATCAGATCGCCGTCCAGGATCTCGACCCGGTCCCGCACCCCGGCGAGGTGGGTCAGGTTGGGACTGCTCAGCCGCCGCACGAGCCCGAAGACCCGGTACCCCTTCGAAAGGAGCAGCTCCGCCAGGTACGAGCCGTCCTGCCCGGTGATCCCCGTGATCAGCGCGCTGCGGTCGGGCACCGCGGTCGACCAGCGGCGGCTCCTCATAGGGTTCACGGCCGGTCTCCACCCGCGGGCGCGGAGCCCGAGGGTACTCGACCGCCCGCTCGGCTCCGGAGTCGAGGGCGCCCGGCCCGCCGCGGCGGGTTCCGGCTCGTGCCGTGAGTTGCGTAAGCGAAATCGAGCAGAGGCGCGGCTCTCCGTGCCCTAGGACCGTCGATCCGGTCATCTCGAACTCAGACACGAATCCCCGAGGGCCAATGCTCAACGTGACGGTTGCCGGGTCACTCCCGGTCGGGAACTCGGTCTCTCCACCCGACGGGAGGAGGGTTCGCGCGGGTGGAAGACAGAGTGCCTCACGTGGTGTGAGACGCGACCCATCGGCCGAGGGAGGGCGAGAGGAACGAGGCACCGAGGCACACCGACGACTGGAGCAACAGGCCGACCGACGTCGGGGGTTGAAGGAGAGATGGAAGCTCGGCGGCCAGTGCGCGCGCGTCGGCACGGTGCGCTTCCGGGGCACCCAGTCGGCGGGCGACCCGGTCCCGGTACGACCTCAGACGAAGGTCGAGGAGGAGCTCCGGTCGATCGTGTTGCGCGGCGAACTGCTCGAGTACCTCGAGATCCGACGTGCGTTGCCGCTCCCACGCCTCGCGCTGGGGGGTGATCGCCGCGCCACCCCGCGCGACCCCGCTCACGTTTGCCCCGTGGATCCGATACTCCGTAAGACGCGTGGGCTCGATGACGAGGTCGTAGGGTGAGGCCCAGGCGGCCGCGAACAGTAGGGAGTCGGCGGAGAACTTCAATCGGTTCCAATATGGATCGAGGTCGGCCGACACTTCCCGCCGCCAGGCCATCGTGCTGACACAGAAGTCGGGGCGCGAGGCATGCAGGCGGGGGCTCGTATGGCCCTTGTCCGCATCGCGCAGAAGGATCCGGCGATGACGACCCATCCACGCGAGGCTTAGCGGCAGCTCCCGCGGGGGGAACGGAGCCCCGGAACCGTCGATGACGGCCATGCCGTTGCGAAAAAAGCCCAGCTGAGGATTGGCCCGAAATTCCCCCAAAACCCGGGCGAGTCGGCCGGCACGATACCGGTCGTCGTAGTCGAGCATGGTGATGATCGGGGCCCTGCAGGCGTGGAGCCCGGTCCGAACCTTCAGCGTGGCGCTCTGCTCGCCGCAGAAAATGTTCTCGACGCCGAGCTCGACGCACAACGCGTCGGTCGCCGTATCGTGAAAGTTCTTCACGAGAATCTTCTCCACCCGGCCCTCCGGGATCTGTTGCGCCGAGACGCTCCGCAGTGCTTCGCCCAGGTAGGTCGGCCGCTCGTGGGCGATCACGACCACAGAGATCCGTGGGGGTTCCTCGAGGGCGTCGACGGCCGGGGCGGGCATCGGCGGGGCGGGCGACGTCATGGATGGGGCTCCGGGAACACCGCGCGTACTCTAGCCTCGAAGGCCCCCGGACTGAACTCGGGGGCTCGATCCCGCGAGGCCCTCGATGCAGCGGCGAGGGATCCCGCGTCCGTCAGGTCCCTCAGTGGGCTCGCCCAGCGCTCGAGGTCCAACCCATCCACCAGCGTGCCGCCGGGGCCCACGATCTCCCGGAGCGCGGGTATGTTCGCGCCCACGATCGGGATGCCGAACTGCATTGCCTCGACGACCGGGAGCCCCATTCCCTCTTCCTGCGACGGGTGAGCCAGGACGTCCACGGCCGCATAGAACTGTTCGAGATCGTCGACGCGCGAGTAGATGGAAAGGTTCGACCCGGGGAGCGCGTCGATCCGACGCTTGGTCTCCGGTCGGAGCTCGGAGAGGAGGTGGAATCGGAACGACACCCCCCGGTACGGCTCGCGAAGTTGCGAAGCGAGACGCGCAAAGAATTCGACCTGCTTGTACGGGCGATCCGCGGCCAGATAACCGATATTGATCTCTCGCTGATCCTGCAGCCGCCGGAGCGACGTCGCGAGGTGTGCGTCCGGATCCCCGGACAGCTGAGCGCAATGATGCACCGTGACAACGGGGCAGCGAGGGCGGGCGATGGCGCGAAGGCGGTCCTCCGTTGCATGGGAGACACAGATGATCTGGTCGACACGGTCCAAGTGACGGTAGAGCCGCCGATAGATCCGCGTCGCGAGCCAGCTGCGACGTTGGGGGTCGAACTCACGCATGTCGTGTACCAGGAGGACCGAACGGGGCACTCGGGGTGCCACGTTCAGGAGGATCGGGTCGCTCAGAAAGACGAGTTCCTCCGTCAGGCTCGCGAGCCGACGGGGAAAGACCGTGAACGCGTCGAGCACGAGGTTGAATGCATCGCCGAGAGGAGTCCATCCTTGGATCACGTTGCCGTTGGTGTCCCAGTTCTCGCGATCTTCCGACGAGACGCACTGGTACCAGGAGGGCGCGTGCCCGAGATGCTGGAACGCGTTGAAATAGACCCGGGCCGCGAGCGTGGCCCCCGTGTAGCGCTTGTAGGCGCTCACGACTGCGATCCGCATTCGACGTCGAAGGCGCTCGGTCCGGCCCCCTTATATCTGCTTGGCCGCACGAGGACCGGGGATCGTGGTCGAGCTCCGATCTACCGACGACGATGCGCCCCCTGCCGGTCCGGCGGCCGGCGCACCGGGCGGGACCATCCCCGGTTCCGCCGTCGTGTCAGTGTACCCGATTGCCACGGGTCACGGGTCGGTCGCGTCCGAGATCGCGAAGCTGGGGCTTACCGAGTCGCTCGTACTGTTCAAGGCCCACCCACACGACGCCGAGTCGGGGTTTGACGAGGTCGTACGGCCTCGGTGGAACCCCGCGGGTCTAGCGGTATTTGCGTCGCTCTATACGCCCTCGTCGTGGGGGAGACGGATCCGCCGGTTCCGTGCCGTTCACCTTACGTCGCCCCATTTTTTCCACCTGGTACGTGATCAACCCAATCTCACCGGTCTCGTCCACGATGTGGGGTACCTCAACCCGAGCCGGCAGAGTGCGTCGCCGCCGGGATTCCGGCTGCTGTTCTACCGGGAGATCGCACGCGCTCACCAACTCCGCGCGCTCGCCGCGGTGAGCGCCACCACCCGGGACCGGCTGCGCGCCGTCCACCCGGAACTGGATCCCACGGTCATCCACAACTGGACCGGGGATCAGTTCACCTATCGCGAGCGGGAGGGGGCGCGGGCTCGGCTTGGGTTGCCGATGAACCGCACGCTTCTGCTGAGCGTGGGTCTCGACATTCCGCGGAAAAATCTCGATCTTTTGCCGCGGCTCGCGAAACGACTCGGCGAAAAGTTCCAGATCGTACGCATCGGACCATCCGAACGGATCGCGGCGGCTTTCCCGCCCGGGAGCCTACTGGCAAGGACGCAGGTGCCGGCCCTGGAGTACCCGCTCTGGTTCAACGCTGTCGACGCCCTCCTTGCCCCATCGCTCGACGAGGGGTTCGGAGTGCCGTTGATCGAGGCAATCAACTCGCAGACACCCATCGTTGCGTCGGAAGTCCCGATTTTCGAGGAGATCCTCCGGGGCGACGGGACGATGGTCCCGCCGCAGGACGTAGAGAGATGGGCCGAAGCCTGCCGCGCGCTCGAGCAGATCAGCGACGGCCGCCGGCGAAACTGCGAACTCTACCGTGGCTCGGGGGATCACTACCGCGCCTTGCGCGCCCGACGCGAGTACGAGGAGTTCTTCCGTCGGGCGGGGTTCGCCTAAGCGAACGGTCGCGGTCAATCGAGCGGATTCGCCGCAACGGCCGTCTGGTCAAAGCCGATTCCCTCGATCGCGATCGTTCCGGCCCAATTCGCGTTCCACGTCGCGATCTCAATCTCGTTGTACGTGTTGTTGAGGGTGAAATTGATGGTGAACGGCTGCCAGGTGTCTGCGGCCTGAAACTGGCTCCCCGAAATCGATTCGGTGTGCAGCACGTTCTTGCCGAGGTTGGTGACCGCCTGCACCTCGATCGAGTTGGCGGCGTCAACGTCCGAGCTCTCGAGCCACATCGTCGCGGTGTAGTTCCCCGGGGATAGGGTGATGAACGGACCCCACCAAACCCGGCCATCCGTCACGTTCGAACGCTCGATCACCGGGGTACCGGAGGTCTGATTCGTCTGCCAGGTGTGAAGTGCGCTCGCCGGCACGTATTGGCCGTACGGCACGTACATCTGCGGGGCGCCGGCGTAGCCGCGTTCCAGCAGCAGCATCCCCGAAGCTTCGCCGAGCACTCCGTACTCGCCCGAGCCGTACAGCACGCGCGTGAAGTCGAACATCGTCGTGTTGCTCGCGCCGGCCAGGAAAGTGGGCCCCTGGGGGTTGTCGATGGCGTACGCGATCTGCGCGAAGACGGTGGTCCCGTTGAATAACTGGAGTCCGAATCGATTCTCTTGGGCATCCCAGGCCGTGGCGTTCACCCACTTCGTCTCGGATGAAGTGAGGGGGGTTTGCGCATACACCAGCGACCGGGGGAGCGCGATCGCCATGTCGTTCTGCATCAACAGGTACGGCGACGAGCGCGGAACGAGCCCAAGAAGTCCCACGAACTCATTGTAGAGGGTCCTGTTCCCCTCGAGCTGTCCCAGCGGGAAGGGTGCGGGGCCCGACTGGTTCAGCGGCCCGTACGGCTGGAAGACTAGGGCCAGCGCGACTCCGATGGCGAGGACCGAAGAAGCGGTGGCGGTCGAACCGCGGGGGCCTACTCGAAAGGGGAGCCTCCACGGCACGCGGGTCAATCGGTATCGGATCCGGGCCGATCGTTTGTGAGGGGGTGCCAACGCCGCCCGAGGCGGGCTTCGGGCCCTTCCGAGGACCTCCAGACCCCCGGCAAACACGATCGGAATCGCAAGCGCCCCGTACTGAAGTTGTAAGATTGCGGGGTAGGTGTAGCACCAGCAGCTTGAGAGGGTCACGAGCCCGGCGAACGGCAGCAACATGACCGTCCACTTCGGCGAGAAGATCGGCAGGAACATCATGGGGCCCAGGACAAGCAGCAGAACGACCCCGTGGCGAGTCCACGGGATCACCGCAGTGGTCGAGCTGCCACTCGCGTGCGCGGTCGAGCTGAGCACGGACAAACGGACAAAGGACGACCACTCGAACGACGAGAGGTACGCCGTTTGGTACGCCAGAAACCCGATGGAGACCACGACGAGGATCGCCGCGAACCACAGCTTGCTCCGGTCGATCACGCCGGATCGTTGGATCCGGGGCCAGACGGCCTCGATCGCGATGACGCAGCCGAATAGGGCGGGCAGGATGAGATACGGATAGGTGGTCATCCCTCCCAAGAGGATCAGGATCGAGGCCGCCCAGTACTGCCGGCGGATCGCGAGCAGGTAGCCGAAGAGGAACAAGGGGACGAACAGCGCTTCCCAATGGAAGTCGAACCAAGTGAGTCCCGCCAGGGGAAGGTACAACAGATAGGCGCTCGCGAAAGCGAACGGCGCCCAGTTTCCCCCGAGGTGGTGCCGGGCGATCAGGTGGACCGCAACAGCCCCCGACGCGAGCGCGAGGGCCTGAAAGAGGAGAAGGACGGGGTAGTCGGCGCCGATGGTGACCGGGGAGAACACGAACCGGGTCGGCACGTACCCGACCGCCCCCAGATACGCGATCGGGGTGCTCCAGAGCGAAGGTTGCGTGAACTGCCAGCCCCCCTGCATCTCGATGCCTAGGTCGTACACGGCGGTGTGGAAAGAGTAGAACCGCTGGAGCGCGAGCCAGAACCAGTAGGCGGTGTAGACGGCGCAGAACGGAAGGATGGAGATGAACGGGGCCCGCCGATAGGCATGGGACCACCAGCTCACGAGCCGGCTCAGTACCTCTCGGGGCATCGATGCCCCCGCAACCCCTTGCGCCATCTCACCCGACTATTCTCACCCTCGACCGGCGGGAGGACGCTCGAGCACGGGACCCGAACCGAGGTGCGACCGGACGCCGACGGCAAGCGTGGGGGCCCGAGGGACGATTCGACTTAATAGTGGTGGGGCGAGGTCCCAGAGCGTCGATCGCTACGGCTCCGGTGCCGCCGTCTGCGTCGGGTCGTCGAAGGTCGATTGCGCGCGAGCCGACCGACGGCGGATCGCGCCGATGACCCGGGATCGGAGTCGCACGATACCCGACCCGTGGAGGTAAAGATCCGAGCCGAGACGCCGATAGCGGGTGCGGCTCGTCTTCTGTTCGATCCACTTCACGGGCAGTTCGCGAATCGGATATCCGGCCTGAAGTCCAAGGATGAGGATCTCCGTGTCCCAGAACCAGGAGTCCTCTCGCGTCGCCGGGAGGAGCTGACGGATCGCCTTTGCGCTGAATGCCTTGAGGCCACACTGGTGGTCGAAGATGCGTTCGTCGAACAAGAAGCGCAGCAGCGCGTTGTACCCCCGCGAGACCAGCGACCGGACCCAAGGCCGAGTCGTGTGGGCGCCGGGCGCGTATCGGGAGCCGACGACGATCGGTTGGCCGTCCATCACCATTCGCACTGCCTCGACCAGCGCGTCCGATCCTGCCGCCAGGTCCGCATCGGTGAAACAGTAAACGTCGGCAGCTGTACCCGACCAGAGCTGCCGGAGCGCACGGCCGCGCCCGAGCGGATCGACCGCCTGTTGGATCAGCATCCCGGGGTATCGGCTTGGGAGCAGGGTCAGTAGAGCCTTGGTCCCGTCCGTTGACCCATCCTCGGCCACGGAGAGAGTGTACGACAGGCCCGACTCACGGAAGGTCCGGTCGAGCTGATCGATCGAGCGAATCAGCCGCTCGACCTCGTTGTGTACCGGCACCGTCACAAGGACGCGGGGGGGCGATGCCGTCGGACGATCGGCCTCCTTCGGGGAGCTGTACGCGAAGGGCATCCCGCCCGGGAGGCCGTGGAAGTCCCAGGGAAGTGGACGATCGGCGCTCAGCTCGCTTGTACCCACCGAATCCTCCCGGCCTCTCGAAACTCACCGAGTGCTAGGCCCCGGTTCACCGAACCGAACCCGACAGACTTGCGCTCTCATGGGTCGAACCCGGCTCCCACCGACCCTTCCAACTCATCACTCGGCACTTCTTATAAAAGCCCTTTTGACGCACGTGTAAATCCCGCACTGAGACCCGGGCCCTTGTCGCCCGCCTCGAGCAAGACTCTTTTCCGCGGCCGACGCCTCGCTTCCCCCAATGAGCCCGACCCAGCGATCGAACCCCCACCCTCGACGGCCGATCTATGTCGCGCGGCCGGCCCTGCCTCCTCGCAGGGAGTTCGATCGTCTGCTTGACGTCGCGTGGAAACGCAGGTGGCTCACGAACGACGGGGTGCTCGTGCGACGGCTGGAGCGACAGCTCGCGCGTTATCTGGAGGCGCCACGGATCGCAACCACCACCAATGGCACAATCGCGCTACAGCTCGCGTTGCGTGCCGTGAGCGAGCGCCGGGGCGTCGTGCTGACCACCCCGTTCACGTACGCCGCGACCACGACCGCGCTGCTCTGGGAGGGATTCATCCCTAGGTTCGTGGACATCGATCCCGAGACCTTCAATCTCAACCCGGAGGCGGTCGCCGCGGCCGACGCTCCGGATGTTGTCGGGGTGCTCGCGGTCCATGTCTTCGGGAACCCAGCCGGGGGTGCAGCTCTCGCGCGATGGGCAAAGCAGGCGGGTCGCTGGCTGATCTTCGACGCGGCCCACGCGTTCGGTACGCGGAGCGACGACGGCCCCATCCTACGCTGGGGCGACGCGTCGACGCTTAGCTTCCACGCCACGAAGACCTTCCACACGTTGGAGGGGGGAGCCGTGAGCTCGCCGAGGGTCGCCATCGATCGACGAGTCCGCCAATTTCGAACCTTCGGATTCGAGGGACGGGAGCAGATTCGGTACCCTGGGATCAACGGCAAGATGACCGAGGCCCAGGCCGCCATGGGTCTCGCCAACCTTCGGTACGTTGACGGATGGATCCGGGCACGGACGGAGCGCTACCACCTCTATCGGGACCTGCTGGAAGGCGCCGGGGTCGAGTTCCAGCGGATGACAGCTCGCCGGCCAAGCCACCCGTACATGCCGGTATTGCTGAAGAACCGGCGGCGCCGGGACGCGGCCTATGCCGCTCTGGCCGCGTGTCGGATCTTCGCCCGGAAGTACTTCTACCCGCCGACCAATGAGTTTCGGTTCGCGAGGTCGCTGACCGGGTCCACACCCGTGGCCCGGCAAATTGCGAGCAGGGTGCTGACCCTCCCACTCTACCCCGACCTCCCCCTCCGGGACGTTCGCGAGGTGGCGCGAGTCGTCCGGCTCTGCGGCGCAGCGTGATGGCCCCCCCGGGGCAAGTTCCATAAAGGGTCGGACCTCCTCGCCGGGTGTGCGGGTCCTGCTCACGGGCGGTGCCGGCTTCATCGGCTCGAATCTCGCCCATCTCTGGCGAGCGCTGCGACCGACGGACGAGCTCGTGGTGCTCGATGCGCTCACGTACGCGGGGCACCGCGTGTCCCTCGCGGCGCTCGAAGGCTCACCCGGGTTCTCGTTTGTTCGGGGGGACGTGGTGGATCGGGACACCGTGCTAAATGCGATGCGGGGAGCGGAGCTAGTCCTCCACCTCGCTGCGGAGAGCCACAACGACCGGGCGATCGCGGAACCAATGCCTTTCGTGCGGACGAACGTGGAAGGCACCGCGAACCTCCTGGAATGCGCGCGCCGGCTCGACGTCGCCCGTTTCCACCACGTCTCGACCGACGAGGTCTTCGGCTCGCTGCCACTCGACAGCCCGCACAGGTTCACGCTGGACTCGCCGTACGCGCCGCGAAGCCCCTACGCCGCATCCAAGGCCGCCGCCGACCACCTAGTCCGCGCGTGGTCGGAGACGTACGGGCTCCAGACCACGATTTCGAACTGTGGCAACAACTTCGGTCCGTTCCAGCACCCGGAGAAGCTGATTCCGCTCGCGATCGTTCGGTTGCTCGCGGGAGAGCCCTTTCCCTTGTACGGGGACGGCCGGAACGTCCGCGACTGGATTTACGTGGAGGACCATTGCCGCGCGCTCATCGAAATCGCGTCGCGAGGTTCCCCCGGTCGTACGTACCTGATCTCCGCCGAGAGCGAGCGTTCGAACGCCGACGTCGTTGGCCAGGTGGTGCGCCTTCTGGGAGCGCCACCGTCTCTCGTGCGGCGCGTTCCGGACCGACCGGGACACGATCGACGCTATGCGCTGGACCCGACACGAACTCGGCTCGAGCTCGGTTGGGCGGCGGAGACTCCCTTCGAAGAGGGGATGCGACGCACGGTCGAGTGGTACCGGCAGCACCGCGACTGGTGGTCCCCTCTGCTGTCGTCGGGAACCGGAGGGAACGCGTGAAGGGGCTCGTCCTAGCGGGCGGGCACGGCACTCGATTGAGGCCATTGACGTTCACGGGGAACAAGCACATGATCCCGATTGCCAACCGTCCGATCCTTTTCTACGGACTCCAGCAAATGGCCCGGTCCGGGATCGTCGAGGTCGGTATCGTGCTTGGGCCCATCCAGGAGGGGATCCGCGAGTCGATCGGCGACGGCTCGGCCTTCGGCCTACACGTCACATACATCGAACAGGGACCGCCCCGCGGCCTGGCCCATGCCGTCCTTTGTGCCCGGGACTTCCTGGGGGACGCCCCATTCCTGATGTACCTCGGTGACAATCTGCTCGAGCACGGCGTCCAGTCGTTCGTGGACCTGTTTGACACTCAGCATCCCGACGCGGTCCTCGGAGTCACCGCGGTCGCCGAGCCGAACAAGTATGGCGTGATCGAGCTCCAAGGGCTGCGCATCGTGTCGATCGAGGAAAAGCCCCGGAAACCGAGGAGCCATTTGGTGCTCGTGGGCGTCTACGTCTTTTCGCCCAAGATCCACGAGGTCATCCGGGAGCTCAAGCCCTCAGCGCGCGGGGAGCTCGAGATCACGGACGCGATCCAGGAACTGGTGCGCGCCGGCGGATCCGTGCTCCCCCATCGGATCTTCGGCTGGTGGAAGGACACGGGGGGCCCCGAGGACCTGCTCCACGCCAACGATCTCGTGCTGAACAGCCGGGGCGCTTCGGAGTTCACTCGTCGATCGCCCCTTCCGGACGGCGTGCAGGTCCACGGATCCGTGGAGATCGGGACCGATTGTGTGATCGAACCCGGCGTCGTGCTCGAAGGACCATCGGTCATCGGCTCGGGAGTTCGCCTTACGCCCGGCACCAGCGTGGGCCCGGAGGCCGCGATCGGGGATGGGGTAGAGCTTCGGGGGTGTTCGGTCCGCCATAGCATCGTCCTCGAGGGGGCCCGGATCTCCGGCACCGTACATCTCGTGGACAGCCTCGTCGGACGAAATGCGATCGTGCAAGCGACCCAACTACCGGCCCACGAGGTAAGCCTGTTGGTCGGCGATGCATCGCGCATCCGCCTGTAGCGGGCCGAGCGGGGCGGCGAAGAGATGGCGAAACCGGCGCCCGGGCACGAGCCAAGAACGGGCCGGCCGACGGTGGAGCCGGTCCGTGTCCTCGTCTTCCCGGGTGGCACCGAGAGCGGGCTCGAGATCTGGCGCTCCCTCCGCTGGCGTCGAGACCTGCAGCTCTACTCCGCCGGAGCGCCGGTCTCCAGCCACGCACCGTATGTTTTCGCTCGGCACCGAACGGTCCCTCCGGTCTCCGATCCTCGATGGCGACCCGCCCTCGCGCGAGTGGTCCGACGGGACCGGATCGATCTGATCTATCCGGCGCACGACGACGTGACCGTCGCACTCGCACGGTCCGCATCGGGGATCCCGGCTCGGGTGGTCATGTCGCCGCTCCGGACCTGCCTCGTGTGCCGTTCGAAGCGCGCGACGTACGCCGCCCTCAAGGGGGCGGTGCGCGTGCCTAGGACGTACGCGCCGACCCGAGTCGCGCGCTATCCGGTCTTCGTCAAGCCGGACCGCGGACAGGGATCTCAGGACACCCATCTCGTCCGAGACCCAGAGGAGCTGGCCCGACTGACCGCAGGCGACCGCGACCGGTATGTCGTGTCGGAGTACCTTCCGGGGGCGGAGTACACCGTCGACTGCTTCACCGATCGGCGGGGCGTCCTCCAGTACGTCGGGGGTCGACGACGGGTTCGCGTCCGGAACGGAATCGCGGTTGACACCGTCGCCGAGACCGATCCGGTCTTCGCGCGGATCGCCCGTCGCATCGGCAGTCGGCTGCGGTTTCGTGGGGCCTGGTTCTTTCAGCTGAAGCGGGACGCACGAGGCCGCCTCGCCCTCCTTGAGGTGGCGCCCCGCGTCGCGGGGTCCATGGCCATGGACCGTGTGCTCGGCGCGAACCTTCCCCTGCTGAGCGTGTTCGACGCGCTGGATCGGGACGTCCGGGTGCTCACGAACGAGTTTCCGGTGCGCATGGACCGGGCTCTTACGAACCGGTTCGTTCACCCGCTCAAGTTCCGTCGGGCGTACGTGGACCTCGACGACACACTCATCGTCCGAGGCCGGCCCAACCCCGAAGTGCTCCGGTTCCTCTACGACAGCAAAGCCCGCGGGGTTCGACTGATTCTGGTCACGCGTCACGCGGGCAGCGTCGCGGCGACCTTGCGTCGTCACCGGCTCTCAGAGATCTTCGACGAGATTCGGCCGGTTCCGGTCGGTGCGTCCAAGGCCGAAGTCATCGAGGCGCGTCGGGGCGCGATCTTCGTCGACGACAGCTTCGCGGAGCGTTCAGATGTCGCCCGCCGTACCGGACTCCCGACGTTCGACTGCGGCATGATCGAGCTGTTGCTCGACGACCGGGTCTGACTCGGCCGCGCGCGGGCTCGCGCCCTTCCAGCGGTCCGGGCGCTTTCCGCAGTCGCCTTCGGGGAGCCACGGCGGCCCCGTGACCTCACACTCAAAGTCCGGGCGCAGATGTGCGCGAGGCTCTCGACCCGCGCTTCAACCGGAACGACCGTGCCACTCGGGCGGATCCGCCCGCTGTGGATCACGCGGTCAGTTGCAGTGCGACCGACCCGCTCGGTGAGCAACCGATGTACCGGTGACCCAACCCCGATGCCCGCTGGAACTCGAAGAATGCCCGGTACTCGCTGTTGTCTAACCACCCCACGAACTCGTCGAACACGATCACGCTCCCCGGTCCCAGACGACTTCCGAGCTGCTCCATCACCAGACGCGCGCTCTCGTAGAGGTCGGAGTCGACGTGCAACAGCGAGACCGCCGCTTCGGGATGTTCCGCGAGAAACCGCGGGAGGGTCTCGGCAAACCAGCCTTTGACCAGCTTAACATTCGAGGCGACGGGGGGGAGACGACCCTCCAACGAGAAGGCCCCCCGGCCCAAGTTCCCCCCGTACTTCTCGGGCAGGCCCACGAACGAGTCGAATCCGACGACCGCGTCGGCCCGATGTCGCGCGAGCCGATTGATCGACTCTCCCCGAAACACCCCGAACTCGAGCCACAAACCGCCCGGCGGCGACTCACGCGCGGCCGCGTCCAGCAAGTCCAGCCGAGACGGAAACAACGGAACTCGTGCACCGGAGACGCCCAGGAGCGACCACCGGGTCCAGACCCAGGTCTGCCATCCGAGCTCGTGCCAACGCCGCAGCGTCCCCGTGCGATGGCGTCGAGCCTCTCTGTCGCCGAATACGAGCATCGAGAGCAGAAGGCGAGTCCGGCCCGGAGGAGCTTCGGCCACGGTCCCGGCCATCAACGAGCCCCTAATGGCTTGTGGTCTATCGAGCCGGTGAGCGGCTCGAGATCGAGCGCGCCCGGGCGGCCGTCGAAGCGCTCCTTCGCGACAGTTCCGCAGAAGACCCGGGGTGGCCGAGGTAAGGGCCCGGGACTCGCACCGGCCCTGGGCTCCGCATGTCGTAAAGCGGAGCCCAGTGGATCGAGGGGACGGCGAACCAAGGGCTCAGGTGTATCCCCAGCTCGCGAGGCGAGTCGACACGGTCGGGGTGGAGCGACGGACCGAGGGGCGTAGTCCGGCGACGATCCGGATCCCCTCAAGGCGCGCCCTCTCGTCGAGAGTGAGAACTGCGTCGGTTCCGCGGTCGGCCCGGGCGAACGACGCCGGGCACTCCGGTCGGAAGGCTGTAGCACCCGCGGGATCGAAGATCACGCGGCCGCCGTCCACGAACCCAACGACCTGCAGCGGGCGGGGCGAACCGGACGTACTGCCCTGGCTCGGGAGCGCCGCGGACGAGCCGCGACGGCTGCCAAGCCCCCAGACCACCGTTGGTTGGACCGCCCGCCGGTCGGTGACCGTCTCGGCCTCGGGACTCACGTCGCGTTGAATCACCTCTCGAACATGTCCTGCGATCCTTCGTGTGGAGTACCAGTCCGGTACGATGGAACCGGCCCGATCGCCATGGGGGTACCGCATGATCAGCGGGACCCGAAGTTGCGCTTCCTCGGTCCCGAAGCCGTGGTAGACTTCGCCCCCCTCCCCAAATGCTTGACCGTGGTCGGAGACGACGATGACGAGCGACCCATCGATATCACGGTGCTGCCCCCACAGCGAAAGCAGCCGGCCGAGCCGGAGGTCTAATCCCCGAACCGCGAGATCGTAGAGGTTCCGAAGGAAGGTCGCGGCCTTCGGGGGAAGGGCACCGTCCCCGCGGGCGTACGCCATTGAGGCGAGGCGATTCGCGGCCCAAAGGGTCGTCCGCTGGCCCCAGGGAGCATTGTGGGGGGCCAATCCCAGATAGGGTTCGTGGGCGTCCATGAAGTTCACGAGACCGAGCGCGGGCGTCGAAGAAGGCACCGATCCGAGCCAAGAGTCGAAGGCCCCTTCGATCCAGGGAGAAACCCGGGGTTCACCCGCCACGTTCGGATGCTGGACGCAGCGAATCGCGTGGGAGATGACGTCAGGCCACGCGAACCAGGGTCGGCAGAGCCGTTCCAAGGCGCTCAGAGGCGGCGCGTAGGTGGGCCGGGGGTCCGTTTCGACGGGAGAGCGGTCCCCACGCCCGTTCGGCCCTCGACCTCGCGGGCGAGCGATGGCCGGAACTCCTCGGGCAGAACACTCGAGGAACTGCCCCCAAAGCGCGGTCTGGAACCCGGCGGTCAATCCCGTATCGTCGGAGAGGTAGGGGTTGGCCGAGAAGGATGCCGTGGCGTAGCCCTCGGAGCGCGCGTCCCGGGAGAACGGCCGGTGGCACACCCGTGGCACCGACCCGAGCTCGGTCACACCGTGCTCCCACGGATACAGCCCCGAGAGGAGGCTGTAGTGGGAAGGTAACGTCCAGTTGGCCGGGGCGATCGCGCGAGGATAGCTCACTCCGGCCCGGGCGAGTTCACTTAGATTCGGTAGCGTAGCCCGAACTCGGTCCCCGGTGAAGACCGCGTCCCAGCGGACCGTGTCTAGGACCACAATGAGTACGTCGGGACGACGACCCACGAAGGGTCCTCGTGTCCACGAAGATATTTAGTGCCTAGGATAAGGCTATATCCGCGTACTTTCAAAGCGCGCCGCGCGCTGACATCGCGTTCCCCATCCCATCCCGAGGGCCCAAACTGGGAGCCACGCTCGGAAAGAGCTTCAAGCGAGTGTTCGTGCCTGCGGTACCGTCGTTACCCGGGCGGAATCCCCGTCGCCCACGCCACCCTCGCCTTCACCCATCGTTCGGAGAGGGGTGCTCGGCGACCCGTTATCGGCCAACGTGGCGGAAGCAGTATACCCCAGCCGGCCCACAGCCTCCCCGCCGTCCTTCGCTGCAAGAGACGCCCCTCCCCCTGTGCGTGGTGCAAAAGCTCAGCTGGCGGCGGAGCTGCGGGTCGCCCAGTGTCGTTCTATACCGACATCGGCCACTATGACGATTGCCAGTACGACGAGGGAGCTCAGCACGAAGCTCAGGGAGTCATGCACGATGTACGAAAAAATTGTGAGTGCGAGGGCGGGTGGATGGGAGTATCGCGTGAACGCGATGAAGGCCGCGACAACGATGACATTGAGCACGAGGGCGGCGGTCGAGAGGCCGAGTAGGTACTGGAATCCCTCGGAAGTGGCGATGACGACGAGGTAGGAGGCGAGAATGGCCCGGGGTTCCGAGTAGTGGCTACTCCGATTGAACACCACCAGGTAGGCGGTGACGGCGAACGGTGGGGCGATCAGCAACGTCCCCGTCCCCAAGATGACGCCGACGATCGCAAGGAAGATCGCGAGGAACAATGCGAAACACACCGCCCTTCCCGGCGCCTTCGTCGTCCGGGCGGGTCGGTCCGAGACTACTTCGCGCGAGATCCCGTCACGCTCGGTCCGTGCAACCGGGTCCGACGAGTCGTCCACGTCTGCCGAGCTCGAACAGGCTGGCGGAATTATTGAGATTCACGGTCTCGCGCGGGCATCGAGCGCGGCTTATCCGTGAGGGCGTCGACAGCCGGATTTCGCGGGGGGCAGCGAGGGGAAATGCGGCGCACAAACCGAGTGCCTAAAGCGTGCCATCCGGTGGAGCGAAGCCGCCGGGGCCCCCGATCCAGTTCCAGAAGTCGTCCTGCCAGTAGTCGACGTCCTCCTCCACCGACCGGAGCTTTACCTCGTGGAGTCCGGCCCGCTCGGCCTCCCGCAGTTGGTCGGCCAGCTGATCCTGGGTCAGATCC
>DATJUJ010000015.1:0-51008 GCA_035502475.1 Thermoplasmata archaeon
CGCCCTCAATGAAATTCTTTATGTACGTGACTTCCGCCAAGAAGCACCCAGACTCTGAGGCTCGCCTGGCGCGGCTCAAAATCTCGCGTTGAAACTGCAAAGCGCACGCGCGGCACCGAGTACGGGAGGAGTCATCCCACAGCGCTAACGGAAATTATTCGCGGTGGCGTCTCTTCGAGACCCGCTGATGGAACACTGAGTTGTGCGTCAGTGCCCTAATCATGCCCTAGCCCACCAACAGGAGTTCCGTGCCGACCGCCCTGTGTCTACGCGACCCCGAGGCACATGTAGAACCGCGCGGGGCTGCGTCGGTCGCACCCGCGGAAGGAACCAGGAATGTCTGGGACCTACTCGACGGGCTCGTTCCATCAGCTCTGAGACTTTAGCGCCGGACCCACCCCAACACGGTCTCAGGCGCCGGTATAGAGTCACCTGTCCAGGTCTGGGAGGTGGGCATGGGACTGGGGGGTCGGCTGGCGGGTTAGCGAGGACGGCCAGGGACTTGGGGTCGACTCCATGCTCGTAAATCTGGGGGACGAGTGCCCAGGAGTTATAGGTGAGCAGCCTAGCGAAGTCTACGCTAAAACGTGCCACCTGACTTTTCGAAGGGCCTTGCTCGTCGGTCTTGCGTTGCTGGCTGAGAGGATTGTTTGGACGGTAGAGGGTCTGTGGTCGAACGTGGCGCGCCCCTCACGACTCAAGTGGAAGATCTGACGCATCAGACGAGAAGGTGTACTTTACCTCGCAGATGTAGTTTGGACCCCACGACTGCTCGAAGCCAACGGCGATCTCCGCCGGGGTCAAGCCCGCGGGGAAGACGATGTGGTACTCATAGGTCGTTTCAAACGGCAGGTCGGCGCCGTCGACCCATCCGCCCAGTGATGGGAACAGCCCGGTGTTGTTCGAACCGTACCAGTGCGACAACGCCGTGTCGAACGTTGCAATCACCGCCATCGATCCATTGGTCACGTTTACCGTCGCCTGGTCGTATCGGTACGAATGATTCGAGCTCTCGGTCTTCACAGAAAACTGAGCCCACGCAAGCGTGAAGTTCATGGGACCGAACCAGCCTACCATGGTCAGATTGATGGCGACATTGGAGCCGACTTGGACGGGCTTGGACATGTTCAGAACGAATGCCACGGGCGGAGCCCCGGCGCCGCCGACCCCACCCGTGGTCGCAGGGACTCCCCAGCTGGTAAGCACCAGCGAAGCCCCGATGAGCATCCCGGCCAGAAGAATCGGAACGAGCTGAGGGCGAAGCCGGGACGCTCCTTCAGGGGATGGAGCCACTGTCGATCTCGCCGGAAGCTCCGCGGTCGTCTGCATGGTCCGGCCAGAAGTAGCACGGCGAGTCGTGGATTAAGCCATTCGCCCAAAAGGTTCGACCGACTCCGGGCGAGGACTGTGAATCACTTCTCTTCGACGTGAGTTGTTCGGTATCCTGGGGGGTCCGCATACCGAGCCGCGAACCGAAGTCCCGGCCGGGCACCCTGGAGCCGGTGAACTGGGCGTCGCCTCCGACCCCGTTCAACCGCGTCCCCTGCGCCCGAGGATTTATCTCATGCCTCCCGGGATGCGGCGCGATGCTGGGGCTCCAGGACCTTGCGCTGTTCTACCTGATCCCGATCGCCCTGTGGCTCACGCTGCTGCTCATCGTCTGCTGGATCTGGTGGACGAAGCGGCTCGAGGACAGCCTGGCGTACCTGGTCTACTTGCGCGAACGCAAGGTGCGGTTCGTCTCGCTGATCGGGGCGCTCGCGCTCACCCGGATCGTTGCGGCCGTCGTGAACCTCGCGAGCGGGATCGGATGGGTGAGCGGGCTCGCGGTGCTGGTGACCGGGATCGTCGCCTCGGTCCTCGGCGGCATCCTGGTGTTCCTGTTCGGCTGGCTGCTTCTCTGGCGCGGCCCCGCCGCCGTGCCGCATCCGCTCGTGCTGGACGTTCCGGAGCACCTCGCCTACTCGCTCGGGGTGGTCGACCGGACCGACCGAGAGACGGATCTCCCGCCCCGATAGCGAAGACGCCTTCCCGGCGGCCGAGGGAAGAAGAACTTCCACGATCCTTCGCCGACCGCGGGCGTGTCCTCGGGGCCGAAACGGTTAGGTCGGCGGGCCGTTGCGTTCCCGGCCGCCCCGCGGAAGGCGGCGTCGGAGGGGTGCGGTGCGGCGGGTGCACGTCGTCGACTCGCACACCGAGGGGGAGCCGACCCGGCTCGTGGTCGCGGGCGGACCGGAGCTGGGCCTGGGGTCGATGGAGGCTCGTCGGGAGCGGTTCCGGCAGGCGCACGATGCGTTCCGCCGAGCGATCCTGTCGGAGCCTCGGGGCTCGCCCGCGATGGTCGGGGCGGTCCTGCTGCCGCCCGAGGATCCCGCCCATACCGCGGGCCTGGTGTTCTTCAACAATGTCGGATTCCTGGGGATGTGCGGGCACGGAACGATCGGGGTGGTGGAGTCGCTCCGGTATCTGGGACGCCTGGGCGCCGGGCGGCATCGTTTCGAGACCCCCGCGGGCGTGGTCGAGGCCGAGCTACGGCCCGACGGTCGCGTCCGGGTCGCGAACGTCCCCTGTTACCGTCACCGGGCGTCGGTCCCGGTGGACGTCCCGGGCGTGGGGCGGGTCGAGGGGGACGTGGCGTGGGGAGGGAACTGGTTCTTCCTCTCCGGAACGGCGCCGTGTCCGCTGCGCCCGGAGTTCGTCGGGCGGCTCACGGACCACGCGGAGGCGATCCGGGCGGCCCTCGCGCCCTCCGGCGTCACCGGGGCCCACGGAGCGACGATCGACCACATCGAGCTCGAGGGGCCGGCCGAACGCCCCGAGAACCACGGCCGCAACTTCGTCCTGTGTCCGGGAGGGATGTACGACCGCTCCCCGTGCGGGACCGGGACGAGCGCGAAGATGGCGTGCCTCTACGCCGACGGACGGCTGCGGCCCGGCGAGGTCTGGCGTCAGGAGGGGATCCTCGGCGGCGTCTTCGAAGGCTCCGTCGAGCTCTCGGGCTCCGAGCTCCGGCCCCGCATCACCGGCGCGGCGTTCGTGACGGGCGACGGCGAGCTCCTGCTCGACGACCGGGACCCGTTCGTCGGAGGGATCCCGGGATGATCGTCGGCCGCGCGTCGCTCGGACGGAGGCTTCCGTGACGGGGGCGCCGGCCCCGGCCGGCCCGTGGGGCGGGGTGCTGGTCGCCATGACGACCCCGTTCACCGAGCGGCTGGAGGTCGACCTCGACGCGTTCGTCGCGCACGGTCGCTGGCTGCTCGAGCACGGCGTGGACGGCCTCGTGGTCGGAGGGTCGCTCGGGGAAGGGGCTTCGCTCTCACCGGAGGAGCGCGCCGCGATGCTGCGCGCGGCCGCCCCCTTCACCTCGGGAGGACGCGCGCTCGTGGCCGCGGTCGGCGCGACGACGACCGACGGGGCGGTAGGGATCGCCCGGGACGCGGAGCGTGCCGGGGCGCACGGCCTCCTGGTGCTCCCCCCCTACGTCTATCGGGGCGACCGCCGGGAGACGCACGCCCACTTCGTGGAGGTCCTGCGGGCCACTCGCCTCCCGGCGATGCTCTACAACAACCCGGCGGCGTACGGGACCGACCTGCTCCCCGAGGCGGTCCTCGACCTGGCAGCCGAGTGTCCCCAGCTCCGGGCCGTCAAGGAGTCGAGCGGGGACGTTCGCCGGATCACCGCCCTGCGGTCCCTGCTCGGGGGGCGTCTCGCGCTGTCGGTGGGCCTCGATGACGCCGTGGTCGAGGGCGTGGCCGCGGGAGCGACCGGCTGGGTCGCGGGGCTCGCCAACGCGCTCCCGGACGAGTCGGTCGCGCTGTTCGCCCGCGCGCGCGCCGGCGAGTGGGCGGTCGTCGAGCCGCTCTACCAGTGGTTCCTGCCGCTCCTCAGGATGGACGCCGCGCCGAAGTTCGTCCAGCTCGTGAAGCTCGTGGAGGCCGAGGTCGGGCGCGGGACGCCGCGGGTGCGCCCTCCGCGCCGGCCGCTCGAGGACGACGAGCGCGCGCGGGCGCTCGAGGTCGTACGCGAGGCGCTCCGCCGGCGCCCGGTCGGGTTCGACGCGCCCGGCCCCGGCCGCGGCTAGGGGCCGGACGCGCGCGCCGACGCGAGCGCGAAGAACGCCTCGGGCGGCAGGGTCTCGGGACGACGGGTACGCCAGTCCGCGGGCCAGCCGGCGGCGGCGGCGAGCCGATCGGCGTTCGATCGAGCCCCGGCCAGCCGGGGCAGCAGGTTCCCGAGCTGCTTGCGCCGGGACGAGAACAGGACGCGGACCGCGCGCTCGAACTCCGCGACGGACGGCACCGGGAGCGGGCCGGGGCGCGCCGAGTGGACCAGGAGGCGGCTCTCGACCTCCGGGCGGGGCCAGAACGACTCCGGCGGCACGATCCGGAACAGCTCCGGGGTCCCGTAGAGCCGCGCCCCGATCGCGAGCCGGCCGTACTGCTTGGATCCGGGTTCGGCGGCGAGCCGTTCTGCGACCTCGCGTTGGAGGAGGACGACGACCCGGGGGGTCCGGGCCTCGAGCAGGCGCCGGAGGATCGGGGTACCGACCGAGTACGGGAGATTCCCCACGACCGCCTCCGCCCGCGGCAGGGTCGCGGACGTCGCGTCCGCGACCCGGAGCTCGATCCGATCGCCGAACGTTCGCGCGAGGAACCGGGCGAGCCGCGGGTCGCGCTCGACCACGGTGATCGGGCCGAGCCCTCGGCGCAGGAGCGCCTCGGTCAGGACCCCCAAGCCGCCGCCGATCTCCACGATCGGCTGGCCGGGGACGACGCCGGCCAGCGCGGCCTCCGCGTCGGCGACGAACGGGTCGAGGAGGAACGACTGGCCCCAGCGCTTCGCGGGGACGACGCCGAGCGCCTCGAGCGTGCGCCGGACGTCGTCCGCCCGGTGGGGGACCGGCGAGGGCGCCGGCCGGGGGCTACGGCGCGACGAAGAGCCGGTACTTGTCGTCGACACCCTGGAGCTCCCCCTCGATGCGCCCCACGATCAGCTTCTCGGGCGACTTCAAGTGGAGGCGGGTCTCGAGGTCCGCGAAGCTCGCGAACGGCGCGCGGCGCCGCTCGTCAACGATCTGTTGCATCGTCTTCTTGCCGATCCCGGGCAACAGCTCGAGCAGGTGGAACCGACGCGAGACCGCCGGGGACTCGTTGAAGAACCGCAGGTAGCGCGGCGCGTTCGCGAGCACGATCCGCTCGAGCGCGTTCGAGAGCTCCGCCCGGCCGGCGACCGTCAGCTCGTCGTAGCCGACGCGGCGCCGGACGTGGTCGATCGGGGGCGGAACGCCCCCCTGGGCGACGAGCGGGACGCGCGAGCCGGCGACCAACGTCGCCCCGGGGCGCGGGACCAGCTCGAACAGCTTGAGCTCGTCTTCACCGATGGCGAGGGCGAGCGGCTCCCGGTGGAAGCCGCGCTCGGTCTGCCGACCGTTCGGCAGGTAGTCCAGAATGTACGCGAAGTTCTCCACGGGTCGGCCTCCCGATCATCGGTACTGCGCCACGATCTCGAGCAGGCGGGTCACCTGCGCTTCGTCGAGGGTGACCCTCTCCTTCGAGAACAGGAGGCGGATCTCTTCGGGGTACTGCGGCAGCACGTCCGCGACCTTGACCGCGATCGCGGCGTCGACGTACGGCAACGCGCGGAGCTCGGCGATCAGCCGGTCGGTCTGCTCGGCGGTCAGGCGGACCATCAGCTCGGCGTGCTGGAGCGCGAGGCCGGCCTCGCGCGGCAGCGTGCGGTGGGTCGCCTCCTCGGTCAGGAGGTCCTTCACGCGGGAGAGGGAGACCGGTTCAGGCATCGACGCCCTCCGGCCGCGCCGCGGGCACCAAGTGGATCGGGGTCGCGATCAGCTCCTTGCGCTTCCCGCCGTCGAAGAACTCGAGCCGGTAGGCCCGGCCGCGCTGGCCGATGACCGTGCAGGTCCGGCCCTGGTAGCGCGGGTGGGGCTGGCCGTGCGGGTCCGACGGCTCGAGGACCACGGTCACCCGGTCGCCGACGGCGAACGTCCTAAGGAACCGGTTCACCGGCGGCAGGCCGCGCTCGCGAACCTTCTTCGTGAACGTCCCGCGCGAGCGGGATCGGAACCCCTTCGAGCTCTTGACCATCTACGCTCCCTCCCGATCGTGGACCGCGATCACGTCGAGGAAGTCGACCCGGAGCGGCACGCCGACGAGGCCCGCGAGGCTCGGTTGCGTGCGCCCGTCATCTCCTTCCACCCACTCCTTGACGTAGGTCCCTGCCTCGGTCCTCAGCTCGAGCGTGAACCGTCCCCCGTCCGACTCGACGAGCCGCGCGGCGACGATCCGGCGCGTGCGGACGCGGTCGGATCGCCGATGCGCGACGCGCCGCGGCGTCCGCTGGGCGATCGCTTGGCCCACGGCGAGTTCGAGGGCCTCATTAACCTTTGCCACCGGCACCTCGCCGAGGACGCCCACGCGGTAGCTCTTCTCGGGCCCTGCCTCCTTCACGCGGACCACATCCGCGGCCTCGGCCGGCCCCAAGTCGAGGACCTCGACGCGCCCTTCCGAGGCCGTGGCGATCGCCGGCCCCAGGGCGGCGAGATCGAGCGCGCGACGGTGGGGCCGCAGCAGCTCGAGGACGAACGGCCGCCCGTCGCCGAGCATCCGCGCGTCGATGTCCTCCCGGCCCATGCCGTGGAACCGGGTCCCCTCGGCGAGGGCGGCGGCGACCAGCGGCCCGCCGATCAGCTCCTCGACGCTCGTCGGGTACGTCTTGCCGGTCCCGTGGCAGGTGTCGCAGCCCCGGCCCCGGCAGCGGCGGCACGGCCAGCGGGTCTGGGGGAGCGTGCGGTCGAGCTTGCGGTAGCGACCCTGCACGTAGAGCGGCTGGACGGTGAGCTCGACCCGCCCGACGGGGAGGTCGGCGACGAAGACGAGGTCCGCCCCGTCGGAGCCCCCGACCGCGCCCGTCCGGGCCTCGACCATCTTCCCCAGCTCGCGGTTGAAGGCGGCCCGCACGCTCTCGCCCCACTCGGTGCCGACCTCGAGCCAGAGCGCCTCCTCGCGCGCGAGCAGCTCCGGGTCCCACCGGGAGCCGCAGGTGAACCGGTGCCACTCGTAGCCCTCGGCGGCCCGGACGATCCGCTCGACCCAGACCGGGGCCCGGTCGAACAGGCCGGCGCAGACCGCGCACGGCGTGGTCCGGACGGGCAGCGGGCGACCCAGGCGGCCCGCGACCCGCTGGGCGCGCCCGGGGTTCGTGAGCCCGTGGCCGAGTCGGCCGAACAGCCGCCCGAAGCATTCGGGGCAGAGCCCCCGCGCGAGCGCCCGCTCGGCCGCGAGGAGCGCGGAGTCGGGCACCTCGAAGACCGGCGCGTCGGGCACGTCGGGCCGACCCGAACGCCCGCTTTAGTTCGTCGCCCGGCCGGGGAGGCGGTCGAGCGCCCGGGCCCGGCCCCGCGCAACCCCTTTTACTCGGCGCGCGGTGCCGCCCCCGATGGCCTCGATCACCGAGCTCGAGCTGACCCGGGCGATCGAACGCACCCTCGTCGCGCACGGCAAGATGCCGATCTCGGACGCGCGCCCGACGGCGCGCATGGTCCTCGGCTACTTCGGCCTCGAGGACTCCGTCCTCGACAACAAGCTCTCGAGCGAGGACCGGGACCGGTTCTACCAGCTCGAGGAGGAGGGGCTGCTCACGAGCGAGGAGGAGGACGCGACGGTCTCCCGGGGGAAGACCTGGCGGATCCACTACTGGCTCCTCAAGAAGGCCCGCATCCGCGACGTCGGCCAGGCCGGGGACGCCCCGACGGGCGACGAGGCCCAGAGCGTCTACCAGTCGATCGGCGAGGCCGCCTGGCAGCGACGCCCCGACCATCCCCCACCGCCCGCGGGCCGGTAGGGCGCGCGCTCCCCTACGATCCCTTCGGGGGCGACGACCGCTGGCCCGGCCGGAAGCGGGCCGGGCCCCCGAGCAGCGCCGGGTAGTCGGTCGATTGGATCACCGCCCGCACGTGTTCGATCGCCGCGACCGCGAAGCCGATGGCGGCGAACAGGGCCAGGAAGGCGGCGGCGTTGTTGGCGAACCCGGTGACCCCGACGAGGACGAGGATCGCGGCGAGCGAAGCGAGGACGTTGAACGTCGCGTGCATCCCGACGGCGAGGAGGTAGTAGCTGCCGGTCCCGGGCCCCCCGGTGCCGAGCTTCGAGCGCGCGTAGCCGTAGCCGAACATGCCCGTGGAGCTCCCGTGCAGGAGGACGCTCGACACGCTGCGGACGAGGATCAGGGCGATCCCGGCCGCGAGGCCCCCCACGAGGTAGGCTCCCAGGCCGTAGAGGAACGTCTCGAAGAAGCCAAAACCGAGGCCGACCGACGCGCCGAAGACCGGCCCGTCCGCGAGGACCTGGAGACGGCGGCGCGACGCCACGACCCCGGAGCCCTTCAGGGCCTCCTCGACGAACGGGGCGACGACGAGGACGAGGAAGAACGCGCCCCACGGCGAATTCCCGTTGAGGAAGATGAACTCCGGGCCGGGGTAGGAGGTGCTGATGGCCGTGCCGAGCGCGACGATCACCGTCTCGAGGATCGCCGCGACGATCGTGGCGAAGAGCGCGCCGTAGGCGAACGCCCCCAGGAGCGCGCCCCAACCCTGGCGGCCGTAGCGCTCGGTCTTGCGAACCCACGCGAGGTAGACGAGCGCCGGGATCAGCGAGACCAGGATCAGGATGAGGAGGTCGCTGAGGGCGGACACGGCGCTCACGGTCCCTTCCCGGGCCGGTCGTAGCGGTAGAATCCCTCGCCGGTCTTCCGACCGAGCTTCCGGGCCGCCACCAGGGTGCGGAGGATCGGGGCCGCCCGGTAGCGGCTGTCGCGGAAGCCGTCCCACAGGACGTCGAGGATCGCGACCGCGGTGTCAATCCCCACGAGGTCGACGAGCTCGAACGGGCCCATTGGGTGGTGGAAGCCGAGCTTGTAGGCGGTGTCGATGTCCTCCTTCGTCGCGACCCCCTCGTAGAGCATCCACGCGGCCTCGTTCACGAGGACCGCGAGCGCCCGGGTCGTCACGAACCCCGGGGTGTCGGCGCTCGTCACCACGGTCTTGCCGAGGCTCGTCGCGAACCCCCGCGCGGCCTCGAGCACTTCGGGTCGGGTCCGGTGGCCGGGGATCAGCTCGAGCAGCGGCATCTGGAGGACCGGGTTGAAGAAGTGGAGCCCGACGAGCCGGCCGGGGTCCTGGAGGTCCTGTCCGATCGACGTGATCGGCAGGGACGAGGTGTTGGACGCGAGGAGGGCGGACGGGGACGCCGCGGCCTCGAGCTCGGCGAACAGTCGGCGCTTCACGCCGAGGTCCTCGGGGGCGGCCTCGATCACGATCTGCGCCGCGTCGGCGCGCCGAAGCCCGATCGCGAGGTCGATCCGAGCGAGCGCCGCGTCCCGGTCCCCCGGGCCGAGGCGTTGCCGCTCGATCGCGTGGTCCATCGCCCGGCGCGCCTGGTCCAGGCCCCGCTGGGCGAGCGCCTCGGAAACGTCCTCGAGCGTGACCGGATAACCGGCCAGCGCGCACTGCGCGGCGATCCCGCTCCCCATGATGCCCGCGCCGACCACGAGGACCCGGCGCTGGACCGAGGACCGGGGATCGCTCCCCGGCGCGAGCGGCTCGGCGGCGGTCACGGCGCCCCTACGACCGGCGGCTCGGGTCGGGGGCGCGCGAGCCGGAGGTACTCGCAGGACCGGCACAGCCCGCTCGCCGACGGCTCGCCGCACGACCGACACCGGGCCGGGGCCCCGATCGCCTCGGCCCGGACGAGCGCGTCGACGAGCCGGGCGCGGGTGCGCAGCAGTGCCTGCCGCGTCCCCGGCTGCGCCTCCTCGAGCTGCCAGACCATCGAGCGGAACAGGTTCCGGGCCGCCCGCCCCGCGTGGGGGCACTCCGCGTGGTCGAACGGGAGCCCGCGCAGCGACGCGTAGAGGTAGACCTCCCGCTCGGGGATCGGGGCGAGCGGGGCGAGGCGGGGCACGAGGTCGGGCTGTCGGACCCGGTGCGGCGCCATCCGGCCGAGCCGATCGAGGTCTCCGTGGACGAGGTTCATGAGGACGGTCTGGGCGAGGTCGTCGAGGTTGAACCCGAGCACGAGCGCGTCGGCCCCCGCCTCGCGCGCCGCTCGGTTGAGGAGGCCCCGACGCCAGACGCCGCAGAACGAGCACGGCACCGTGTCCGGAAGGTCCCGGGCGGCCCGGTCGGTCGTCGTGCCGAGCACCTCCTCGGCCCGCACGACCACCTGCTCCACTCCGAGGCGACGGCAGAGCGCCTGCGCGGCTTGGACCGTCGCCGGGCGATAGCCGGCGATCCCCTCGTCGACGGTTACGGCTACGACCCGGACCGTGGGCCGACGGGCGAAATGGCGGTGCGCGAGGGCGAGGGCGACGGCCGAGTCCTTGCCGCCCGAGAGCGCGACCGCGACCGTGCCGGCGCCGAAGCGCGGGATCTGGCGGTGGAACTCGGCCCGGACCCGCTCCTCGACCGAGGCGAGGAAGTGGCTCCGGCAGACGTCGGTCCCGCGGTACGGTTGGTCGACGACCGCGGGGGCGTCGCAGAGCGAGCAGCGCACGCCGGCGGGCAATCCGCGCGCGCTATTTGAGAGGGGCGAGCGGCGCGCGGTTCCACTCCGTCCATTCTTTTATGAGCCGTTCCCCGCGAACGAAGCGCGATGGCTTCCGCGACGCGGCTCGATCGCCCGAACGCCTCGTCCCGGCGGCCGCGCCCGGGGACCGCCGACGCCCCCGAGGTGGGCTCGTTCAGCGTGCCGGAGCTCGTCGGTCGGTTCCAGCGGATGCTCGAGGCGCAGGAGCGGAGCCCGTGCACGGTGAAACAGTACGGCCACATCGCGCGCACGTTCCTCTCGTTCGCCCAGAAGCCGCTCGACGAGGTGACGATCCGGGACCTCGAGGGGTTCCGGGAGTACCTCGTGCTGCAGCGGCACTACTCCAAGAACTCCGTCTACACGACCGTGCGGGGGCTCACCTGCCTGTTCCGCAGTTTCGGCTTCTCGGTCGCGGACCAGCTGGAGCCGCCCCGGCGCCCGGAGCGACTGCCCCGGTACCTCTCCGAGGAGGAGATGCACCGGCTGTTGGACGCGGTCAAGGACTCTCCGCGCGACAGCGCCATCGTCCACGTGCTCGCCTTCGCCGGTCTTCGGGTGAGCGAGCTGTGCCACCTGCAGCTCGAGGACATCGAGTTCGAGCGGAACATCCTGCATGTCCGCAGCGGGAAGGGCGACAAGGACCGCGAGGTGGTGCTCGAGGACCGGGGCCGCACGGCGATCGACCGCTACCTCACCGACCGGACCCTCGCCGGGGTCTCGTCGCTCCGCCTGTTCCCCGTCGGCCCGGTCACGGTCGAGCGGATCGTGCGGCGCGCCGCCGTGACCGCGCAGATCCCGCGCCGCGTCACGCCGCACATGCTGCGGCACACGCTCGCGACCGCGCTCCTCTCGCGCGGCTGCGACATCCGCTACATCCAGAAGCTCCTGGGGCACGCCTCGGTCGCGACGACGCAGATCTACACGCACGTCGACACCCACGCGCTCCGCGAGGCGTACGCGCGGGCGAAGCCGCAGTATTAACCCCGTTCGCGAGTTCGGGCGGGCCGTGCCGGAGTCCCGCGTCGACGTCGTGATCCTGGGCGCCGGCATCATGGGGTGCGCGCTCGCCCACCACCTCGCGGCCCGGCAGGTGGGGCCGGTCGTCGTCTACGACCCGGCGACGCCGTCGGCGGGCGCCACCGGACGGGCCGCGGGCATCGTCACTGAGCAGCTCTGGAACGCGTGGGACGTCGCGGTCACTCGCGAGTCGAAGGAGCAGTACGCGGAGCTCGCCGCGCGCGCCGAGCCCGGAACGTACCGCGTCAACGGGTTCGCGCGCTGGACCCGCGACGCCGAGGCCGCCCGGATCCTGGCCGACTCGGTCGAGCGTCTGCGCGGCTGGGGGGTCGACGTCCGGCCGATCGGACCGGACGAGCTCGCGCGGCGCCTCCCGGCCGGCCGGTTCGAGGACGTCGAGGGCGCGATCTTCGGTCCGTCGGACGCGGTCGTGACGCCGAGCACGATCACCGAACAGTACGCGGAGTCCGCCCGGGCGGCCGGCGTCGACTTCACCTTCGGGGTCCCGATGCGCTCGCTCGCCCGGGAGATCGGGGGCTGGGCGCTGGAGCTCCCCGGGCGGACGGTCCGCGCGCGGCGGCTGGTGGTGGCCGCCGGGGCCTGGTCGAAGCGGCTCCTCGCGGGCCTCGGCCACGCGCTCCCGCTCGTGCCCTACCGGACCCAGGCGGCCGTCCTGCGGCCCGGGACCCCGACGCCCGACACCCTGCCGTCGGGCCACGACCTCGACACCGACGTCTACGCGCGACCCGAGGCCGCCGGACGGATCCTGGCCGGGGACGGGACCGACCTAAGGGAGGCCGATCCCGAGACGTTCTCGCCGGGCGGCGACGAGCGGTTCGTGGGGCATCTCGCGGAGACGTTCGCGCACCGCTTCCCCGGCTGGGCCGACGCCGAGCTCGTGCGGGCGTGGGCCGGGGTGATCACGGCGACCCCGGACCGACGCCCGATCATCGGACCGGTGGACTCCTCGGAGGGACTGTTCGCGATCACGGGATTCAACGGGTTCGGGGTGATGCGGGCCGGCGGGGCGGCGTCCCGCCTCGCCGAGCTGATGGCCCGGAGCGACGGCGGCACGGAGGGGCTCGACGCGCTGAGCCCGGTCCTGCCCGAGCGGTTCGTCGGCCGGTCGCTCGAGTTCGTCCCCCGCCCCGGGTTCACGCTCGAGGGGGGCGATGCCCCTCGTTTCTGACGCCCGGGCGATCGCGGAGGCCGGCATCCGGGCGGTGCGGCCGGCCGTCGCGGTCCGTCGCGTGGTCCGCCGTATCGACGGCGGGCTCCGGGTCGGGGAGCGGCGGCTCGCCCCCGGCCCCGGCGGTCGGCTCCATCTCGTGGCGCTCGGGAAGGCCGCGGGCCCGATGATCGATGCGGCGGCCGCGCTCGTCGGGCGCGACGCGGTCGGTCTGGCCGCCGCACCCCGCGGCTATCCGGCCCCGCGTCGCGGACTCCCGATCGTCTTCGGGGACCACCCGGTCCCCCGGGCCGGCAGCCTCCGCGCGGGGGCGGCGTTGCTCCGGTACGTCGGCGCGACCGTGCCCGCCGATGCGGTGCTGTTCCTCCTCTCCGGCGGCGGGTCGGCGACCGCCGAGTCGCCGGTCCCGCCCCTCTCGGGAGCGGACGTCGCCCGCGCCACTGAGGTCCTGCTCGACTGCGGGGCGCCGATCGGCGACCTCAACGCGATCCGACGCCATCTTTCCGAGCTCAAGGGCGGTCGGTTGGCGCTGGCGACCCGGGCGACGCACCGGGCCACGGTCGCGATCAGCGACGTGGTCGGGGACCCTCCCGCCGACATCGCTTCGGGTCCGACGGTCGCGGACCCGTCCACCTTCTCGGAGGCGCTCGCGATCGTCCGCCGCTACCGGCTCGACGCTCGGCTCCCGGTCCGGGTGGTCCGCCACCTCGAGGAGGGGGCGGCGGGTCGCTGGCCCGAGACGCCGAAGGCGCGGGAGCTCCCCTCGCGTGCGGTCCCGTACGTGTTCGCCGCCACGAACCGGACGGCCCTCGAGGGCGCGCGCGCGTGCGCCCAGCGTCGGGGCTACCGGACCCGTCTCCTCTCCGCCCGTCTCGTCGGCGAGACCCAGCCGGTGGCCCGGCGGTTCGTCGCCGCGCTCCTTCGGGAGGCTCGCCGCGCATCGGGCCGGGTCTGCCTCCTCGCCGGAGGGGAGACGACCGTGACGCTCGGAGCCCATCCGCCGCCGGGCGGACGGAACCAGGAGTTCGCCCTCACCGCCGTCCCCCTCCTCGCGGGTCGGGACGCGGTCGTCCTCTCGGTCGGTACCGATGGGATCGACGGGCCGACCGACGCGGCGGGCGGCTGGGCGACGGGCACGAGCCGGGACGTCGCGGGACGCCGGGGGGTCTCGGTGGAGGACGCCCTCCGCCGCCACGCGGCCTACCCCGCGCTCGCGCGGCTCGGCTCGCTCTTAAAGACCGGGCCGACCGGGACGAACGTGATGGACCTCCACGTCGGGCTGGCGGTCAGTCGGGCCGATGGGCGTACGGGAGGAAGTAGTCGGCGACGTGCGGCTCCTTCCAATCGACGTAGACCGACTTGAGCTGCAGGTAGTCGCGGACGCCCCAGACGGTGCCCTCGCCTCCGAGACCGCTCTCCCGAAAGCCCGCATGGTAGCCCTGCGGGCTCTCGGGACCGACGCGGTTCACGTACGTCTCCCCGAACCGGATCTCCCGGATCGCCCGTTCGGCGAGGCCGACGTCCCGGGTGAAGACGTAGCTCGAGAGCCCGTAGCGGCTGTCGTTCGCGAGCCGGATCGCCTCGTCCCAGTCGTCGTACGTCAGCACGGGGAGTACCGGCCCGAAGATCTCCTCCTGGGCGATCGCGTGGTCCTCGTGGACGCCGTCGAGCACCGTCGGCAGGTAGAACGCTCCGGGGGCGAGCGACGGATCCGGGGGCGCGTGGCCGCCCACGACCGGGCGCGCGCCCTCGGCGACGGCCTCCGTCACGTCCTTCGCGACCTGGTCGCGCGCGGAGCGCGCGTAGAGCGGACCCACGTCGACGCCCGGTCGGAGGCCGGGGCCGACCCGCAGGCCCTTCACGAGCGGCACGAGCCGCTCGAGGAGTTTGCCGACGGTCGACTTCTCGACGTACGCCCGCTCGGCCGCGATGCACGCCTGCCCGGCGTTCCAGAAGCGGGCCCAGAGGATCGCGCGGGCCGCCCAGTCGAGGTCCGCGTCCTGGTGCACCAGCACGGGGGCCTTGCCGCCGAGCTCGAGGAGGCACTTCACGACGTGCGGCGCCGCCAGGTGGAGGACCTCCACGCCGCTCGCCGTCGACCCCGTGAGCGTGACGGTCGAGCAGGCCGGGTGGCCGATGAGCGCCGGGCCCATCTGGGCTCCGGGGCCGGAGACGACGTTGAGGACCCCGGGCGGGAGGCCCGCGTCGCGGAGCGCCTCGGCGATGAGGTACGAGCAGAGCGGCGTGTTGCTCGACGGCTTCAACACCATCGTGTTGCCGCCGAGCAGCGCCGGGGCGATCTTGCGGGTCACCGTCGCCGCCGGGAAGTTCCAGGGCGTGATGCCGACCACGACCCCGCGCGGGAGCCAGACGAGGCGCAGGGTCTCGCCGGTCGGGAGGCCCGAGACCTCGTCGCCGGTGAGGGTGCGCGCGAACGCGGGGTAGTACTCGAAGTTGTCCACCGCCCCGGCGACCTCGCGGATGCTCTCGTAGAGGACCTTCCCCATCTCGCGGGTGATCAGCTGCGCGAGCTCGTCGGAGCGCGCCCGGAGCCGCTCGGCCGCCGCGAGCAGGATCTTCCCGCGGGCGGCGGCGCCGATCGCCTCCCATTTCGGCTGCGCGCGGGCCGCCGAGTCCATCGCGGCGCGCGCGTCATCGGCCGTGGCGCGGGCGACCCGGCCGACCACGGAGCCGTCGGACGGGTCGATGACCTCGGCCGTGGCGCGGCCGTCGAGCGGCAGGATCTGGTTGTCGAGGAACAGGCCGTGGGCGGCGGTCGCGGCTGCCATGCGGGCCCCAGCGGCCGCGGACCTTTACGATTGCCTACGGCGGCGCCGCGCGCCGGAGCGTGTCCAGCTTGGCGAGGAACTCGACGCCCTCCCCCGAGGACATCGGCTTCCCGTCGTCCCGGACGAGCGGGAGTCCGGCCCGCCGGCACGCCTCCTCGGCGGTCGCCCCGGCGAGCATCGCGGCGAGCGCCGCGCTCTCCTTCTGGCTCATCCGCGTCGCGTGCAGCACGAAGTCCTCGAACGCCTCGTAGGCGATCGGGCAGACGACGCGCGTGATCTGGGCGAGCTCGGCCGCGTAGAGCCGGATCTCCTCCTGGGCGTGCGGGTCGAGCCGGAGCGAGAGGAAGTGGAAGAGGTTCCAGAGGTCGATCTTCCAGTACCATTCCGTGTAGTAGGCGAGCGGCAGCACGAGCCGGGCGGTCTCGCGCGCCACGCCGTCCTTCAGCGCCCGATCGTACGCGACGTAGGCCTCCTCGGCGACCCGGGCGAGGTCCGACCGGAACCGGTCCGAGACCTCGGGAGGCAACGTGCCCCCGCGGCCCTGGCGGTTGAGGGTCGATTGGCGACGGATCTCCTCGGCGGGCGGGAGGTCGAAGTTGTCGGGCACGACCGAGTACCGGGCGGAGTACTCGTTCACCGACGCCGTGCGGTGCCGGATCCACTGCCGGGCGACGTAGATCGGCAGCCGGACGAGGAACTTCAACTCGACCATCTCGAACGGGGTCGTGTGGCGGTGGCGGAGCAGGTAGCGGATGAGGCCCCGGTCGTCCCGGACCGCCCGCGTGCCGGCGCCGTAGGAGACGCGCGCCGCCTGGACGATCGACGCGTCGGTGCCCATGTAGTCGACCAGCGCGACGAACCCGTGCGAAAGGACGGGGTGCTTCACCCCGATGAGCCGATCGGCCTCCGGCACGACGGGCCGGACCATCGTTCCCTCCGGTTCCGCCACGGACCGGAACGCAGGGCTGCCAGATTATAGAGGCTCCTCTGAGGGGCCGGAACGCTCCGGCGAAAACCTATAGTGAGCCCTCCCCTCGAAGCGGGGCCGGAGGTCCGAAGTGGCGCGCATCTTCGTCGGCATCGCCTGGCCGTACTCGAACGGCCCGTTCCACATCGGCCACCTGGCCGGGGCCTACCTGCCCGGCGACATCTTCGCCCGGTTCCATCGCCTGCGCGGCGACGAGGTCCTCATGGTCTCGGGCTCCGACATGCACGGCACTCCGACCCTCGTGACGGCCGAGAAGGAGGGCACGACCCCGCAGGCGGTCGCGGAACGCTTCCACCGGATCAACCAGGAGGCCTTCCAGCGGCTCGGGTTCTCCTACGACCTCTACACGACCACCCACACGGTCGTGCACGAGCGCACGGTCCAGGAGCTGTTCCTCGCGCTCCTCGAGCGCCGGTTCGTCGACCGCCGGACCGAGGAGGCGGCGTACTGTCCGGCGCACCGGCGGTTCCTGCCGGACCGGTACCTGGTCGGCGTGTGTCCCCACTGCGGGTTCGACTCGGCCCGGGGCGACGAGTGCGACAACTGCGGCCGCCCGGTCGAGGCCCGACAGCTCGGCTCCCCCCGGTGCGTGCTCGATGGCACGCCGGCGGAGTTCCGGCCTTCCGAACATTTCTACCTCGACCTCGACCGGCTCCAGGACGCGCTCGCGGCGTACGTCGCCGACCAGGCCGACCACTGGCGTCCCGGCGTGCGGGGGGTCGCCGAGAACTTCCTCACCGAGGGCCTGCACCCCACGCCGATCACCCGCGACCTCGACTGGGGCGTCCCGATCCCGCTCGACGGCTACGACTCGAAGCGGTTCTACGTCTGGTTCGACGCCCTCATCGGCTACCTGTCGGCCTCGAAGGAGTGGGCGATCCGGGCGGGCCGCCCCGACGCCTGGCGGCGCTACTGGGACCCCCGCGAGCCGGTCCGCCAGTACTACTTCATCGGGAAGGACAACAAGTTCCACCACACGATCGTCTGGCCGGGGATCCTGCTGGGCGTCGGGGGTCTCCAGCTCCCGTACGACGTCCCGGCCAACGAGTGGCTCGGCGTCCACGGCAAGAAGATCTCGAAGAGCCGCACCGAGGACGCGGACGCGTTCGTCCCGTCGCTGCTCGCGCGCTATCCGCCCGACGTGATCCGCTTCTACGGCGCGCTCCTCGCGCCCCAGAACCACGACACGGAGCTCGACTGGGACGAGTTCCACCAGCTGCACGAGGAGGTCCTGTCGAACCAGTGGGGGAACCTCGTCCAGCGCACGCTGGTCTTCGCGCGCGACCGGTACGACGGCCGGGTCCCGGCACCGCCGGCGGACCGACGGCCCGAGGACGCCGCGGGCGGCGTCGCCGCCCGTTTGCGGACCGCCCACGAACGCATCACCGCCGAATACGAGCAGGTGCACCTCAAGGAGGCCCTCGACCTCGCCCTCGAGCAGGTCCGGGAGGCGAACCGCCGCTTCCACGAGGCCCGGCCCTGGGAGGCGGCCGAGCCGGAGCGCTCCCGCCTGATCTTCGAGGCGCTGTGGCGCCTGCGGGCCCTCGCCACGTGGCTCGCCCCCGTTCTCCCGTTCTCGAGCGCGGAGGTCTATCGCATGCTCGGCTACCCCGACCCGCCGGGCCCGGGCGACTGGGACCGGGCGCTCGATCCGCCCCCGCCCGGCCAGCGGCTCGGCGCCGTTCGTCCGCTCTTCCCACGCCCGGGGCCGGAGGGGACCCCCGCACCGGCCCCCCCGGCTCCGGCCAGCGCCCCTCCGGCCGCCCCGGCGCCGCTCGGCGTGCGCGCCGGGGTCATCCGCTCGGCGACCGATCACCCGCAGGCCGACAAGCTGTTCGTTCTCACGGTCGATGTGGGGGAGCCGACCCCCCGGACCGTCGTCGCGGGGTTGAAGGGTTCGTATGCGGCGGAGGCGCTCGTCGGACGCCGCATCCTGCTGCTCGCGAACCTCGCCCCCCGGACGATCCGACGGATGACGTCGCAGGGGATGGTGCTCGCCGCCGACCACGACGCGCACGCCGTGCTCCTCGAGCCCCCGGACGGAACGCCCCCCGGCGCGCTCGTCGAGGGCACGGACCCCGATCCCCGGGAGATCTCCCACGAGGAGTTCTCGTCGACCCCGCTCGTCGTCGGCGTGGCGGTGGGACCGGCGGCCCCGGGACGCACGCGCGTCGACCTGGGGGCCCGGACCGTGGACGTCGAGGGGGTCGTCGACGTAGGCGATCCGGTCGTCGTCCGACTCGCGCGTGCGGACGCCACGGAGGGGACGATCCTCCGGTTCCCGGACCAGGGGCCCGTGCGGCCCTCGAGCCCGGTGCCGGCGGGGTCGCGGGTCCGATGAGCGACGGGCTGCGGCTCGACCTGCACGTGCACTCGACGTGGTCGCCCGATTCGCGGCTCGACCTCGAATCGATCGTCGGCCGGCTCTCGTACATGGGGCTGCGCGGCTTCGCCCTGACCGACCACAACACGGTCGCCGGCCACCGGGCGCTCGCCGCCTTGCGCGCGCGGCATCCCGAGTACCTGTTCGTCCCCGGTGTCGAGGTCTCCACGGTCGAGGGCCATCTGCTCGCTTACGGGCTCTCGGAGGCACCTCCGCCGCATCGACCGATCACCGAGACGATCGAGTGGATCGACGGCCGCGGCGGGGTCGCCGTCGTGGCGCACCCGTTCCGCTGGACGCACGGGGTCGGCCGGCGGGTCGCGACCGGCGCGGCGGTCCCGGCGCTGGAGACCCGGAACGGCCACAACTCCGAGCTCGCCAACGCGAAGGCCGACCTCCTCGCCGCCCAGCGCGGCCTCGGCAGCACGGGCGGCAGCGACGCCCACGAGCTGCGCGATCTCGGCCGCACGTTCACCGAGTGGCCGGACCGCATCGAGTCGGTGGACGACCTCCTCGAGGGGCTCCGCCACGGGCGGACGGCGGCCGCGGGCCCCTCGTTGCCGATCGGCGGACGGGTCCGCCTCTCGGCACGGAACGCGCTCCTGTTCGTGGGCCGCGGGTTCCGGTCGGTGTGAGCCGCGGCGCCGGACCGAGGGCTTTAACCCGCCGACCCTTCCCGGGCGCCGCGCCGAGGTGGCAGAATGGTTAATGCGACGGACTGCAGATCCGTTTCCTGGGGGTTCGATTCCCTCCCTCGGCTCTTCCCTCGAGTTTGACTCCGACCGCGGCAGGGGCCGGTCGTGGCACCGCTGACGGCACCCCGATCGCTCCGCCCACCCCGCACCTCGACCCCAGAAGGGATCGGGTCGTCCCGGATCAGCCGCGCAACACGCGGTCCTTGACCTCGTGCGCGTAGATTTCCATGGAAGAGCGTGCCTGGCGGTTCGGCTTGAGGAGGGACCCAATGGACAGGGGCCACACACACGACCGGCACAGGGTCTTTTGGCCGATCCCCAGCCCGTAGCTGTCGCGGACGACCCGGCGGTACTCGGGCGACCGGAGCAGGTCGTCGTACGACCCGGTCAGCAGGTTCCCGATCCGATGGCGAAGCCGCCAGTCCATGCAACACAGGACCACGTCACCGTTCGGTAGCATGACGAAGCCGGACGGGGTCAGTCGCGAACAGTGGAAAGGGCCCCACACTCGACGCGGCGGCGCGCCGTCGCAGTTTCCCGCCCGCTCATTGGACACGAATCCGTACGCGGCGCTCATCCGGGAGAAGCCCGTGATGGGCAGTCGCTTCATGGCGAGGTAGAGCACGTCCTTGTAGACGGCCGTCCCGGGCAGGTGGGCGATGTCCTCGTTGTCGGGGGTGTGGATGACCAGGCTGTCGGGGTGGATGTCCCGAATCCGCTCGACGCCGGCGGGGGTCAGCCCGAACAGCGTGGTGCAAAGGTTGACCCGGTGCCCCTGGGCGTGGGCCATTTCCATCATCTCGGGAAGTTGCGGATGGACGCACGGTTCCGAGAACGCGCCGAACCCGATCGTGACCGGCGGGGGCACGGTGCTGATGGCTTTGCGGAAGTTGTCGAGGCTAAGGCGTGACGCCGGCGAGGCGAGCGTCCCGTAGACCATCTGAAAGGGTCGTTGCGGGCAGAGCGGCGCGCAGTCGACGGGGCATACCTTCGCCACCGTCACCTCGAGAAGGCCATGAGGTTCGGTCATTCGCCGGCCCTCCCCACCGCCACCAAGAAGCCAGCCGCACTCAGTATATGAAGGGCTGGAGAAGCACCGCCGATCGTGCGGTCAGTCCGTCACGGTGTGTCCTCCCTCCTTCGCATTGCGATCTCGGCCCAGCACCGGGGGACGAAGACGGTCGCCCGGAGGCTCGAGTCGCACGGGGCGCCCTCCTCCGAGCCTCCCCGTCCGAATCCCGAACGACCTCATCGCAGGATTCCACCCCGATCTGCTCGGCGCATGGATTTGCAACCATACCCGACGCCCTGCCGTCCGCGAGGCGGAGGAGCGCGCCGGAGTCCCCACGGCCGGGGTCGAGGAGCCCGGGCCAGCGAATCCACGCGCCAAGGCATGGTGAGGGGTGCAGCGGACCGCAAGGGGTGAGCCAAAGGCTCCCCTTGGCGACCCGACGCGGTACGGTGCCCTCCTCTTCTTCTGTCAGGGCCAAGCACGGGACCTTCCTTCCGACCCAAGGCGGACTGGAGGCCCCATGCCCCGGCGGCCGTTCACCGAACACTGCTGAAAGGCCCGGGATCGACTCTCGGCCGACGTGGAGGACACCGAGCTGCCGCGGGCCCGTGGCGGGCCGGAGCGGGGGGCTCGAACTTTCCGTCGGGCCCGTAGAACATCGGAGGGTGCTTCGAGGTAAGTCGGATCACGTGGGGCTCGTACAGGTACCTCGATCCGGGAGGGAGCGTCCGACTCTCGTCGGTGGCCCTCCCTCGGCCCTCGACCCGGTGCGTGTCCCGCCGGCCCGTGCCGCTGGGGAGCGTCCCCGGGGTCCGGCTTCGGCCGGGCCCCGGGCGGAAAGGGTTGAGGGGGTCCGTCTACGGCGGGCTCTGGAGGTGGCCCCACGCGGTGTCGAATCCGTAGAAGACCGCCGCGATCCCCGCCAGGACGACGAGCAGGCAGAACCCGCCGACGAGGACGTACCACAGCCAGGGGTAGTCGGGCCGGTCGTGCGACGGCAGCGGAGACGCGCTCGGGGTCTTCGGGCCCACGATGAACCAGTCGACGAACAGCGTCGCCGGGTAGGCGGCGATGCCCGCCGCGCCGAAGCCGAGGTAGAGCAGGAACGTCTCGAGCGGGTCGAGGGTCAGATGCAGGATGTACGCCCGCGCTCCGTAGTAGATGATGCCCGAGCTCGCGACCGCCGAGAACAGCCCCACCATGTGGGTCGGGTAGTTGCGGTGCACCGCCAGCGCGAACCCGACGAGGATCAGCGACAGCATGAACAGCGGGTCGAAGAAGAACAGATTGTACGACCCGGGAAGCGGCCAGGTGAGCTCGCCCCAGAGCGCGACCAGCCCGATCGCGCCTCCGAGCACGCCCATCATCATCGAGCCCCCGCGCAGGTGGGCCATGGCCCGGTCGAGGTCCTTGCGCCGGTACTCGACCCACACGCACAACGCGGTGTAGAACACCACGACGGTCAGCAAGATCAGCAGGTCCAAGATCAGGGTCAGGTCATCCACGAACGCCATCGTCTCTTCCTCTCCTTTGGTCGGGCTCGCAGCCCTCTGGAGGCACGCAGTCGGGCCGAGGGGGATATATCCGGCGTCAAGCCGGGCTGACCCCGGGGCGCGCGATTCGCGCGGCTCTGCTCGCCGAGGCCGGCGCGCGGGCTCCGAGGTCCTTTATCCCCCCGGCCCGTGGCCCGCCGACCGTCCGCGGGCCCGTGCGGCCGGCCGGGGATCGAAGCAGCGTGAGCGGAACGGTGCGCCCGTTCGTCGCGCCGCCCGTCCGCTGGGGCGCCGCCCTGATCGGCATCGGGGCCGCGCAGTTCGTCGTCGCGATGGGCGTCGTCCAGACCCGCTACGCCGGCTACTCCCTGCTGACGAACTACATCAGCGATCTCGGCAACACCGCGACGTCGCCCTGGCACGTCGTCTTCAACGCGTCGATCATCCTCTTGGGGGGGCTGGCGTTCGTCGGGATCCTCCTCGCCTGGGGCGGGTTCCCGGCCGGGGGCCGTCGAGGCCTCGGGCTGCTGCTCCTCCTCGTCGCGAGCGTCGCCGCGATCCTGGTGGGCCTCTTTCCCGAGAACGTCAACCCGTCGGTCCACGACCTGGCGTCGCTCGCCGTGTTCGGCCCGGGCGGGATCGGGCTCGTCGTCGTCGGGAGCGCGATGCGGCCCGCCACCCACTGGGCGCCGTACCGGCTCGGCTCCGTCGTCCTCGGGGCGATCACGCTCGGGGCGCTCCTCTACTACGCGCCGACCCAGTCCTCCAACACGACGTTCCTTCCCGGGCTCATCGAGCGGCTGATCGTTGCGCCGATCCTCGTCTGGGCGCTGGCGGTCGCGGTCCATCTCGGCCGCCTGCCCGTCCGACCGGAGCCGCGCCGGCCCGCCGGGACGGAGCGGGAGCGTCCCGGGCGCCAACCCTAAGGCCGCCCGCGCCCCGGGCGCGCGATGGCCGCGGCATCGGCCGACGCGCCGCTCGTGATCCTCGGGGCGGGGTACGCGGGGCTCACGCTCGCGCACGAGGTCGATCGGCGATCCCGGGGGTCGATCCCGATCGTCCTCGTCGATCGGCACCCGGTCCACGAGCTGCGCACGGAGCTCTACCAGGTGGGCCGCCTCGCGACCGCCGGCCCCGCGGCCGCCCCGTTCACCGTACCGCTCGACCGGGTCTTCGAGCGCACGCGGGTCGAGGCCCGGTCCGGCACGGTGGAGGGCATCGACCTCTCGGCCCGTACCGTGACCCTCGACTCGGGACCGATCGCCTACCGCGAGCTCGCGATCTGCCTCGGCAGCGTCGCGGCGTACTACGGCGTGCCGGGGGCCGCGGAGCACACCTTCCAGGTCTATGCTCTGGCCGAGGCCCAGCGGCTCGCCGCGGCGATCGTACGCGTCGAGCGGGCGTCCGCCGGCCTCGCCGGCGAACGTCGTCCGCGCTGCGTGGTCGTCGGCGGCGGCTCGACCGGTACCGAGCTCGCCGCCGAGATCGCCTCGACCGACTGGACCCGGGTGGCCGGAGCGGGCGCGCGCCCTCCCGACGTCGTCCAGCTCACCGGGTCGCTGCCGTTCCTGGCGGGGCTCCCGCCCTCCGTGATCGCCCGGTCCCGGGCGATCCTGCGGCGGGCGGGGGTCGCGCTGATCCACGGCTACAACGTGACCCGGGTCGACCCGGGCCACGTCGCGACCGAGGACGGCTCCGTCCTCGCGGCCGACCTCGTGATCTGGTGCGCGGGCCTCGAGGCGCCGGCGGTCGTGCGGGCCCTGCCGGTGCCCCACGGGAAGGGCGGCCGCCTTCGGGTCGAGCCGACGCTCCAGCTGCCGGGCCACCCCGAGGTCGTCGCCGTCGGGGACGTGGCCGAGTGGCAGGACCCCGAGACCGGGGCGTTCGTCCCGGGCACGGCCCAGGCCGCGCTCGCCGAGGCCCGGAGCGCGGCGGCGAACCTGGTCGCGATCCGCCGCGGACGACCGACCGTGCCGTTCCGCTACCGGGAGCGGGGCGTCGTGGTCGCGCTCGGGGTCGGCGAGGCGGCGGGCGCCGTGTCCCACCTCACGATCTGGGGGAGCCCCGCGGCGATGCTGAAGCGCGTCGTCCAGCGCGACTACGCCCGCTCCGTGGAGCGCGGCGAGTCGCCCGCGATCCTGTAGCGGACGGCCCGCCCCGCAAGGGGATATTTGTGGGCGCTCCCTCGGGGTCCGACGATGAAGGCGCTGGTGCTCATCGGCGGGTTCGGCACCCGGTTGCGCCCGATCACCTACACGGTCCCGAAGCAGCTGATCCCGCTCGCGGGGAAGGCGATGCTCTACCACGTGCTCGACCTCCTGCCGCCCGACGTCGAGGAGGTCGTCCTCGCCACCGGTTACAAGGCGGAGCTCGTCGACCGCTTCGTGCGCGAGCATCCGCGGCCGTACCCGGTCCGGACTGTGGCGGAGGAGGAGCCGCTCGGCACCGGCGGCGGGATGCGGAACGCCGCGGACGGGATGTCGGATCCGTTCTACCTCCTCAACTCGGACGTCATCGCGAAGGTCGACCTCGCGGACGTGCGCGACCAGCACCTCCGGCACGGGGGCGTCGGCACGATGACCCTCGCGGAGGTCGACGACGTGCGGCCGTACGGCGTCGCGGCGCTGGAGGCCGACGACCGCATCTCGGGCTTCGTCGAGAAGCCGGAGCCCCCCGACGCGCCGTCCCGCTGGATCAACGCCGGGCTCGCGGTCTGGAACCGGTCGGTCCTCGACCGGATCCCGCCGGGCCGGCCGGTGAGCTTCGAGCGCGAGATCGTGCCCGGGCTCCTCGCCGACCGGGTGTACGGCTATCGGCTCTCGAGCTACTGGGACGACGCGGGCACCCCCGAGCGCCTGCTTCGCTCGCAGCGGCTCCTCTTCGAGGACGGGCGCGGCGGGGCGGGCGGTCTCCCGCGCGGAGCCCAGGGCACGGGCCCGGTCGCGGCCCTGGACGGGGCGATGGCCTGGGGCGCCTCGTTCGGGCCGTTCGTGACGCTCGGCGCGGACTCGGTCGTCGAGTCGGGCGCGCACGTGGAGAACTCGATCCTGATGGAAGGGGTGCGCGTCGAGACCGGTGCGCGCGTGTCCGGGAGCCTCCTCGCGCCGGGCACCGTCGTCCGGGCCGGTCACCGCGTGGCGGATCGGGTCTCCGCCGCCGGTGCCGAGCTGTAGCGGGCCACCGTCAGATCGCGGGCCCGGTCACCACGACCTTGAGCGCCTCCGCCGGACGGGCGGCGAGACGGAACGCCTCGTCGACCCGGTCGATCGGCACCCGATGGGAGACGAGGTCGGCGAGCGCGAGGCGGCCCGCGACCACGAGCCGGTGGACCTCCGCGAGGTCCCGTTCGGTGGTCGCGTACGAGGGGACGAGACGGACCCCACGCAAGTAGAGGTCCTGGAGGTCGGCGTCGAGGCGGCTCCCGGCCTCGGGAAGTCCGAACAAGTTCACGGTCCCGCCTCGGCGGACCAGGGTCGTGGCGTCGCGGGCCACCGCCGGGTGACCGGTCGCCACCACGGCGAGGTCGACCCCACGCCCGTGCGTGCCGCGGTCGACCGCGGTCCGCGCGGCGCCGGGCTCCCGAGGGTCGACGGTCACGTCGATCCCGCCGCGTTCGGCCGCCGCCCGGCGGAGGGGGGAGATCTCGGTGCCGCCCACCCACACCGCGCCCAGCGCGCGCGCGAGCCGCGCGTAGAGGAGCCCGACCGGCCCGAGGCCGAGCACGAACACGGAGGCGTTCGGAGGGAGCCCGATGCGACGGAGCGCGGTGAGGGCGCACCCGGCGGGCTCGAGGAGCGCCCCGGTGTCCCACGCGACGGAGTCCGCGAGCCGCAAGACCGCCCCGCGCGCCACGTGCTCGGCCGGGACGCGGAACGTCTCGGCGAACCCGCCGGGATCGAGGTTGGTCTGGGCATACGTCGGGCAGAACGTGAGGTCGCCGCGCGCGCAGACCTCGCAGGCGTAGCACGGCACGTGGTGGTGGGCGAAGACCCGGTCCCCGACGACGAGGCCGGTCACGCCGTCACCCACCGCCGCGATGCGGCCCACGGGCTCGTGGCCCAGCACGCCGGCCGAGCGGTAGTTCCCCCGCAGCTTCTCGAGGTCCGTGCCGCACACCCCGCACGCGGCGAGGGCGACGGTCACCTCCCCGCGTCCCGGCGTCGGGGTCGGGACGTCGACGAGCGCGACCCCGCCCTGCCCGTCGAGCCGGGCGACCTTCATGCCCGCGCGCGCGCCGCGCGGATCGCCGCGTCGACGATCTCCATCGCCTCGTCGATCTCCTCGCGACGGACGATGAGCGGCGGGATGTAGCGGATGCTCGAGCGCCCGCACGGCAGGAGGATGAGGCCCCGGCGGTAGCTCTCCTCGAGGACGCGGTCCCGGAACCCGACGGCGGGTTCCTTCGTCGTCCGGTCCTTGACGAACTCGGTCGCGGTCATGAGCCCGAGGCCGCGGACGTCGCCGATCTCTGGGTGCTGCGTCTGGAGCTCGCGCAACCGGTCGAGCAGGTAGTCCCCCTGGACCCGGGCGTTCTCGAGCAGGCGGTCCTTCTCGATGACGTCGAGCGTCGCGAGCGCGGCCGCCGTGGCGACGAGGTTCCCGCCGAAGGTGTTCGAGTGGGCTCCGGGGGTCGCGAAATCGAGCGACGCCGGGAAGACGACGGCCCCCATCGGGAGGCTCCCGCCCAGCGCCTTCGCCATCGTGATGATGTCCGGCACGATCCCGTGGTGCTCGATCGCGAACCAGCGTCCGGTCCGGCCCATGCCGGCCTGGACCTCGTCGTCGACGAACAGGATCCCGTGCTCGCGGGTGATCGCCTGGATCGTCGCATGCCAGCGGGGAGGCGGGACGATGTAGCCGCCCTCGCCCAGGACGGGCTCGGCGACGAACGCCGCGACGTCCTCGGGGGGGATCGACGTTTGGAAGTAGAGCTCCTTCAAGATCTTGGCGCAGTAGAGATCGCAGCTGGGGTACTCCAGCTGGTACGGGCACCGGTAACAGTACGGGGCGGGGATGTGGTGGCCCCCGCCGACATACGGGCCGAACCGCGCGCGCTGCACGGGCTTCGAGGTCGTCAGCGAGAGCGATCCCATCGAACGGCCGTGGAAGGCGCCGAGCAGGCCGATCGCGATCGGTCGCTGCCGGTTCCACCGCGCGAGCTTGAGCGCGGCCTCGGCGCTCTCGGTGCCGCTGTTGGTGAAGAAGACCTTCTTCGGGAAGTCGCCGGGCGTCATCTGGCCGAGGCGTTCCGCGAGGACGGTCTGGCTCTCGTAGTAGAAGTCGGTGCCCGCGAAGTGCGAGAGCTTCCCCACCTGCTCGCGGACCGCCCGGACGACCTCGGGGTGCGCATAGCCCAGCGTGTTCACCGCGATCCCGGTCGCGAAGTCGAGGAGCCGGTTGCCGTCCACATCGGTGACCCAGATCCCCTCGCCGGACGCGGCGACGATCGGTCCCGACTTGGTCCCGGTCATGAGGTAGCGCCGGTCCCGGTCCATGATGCGTTGGGCGTTCGGCCCCGGGATCGGGGTGCGGATCGACACGCCCCGCTGCGCGGCCTGGCGGGTCGGCGTCGGGGCGGACGGGACGGGCGGCGGAACGCTTTCGCTCATGGATCGGCCCGCCGTCGGAACGCCGTCGCGGGGGTAAAATGTTCTCGGTCGCCGGGGGCCGGTGACGTCCTCTGGAACGTCTCCTTTTATGCCACGCTCCCGGGTCGGCGGCCCAGCGATGGCGCCCGGCGAAGAGCACGTCGACGCGGAGCTCGCCTCGCTCGAGGAGGTCGTGCCCGCCCGGGCTGTGCTCACCGAGCTCGCCCGCGGCTTCCTGCTGGTCCACCAGTCCAATCCGGAGCACGCCCTCCGATTCGCGGAAGGGTTCCTCCGCGAGCAGGCCGGGCGGGCCGCCTTCGGCCGGGTCGAGCCGGTCCAGAAGGTGAGCCTCGCCCGACTCTCCCTCGGGCGCACCTACCGGGGCGCGATCGAGCCCGGCGGGCTAGCTTCCGTGCCGTGAACCCGCGCGGTCTCGCACGGAAAGGTACGCGGCGAAGTCCACCGGGAACGACGGGCGCGTGAGGCCGATCCGCACGCCGGAGGGGTCCCCGAACAGATCCCCGGGACAGACGAGCACCGATCGGCGCAGGCCGCGTTCGGCGAGCGCCCGGCCCGGCACCCCCGGCACCCGGTCGAAGTAGACCGGAGCCGCGAGCGGCGGCGCGTCGGGGAGCGCCGCCCGGAGCCGGGCGACGTTCCGGTCGAAGACGCGCGCGACCGCGCGACGGAACCGATCCCGTGCGTCCCAGGTGGCGATCGCGGCCGCCAGCGAGTACTCCGGCACCCGGTCGACGAAGTGCGCGTGGAACTGGGCGAACGCCTCGCAGGCCTCCTCCGGAGCGACCACGAACCCGACCCGGATCCCGTCCCCGCCGAAGAACTTCGTGAACGTCCCGGTACGCCAGACCCGGCACGAACCGTCGCCCGCATACGTCGGCACCCGGGCGAACTCCCGGAACGTCTCGTCGACGAGGAGATCCCGGACGCCTCCCATGCGCTCCGCGACCTCCTCGGGGGGCATCCAGCGCCCCTCCGGGTTCCGGGGGTTCGAGAGGACCCCGAACGCCGCCGGTCCGTCCCGGTCGGTCGGTCGGAGGCCGGCCCAGGCCGCGATCGCGGCCAGCGGAGGATACTCGGGGTAGTGCAGCCGGCAGCGGCGGGGCGCGCGACGCTGGCGGGCGACGAACGTGGTCACCCAGCCGTTGGCCTCGGTCGCTCCGTGGGTGAGGAACACGCGCGCCGCATCGACGTCGACCGAGCGCGCGAGCCGCTCCCGGAGCGCGGCCGGATCGGCGGAACGGATCGCCCGGGCCGTCGGGACCCTCGGCTCGACGACCCCCCGCATCCCGCTCTCGCCGAGATGGTGTCGGCAGCGGGCGTGCGATCGGATCCAGTCTCCGAGCGGGAACGGCACCGGGGCCGCGAGCCCGCCCGTCCCTAAGGCGTCCGCGGGCGCGCTACCAGCCCAGCCACAACGTCACGAACAGCACGGCGGTCGTCATCGCCGCCAGCGGCAGCGCGTACCGTACGAACTCGCCGAGCCGCACCGGCGACCCGTCCTTCTCGGCGACCTCGGCGACGATGAGGTTGCTCGCCGCCCCGAGGAGCGTGACGTTCCCGGCCAGCGTGCTCGCCCCGGCGAGCGCCATCCACGCGAGCGGCGTGGACCCGCCGTAGCCCAAGTGGGCGAGCACCGGGATCTGGAGGGCGACCCACGGTACGTTGCTGACCAGCTGCGGACCGAGCAGCGAGGTGAGGACGATGGCGCCGAGCGCGCCCGGGGTCGCTCCGGGCGCCGGGATCGGGAAGATCCCCTCGAGCGCGGGCACCACCCCGCCCGCGACGGCGCCGGCCACCACGACGAACAGTCCGACGAACAGGAGCAGCACCGTCCCGTTCACCCGGCGCACGATCGGCCCGCGCTGGGCCGAGAGCGCCAGTACCAGCACGGCGCCCCCGAGGGCCACTATCCAGCTCGGCAGGGCGAACCGGGCGTCGATCGGCGCGAGCAGCGACGTGCCGACGATCACGCCCAGGGTCACCGGAAAGATCGCGAGCGCGGGGTGGCTCGCGAGCCGAGCCGTCCATCCCCCTCGGGGCCAGAACGGGACCCTCGGCTCCGGCGTCCCGACGGTCGCGCCCGCGGCCTCCGCCAGCCGAGCCGCGAACACCCGCCGGAGGTACCAGGCTCCGAGCGCGAGATTGATCGCGGTGGGGACCAGGAGGTAGCGCAGGAACGTGGCGACCGGGTCCGAGAGACCGCTCGCGGACGCGATCAGGAGGTTCTGCGGATTGCCGAACGGCGTCGCCACGCTCCCGACGGAGACGGCGAAGGCGAGGGTGAGGAGCAGGGGGGTCGCCGCCACGCGGAGCCGACGGGCGACCCCGAGGAGGAGCGGTACGCCCAAGAGGACGAGGGCGTCGTTGAGCAGGAACGCGGACGCAACGCCGAAGCCGACGAACAGCACCGCCGGGAGGTCCCGGGGCGACGGGGCCCGCCCCAACAGCCAACGGGCCAGGTGGTCGATCGCCCCCGCCCGCTCGAGGGCCCGGGCGAAGACGAACAGCGCGAACAGGAACAGGATCACCGGGGTGGCGGCGACGAGGGCGGCGAACGCTCCGATCGGGGAGAGCACCTCGAGGCCGACGGTCGCGACCGCTCCGATCCCGAAGGCGACCCAGACCGGCGGCCCTCGCCCGAGGACCTGGCGGAGCATGACCGCCCCAAAGACGGCGACGAGGACCCCGGCCGCGACGACGTTCATGAGGACGGTCCGAACGCCGCGCCCAGCCCCGCCTCCTACTTAGTGCGCGTCGAAACGAAGGCTCTTGAGCCCGGGCCCGCACGTCCCGAGGATGCCGGCCCGCGCGCCCGTGCCCCCGTCGGTCGTGGTCGGTCCGAACGGCCGCATCGTCGCCCTATCGGCGGCGTGGTTCTCCGACGGAGCCCGACGGCGCGCCGAGGCCCGTCGCGCCGCCCGGTGCGTCGAGTGCGACCGCCCGTTGCCGTCGCACCGCTCACCGTACTGCTCGCGTCGATGCCGGTGGCGGTTCCACGGCCACTACTTCTGGGACTCGGCTCGCTCGTACGTCCTGCTCCGGGATCGCTACACCTGCCAGATCTGCCGGGAACGCCGTCGGGCGCGGGAGCTCGACGTGGACCACATCGTCGAGATCGCGCGGGGAGGGGCGGCCCTCGAGTACTCGAACCTCCAGACGGTCTGCCGAACCTGCCATCGGGCCAAGACCCGGGCGTTCCTGCGCTCCTACGACCGCCCGGAGCCGCCCGCATCCGCGGTGACTTCAATTGGGTCGGCTCCCTGAGGCTCGGGGGGCGACCGATGAAGATCGGTATCCTGGGGAGCGGAGAGGTCGGCCAGGCGTTGGGCACGGGATTCGTCGCGGCGGGGCACACGGTCCGGATCGGGTCCCGGGATCCGAGCCGCGCTTCGCTCGCGGACTGGGTCGCCTCGGTCGGGGGGTCCGGGAGCACCGGGACGTTCGCCGACGCCGCGTCCTTCGGCGAGGTCGTGGTGGTCGCCACGCTCGGGACCGCGATCGAGGAGGCCGTGCGCACCGCCGGGGTCGACCGGTTCGAGGGCAAGGTCGTGATCGACGTCTCGAACCCGCTGAAGCGAGGACCGGACGGCGCCCCCGCGCTCGCCCGCGGCTTCACGACCTCGAACGGCGAGGAACTCCAGAAGGTCCTTCCGCGGGCCCGGGTCGTGAAGGCGTTCAACACGGTGGGCCACTCGCTGTTCTACCGCCCGATCCTTCCCGGGGGACCCCCGGACATGTACCTGTGCGGCAACGACGCCGCGGCGAAGGAGTCGGTCACCCGGCTGCTCCACGACTTCGGCTGGCCGTCCGTCATCGACATCGGCGGGATCGAGGGCGCGCGCGAGCTTGAGGCGCTGTGCATCCTCTGGGTGAAGACCGCGCTCCGTCTGCAGAACTTCGACATCGCGTTCAAGGTCCTGCGGAAGTAGCGGCGCGACGGCTCCGCTCGGACGACGGGGCGTGGCCGCGCTCCGGCGCCGCCGCGAGCCGCGCGAGCGCCGTGACGGTGTTCCAATTGCGGAGGGTGCCGCGGGTCCCGAGCGCCCGCTCGACGACGGAGGCGGTCAGTCGCGAGCGGCCGATCCCGTCGGGGTAGACGAGGTAGGCGTGACGGTCTCGCCCCACGGCCCGCTCGCGCCCCACGATCGCCTCCTCGAGCCGACGCCAGGCCGTCGGAGCGGGCTCCTCCTTGAGAACCATCACGGTGAGGTGGGCCGGGTCGCTCCGCGCCGCGTCGGGGAACGGGTTCCCCCGCACGATCGTCGCCCAGGTCGCGGCGGATCGAACGAAGAACGCCGGGGCGCGGCCGAGCACCGCCGCCCCTCGCTCCTCGAGCCGGCGCTCGATCGCGTCGGTCGGCTGCGGGGAGGCCTCGAAGACGACGTTCCCGGACCGGAGCCAGGGGCGCGGGGCCTGGCCCCCCGCCGCCTCGACCACGCGCGCCAGGTCCGCCATCCGGACCGTCGTCTCGCCGCCCAGGTTCACGGCCCGCGCGAGGCCGACGTAGACCGTCATCCGGGGCCGCGAGGGTCGAGGGGCTAGAAGACCCCGATGCCGTGAAGTGTCGTACCGCGTCGGCTTGACAGTTCTCCATTCCCCGAGTTTTGATGCCCTCGAGGCAACTTTTCCCATCGCGCGCGAGGCACCCCGTCCCCCGGACCGCGAGGTTGATAACCCGGTCCTCACCAAAATGCGAGGGCTGCGAGCTCCTCGAGAGACGGCGTATCCATACACATCCATGCGAGGCACCGATCCGGGACACGCAGCGAGCACGGGCACGGCCCGGGGTCCGTCGGCGCCCCCGGTCGCCGTCCCGGTACCGACCGCGGCCGAGGGTCCGCTCGACGCGGCCTCAGCGCTCGCCGAGCTCGATCAACTCGCGCAGGAGCTCGGGGTGCGCCCGGTCGCCCCCCTCCCGTCGGCCGAGGCTCCGTCCGTCCGATCGGTCCCGAAGCCGGCCCGTGGAGCGCCCCCCACGCCGCTCCCAGCGCTCTATCTCGGCGAGCGCATCGATCAGGCGGACCGGGCGGTCGCGGCCCTCGGCCACGACCTCGCGCGGGACGGTGCGGCCCCCGAACCGATCACCCGGCACCTGGCCGAGATCTCGAGCGAACTGCGTCGCGCGCGCCGGGAGCTCGACTTCCTCGCGTCCGAGGTCGGCTTCGGGTTCGACCCCGCGCCCGAGCGCGCCCCCTGGGACGAGTCGCGTCTCCCCACGGCGCGGCTTCCGTCGATCCCCTACCAGCCGGTCCCCGATGGGCCGGCCGCGCCTCCGGCCGGGGCCCCCGCGTACGCGTCGTTCACGGCCGAACGGTACGACCGGGCGGTCGGGGGGCTCGCCTCCCGGCGTCGGCGCCTCCTCTACTGGACCCTGGGCCTGAGCGCGGCGATCAGCGTCGCGCTCGAGGGCCTCAATCTCCTCGCCCACGAGCCGACGCCCGCGTTCTGGCTGGTCGTGCTCCCCCTCGTCTGGCTCGTGCCGGTGCCGTTCTTCGTCCTCGCGTTCGTCGGGACGCAGCGCACCCTGCGGTGGAACCGCCTTGCCACCGAGGTGAGATCCTGAGGGCCCCGACCGTCCTGTTCCAGATCACGGCGATCGGTCGCAACTATCGCGCCCTCGCCGAGAGCGCCCGCTCGGTCCTCTACTGGGCCCGGCACACCCCGCGGCAGGGGTTCGTGCCTCGGCTGTGGCTCGTCGTCGAGCCGGACGGATACGCCGCCTCCCCGGCGACGTACGACGCCCTGCAGGCCGAGGGCGCGCGCGTGCTGGTCGTCCCCCGGCGGTACGCGACCCCGCTCGGCACGCACGGGAAGGCCCGCGCCCTCCAGTACGCGACCGAGGTGCGGCAGCACGAGGGGCTCTCGACCGACCGGGTCTGGGTGTACCACCAGGACGAGGAGACGTGCGTCGGCGAGGACACGTTCGCCGGGATCGCCGAGTTCGTCCGGGACGGTTCGAAGCAGGTCGGGGTCGGGATCATCGTCTACCCGCTCGACTGGAACGGTTCCCCGAGCCACGTCCAGGAGGTCACCCGGTCGTACGACGACTTCCGGGTCCTCGACTCGATGACGGGGGCCGGGAACTCCACCGCGGGCTTCCACGGCTCGCACATCCTCGCGCGCGCCGACGTCGAGGACGCGGTCGGCTGGGACACCGTGGGCTATGCGCCGGCGGAGGACCTCACGTTCGAGATCCGGGTCCGGGCCCGGTTCGGCTCGGTGTTCGGCGTGCTCAAGGGGTTCGCCTACGAGAAGGGGGCGTTCTCCCTCCGCGACCAGCTGCGGCAGCGCCGTCGCTGGATGCACGGCGTGCTCTTCGCCCTGCGTCGGTCGTCCGAGCTCCCGCGTTCGCGCCGGCTCTCGCTCGGCTACTCCGCGGTCTCCTGGTTCTCCGCGCTCCCGTCGATCGCGGTCCTCGCGCTCGGCGTCGCCTTCCACTTCGGGCCGGTGCTGTTCGTGACGGGGCTCTTCACGGGGTTCGTCTGGATCTCGATGGTGACCGCCTATCTCGAGGGCTACCGGCTCCACGCCCCGTACCTCCGTCGGAAGGTCTCGTGGCTTCGGCTCGTCGGAGCCGGGCTGGTCGGGGCGCTCATCGACGCGCTCGCCCCCTGGTACGCGCTGGCCACCCGGCCCTCGCTCGGCGACTTCATCGCCAAGGACCGGCCGGGACCCGCCGGCGCCCCCGCGCCGGCGGCCGCACCCCGGGGGGGCGCGTGGGCTCGGGCGCCCGTCGAGGCGCGATCGAGCCCTTGACGGGGTCGGTACAGGGCGCATAAATTCGTCCGGCCCCTCGGCCGTGGAGAGGATCTCCATGCCACCCGCCGTCCCGGCCTCGGACCGCCCCGCCGCGCCCGTCGCCCTCCGGGTCTGCTACCTCAGCCGCAAGCGCGGGTGGATCGACCCGGGCGATCCGCGTCGGCCCACGTCCGAGGTGAACGTCCTGGCGGTCGCCCTCCGCTCCCGAGTATGGACGCTCGACACGGCGTGGGCGTCGGTGTTCAACACGCCGGTGCCCCGACACGTCGCGAGCGCGTACCGGCGGGCGATGTCCCGGGCCTCCCTGACCGACGAGCAGGTCACCATCCTGCGTGAGGTGGCGGACCGACTGCGCGTCGAGCTGCGCGTGGTGGACTGAGGGTCGGGCTCCCGACCGGACCGGGGCGTTCATCCCGGGGCGCCGGCGCGCCCCCTCGCCGCCGGACGGCGGAGGACCCGGGGCCGCGGGCTCGGGGTCCCCCGGAGCCAGCTCGTCAGGGGGAGCAGGGAGCGGTACAGCGCTTCGCCCGGCACCGTGAGCGCATAGGCTCCCCGGCTCCGTCCGTCGGCGGTCGTCTCCGCCCGACGCACGAGTTCGGCGCGCTCGAGGGCGCGCAGGGTGGCGGTCAGCGTGGCGGGGCTCACGCGCGGGAGCGCCCGCTGGATCGGGCCGAACCGGAGCGCCCCGTTCCGGCCGAGCAGCGTGACGACGCACATCGCCCACTTCTTCCCCACGATGTCGACGAGGCCCGTGGGGGGACACGGGCACTCGAGCGGTTGGTCCGGTGCCATTTCCTTCGCCGGTACGTAGCGGCGGCTTATATTCACTTCAGTTCCTGAAGTGGCACGCGCGAGGGGCCGGGGCGGAGACGAAGCGTGGCGCCCTCCGAGCGTACGGTACTGTTCGTGTGCGTGGAGAACGCCGGCCGCTCGCTCATGGCCGAGGCGATGTTCAACGCGAACCCGCCCCCCGGCTGGGTGGCCACCTCGGCCGGGACCCGTCCGGCCGCGGCTCCGAACCCCCGGACCGCACGCCTGCTGGCCGAGATCGGCCTCGCGCTCCCGGCCCATCCCCCGCGGCTCCTGACGCGGCAGATGATGGAGGCGGCCCAGGAGCGCGTCACGATGGGATGCCTCGACGACACCAGCTGCCCGGCCCATCTCCAGGGCCTGGCGCTGAGGGACTGGGCGCTCCGGGACCCCGCGGCGCTCGACGACGCCGGCTTTCGTCGGGTGAGGGACCAGATCGCCGGACTCGTCCGCCGGCTCCGGACGGAGCTCGTCCGCGCGGACCGAGCCCTCACCGAGCGGCGGAAGGGGCGCACCCCGTGAACCCCGAACGGATCCGCCGGTGGGCGGCCGAGGCGGCGGGTACGGCCCTGCTCGTCGGGATCGGCACCGGGGCGATCGTGGCCGCGGGCCGGATCGGCGGGATCGCCTCGTGGGCGCTCGCGCTGGCGTGGTTCCTGGCGGTGCTCGTGCCGATCGGGATCTTCGTCGGGATCTCGGGCGCCCACCTCAATCCCGCGGTCACCCTCGCGCTGGCGGCGAGCGACCGGATCGCGTGGAGGCTCGTGCCGGGCTACTGGGCGGCCCAGCTCGTCGGGGCGTTCCTGGGGAGCCTCGGAGTCCTCGCCACGGTCGGCGCCGGGAGCGACCTGGGCGCCACGGTGCCCCGGGCGGGGGAGCTCCCGCTCGCCTTCGGGGGCGAGGCCGGGTTCACGGCGCTCCTGGTCGTCGCGGTGTTCACCCTCTCCGACCGTGGGGCCGGGCGGCTCCGCTGGAGGCTCCTCCTCCCGCCCGCGGCGGTGGGCGTCTCCACGTACGTGATCGGACCGATCACGGGGAGCTCGCTCAACCCGGCCCGGACGATCGCTCCGGCCGTGCTCTCGGGCACCTACCTGGATCTCTGGCTGTACCTGATCGCCGTGCCCCTGGGCGCGCTGGTCGTGGCCGCGCTCTGGCGCCCGCGGGCGGTCGACCGCCTCGACCGGGGGCCGGGCCGCCTCGACGTGCGGCAGTGAGCCGATCCGACCGCGCGCCCTCCCGCCGGACGCGCGGGCCGGATCGGCCGCCGGCTCCGGGAACTCGGCTCGAGCCGACTCGGAGGGGCGCGGGCGGGGCCGGGATCCGGGGATCACTTCGACCGACGCGGTCCGGATGGCTCGGCCCGGAGCGCGGCGACGAGGGCGTCGAACTCCGGCGGTCCGTCGTATCGCCGACCGTTGACGAAGAACGTGGGGGTCCCGTTGACCCCGCTCCGCACTCCGCTCATGAAGTCCTCCTCGATCCGCGCGACGTAGTGGCGCTCCCCGACCTCGCGCGCGATCCGCGTCGCGTCCATCGAGAGCTTCGCCTCGTGCTGCGCGAAGAACGCGTCCTCGGCGAGCCGGGCCTGGTGCTCGTAGAGGAGGTCGTGCATCGGCCAGAACTTCCCTTGGGCCGCGGCCGCCTCCGCCGTCTCGGCAGCCCATTCCGCCCGCGGGTGGGCGTTGGTGATCGGGAAGTTCCGGAACACGAAGAGGAGCGCGTCGCCGAGCTCCTGCTGGACCCGCTTCACGACGGGGTAGGCCGCCCCGCAGTAGGGACACTGGTAGTCGCCGTACTCGACGAGGACGGTCGGCGCGTCGGAGGCGCCCTGGGTGTGGTCCCGCGCCCCGACCGGGAGGGTCAGCCGGGGGGGCGTGTAGTGTTCGGCCATGCGGTTCACTCGAGCCCCTCGAGCGCAGCGAGGATGCCGTCCGCGCCCGGATTGACCCCGTCCGGCGAGAGCTCGCTCCAGCGGATCGTCCCCTTCCCGTCGACCACGAACAGCGCCCGGGCCGACTCGCCCTTCGCGACCTCGAACGCCCCGTACGCGCTCGAGACCGCGCCCTTCGGCTCGAAGTCCGAGAGGAGGGGGAAGTTCAGTTTCCGGTCCTTCGCGAAGGCGAGGTGCGACCAGATCCCGTCGACGGAGATGCCCAGGACCTCCGCGCGGAACTTCTTGAACGCCGGCATCACCTGGGCATACAGCCCCATCTGGTCGGAGCAGACCGGGCTCCAGTCCGCCGGATAGAAGGCGAGGACCACGGGTCGGCCGAGGAAGTCCTTGAGGGACACGGTCTGATCCGGGGTGCTGTACAGCGTGAAGGCCGGGGCGCGGCTGCCGGGGCCCAAGATCGACGGCCCCGCGGCGCTACCGTGACGGTGACTCGGCATGGGGATCAGCCCCTGGGGGGGATGAGGGAGCATGCGGCGGTCAAGGATGAACCCTTCGACTCTGCCCTGGCCCGGACCGGCTCCCGGGGCAAGCGCTCGAGCGACGGGCGCCGAACGGCGCCCGCGTTCCGACCGGAGCGCTCGGGAGACCGGGCGGGGGACCGGTCCCTGGGCGAGGCGCCGGGGAGCGAGTGGGCTCGGCCGGATTCGAACCGGCGGTCTTCGCTGTGTGAGAGCGACGTCGTAACCGCTGGACCACGAGCCCAACGGGCGGGGCGAACGCGGGACCGGTTTAAACGTTCGCCTCACCGGGGAACGGCGAGGAGGGCGGGGAGGGCGATGGTCGCGACGAGGGTGAGGATCAATCCGCTCGCGATTGCGAGCGAACCCGCGTCGGCGTCCCCGTACCGGGTGACGAAGTAGAGCGTGGTGTCCATCGACGTCGCGCCGCCCAACGCCGTGAGCCCTTCGCCCCCGAGGGATCGCCCGGCCGAAGGGGCGAGCACCATCGTGAGGTTCTCCCGGAGGAAGTTGGTGAGGAACGCGAGCAGTCCCAGCACGGCACCCGCGCTCGCCGCGACGAGCGGCCCCGCCAGGGAGTAGAAGCCGAACCCCAGCGTGGCGGCGAGCGCTACCGGGAGCGGCGCCCCGCCCGCGACGGCGAACACCCCCGCGGCGGCGACCGCGCCGACCGAGGCGGAGACGACCGGGACCCAGAGCGACGGCAGGCGGCCCCACGAGAGTCGAAGGCCGAACCCGACCAGGGCGAGCAGCGCATAGAGGGCGTACGGGATCGCGGACTCCGCCGGGAACGGCATGGACCGCCCGAGCCCGTAGCCGACGACGAGCGCGGCCAGGAGCCCCACGCTGACCGGGAATCGGGCGGACGACCCCGCCGGCGCAGGCCGGCGGACCGAAGAGGGTCGGAGGCGGCTGAGCAGCAGGAACGTCCCCGTCGTGAACCCGAGGACGAGGGCGACCAACCCGAGCGCCACCGGGACGGTGAGGAGCAGCGACGGCAGGGCGATGCCGGCGAGCGAAGCCCCGAGCAGCCCGACGAGCACGAAGACGGACGCCAGCGTGGCGCGACCGACCCACGGCGTGGTGGGACGGACGAGATACCCCGCGACGACGCCGGCGGCCAGCGCGACGTAGAGGTAGGGGTCGAACGCCACGGCCCGCTCAGGCCGGACCCGGCCGTCGACGACGGGGCGGCGGGGCCCCGAGCGAGACCGTCTCGTCGCGGGCCGGACCGTAGCCGACGAACTCGACGGGGACGCCCGTCTGCTCGGTGATGAACTTGAGGAAGTCGAGGAGCGGGGCCGGCAGCGCGGCCGCTCCCTCTTCGCGGATCCGGCTCCGGAGCCGCTCGTGGAACTCCGGCCAACCGGCCAGCCACTCGTAGACCGGTCGCGCCTTCGCGAGGTCGTCGGCCTCGGACGGCAGCGCGTCGCGGACCGAGCTCCCGTCCGGCATCTCGTAGCGGACGCAGACCGGGACCTTCTCGCGCCCGCCGAGGGCGTCGACCTTGGAGATCGCGAACGACGTGAAGCCGTTGAGGCGCGCGGCGTACCGGAGCATCACGAGGTCGAGCGAACCGCACCGGCGCGGCCGGCCGGTCGTCGCGCCGCGCTCGCTGCCGGCCCGTCGCAGGTACTCGCCCCACTCGCCGGAGTCCTCGGTGGGGAACGGGCCCTCGCCGACCCGGGTGGTGTACGCTTTGGCGACGCCGATGACGCGGTCGAGCTCGGCGGGCGGGATCCCGCTGCCCATCAGCGCCCCGGCGCTCGTGGGATGCGAGCTGGTGACGTAGGGGTAGGTGCCGAAGTCGATGTCGAGCAGCGCGCTCTGGGCCCCCTCGATCAGGATCGGTTCGCCCCGCTCGATGGCGCCCCACAGGATCGGCTCGGTCGGCCGGACGAACGCGGAAAGGCGGGCCCCGGTCTCGCTGAGCCGCGCGAGGACCTCGTCCTTCGCGGGGAGGTTCGGCAGATGGGTCTTGGTCGCGTAGAGGAGCTCGAGCCGTTCCTTGAGGAGCGCCGGGTGGCCGAGGTCCCCGAAGCGGATCCCCCAGCGGCCGTACCGGTCGGCGTAGGCGGGGCCGATCCCCCGGCGCGTGGTGCCGAGCCCGGCGCCGGGGACGGTGCGGGCCCGGAGGTCGTCCTCCCACGCGTCCTCGAGCTCGTGGACGGGCAGGATCACGTGCGCGCGGTCGGAGATCACGACCTCGCCGCGCAGGAGGCTGCGGCTCTCGAGCTCCCGCAGCTCGTCCTCGAACTTGAACGGCTGGATGACCATCCCCGGGCCGCTCACGCCGGTGACGCCGTGGCGCAGGACGCCGCACGCGAGCTGATGCAGGACGACCTTCCCCTCGGGCAGCACGATCGTGTGGCCCGTGTTGGGACCCCCGCCCGACCGCACGACGTAGCGGGCCCCGCTCGCGAGGAAGTCGGCGATCTTCCCCTTCGCCTCGTCGCCGAACTGCGCCCCGAGGACGATGGTGACGGACGTCGCCTTCCCCCGGCGGTTCGGGAACGTCCGGCATAGAAGGCCCTTGTGCTTCGGGGGCGCCCCGTGCGTCGCCGTGGCGCGCCGGCGGCCGCGGCCGGCACAACGGTAAAGAAGGCCCCGTGGGTCCGCGGCGAAATGGTGTCCCAGCGGTCCCGCGAGGCGGAGCTCTCGGGCATCCGACGGATGTTCGAGGGCGCCCCGCCGAACGCGATCAACCTGGGCCTGGGCGAGCCCGATTTCGATCCTCCACCCGAGGTCGTGGAAGCGCTCGTGCGGGCGGTCCGCAACGGCATGAACCACTACGGGCCGTCGGCGGGTCTCGCCAGTCTCCGGGCGAAGATCGCGGAGCGGTACCGCGATCGCCTCCCCTCGACCGCTGCCGAGAACGTGATCGTGACCGGCGGGGGCTCCGAGGCCCTGATGGCGACCGCCCTCGCCCTCTACGACCCCGGCGACCGGGTGCTCGTGCCGAACCCGGGGTTCGTGCTGTACGCCCCGCACGCCCGCCTCGCGGGCGCGACGCCCGTCCCGTACTCGCTGCTCGAGAGCCGCCGATTCCTTCCCGATCTCGACGAGCTCGAGCGGCTCGTGACGCCGCGCACGCGCGCTCTCGTGGTGAACAGCCCGTCGAATCCGACGGGCGCGGTGTTCCCGGCGCGCCTCGTCGAGCGGTTGGTCGCCTTCGCCGACGCGCACGACCTCACCATCGTCTCCGACGAGGTGTACGAAGAGATCGTCTACGACGGCCCCTGCCCGTCGTTCTGGGGCCGGAGCGACCGGGTCGTGATCGTGAACTCGTTCTCGAAGACGCTCGCCATGACCGGCTGGCGGCTCGGCTTCCTCGTCGCTCCGCGACCGCTCGCGATCGAGCTCAACAAGATGCACTACCACATCATGGCGTGCCCGTCGACCCCGGTGCAGGCGGCCGTGCTGGAGGGGCTCAGCGCGGACGGCGGCGCGCTCGCCCGCATGGTGCGCGAGTTCCGCGCCCGACGCGACCTCGTCGTCCGGAGGCTGCGCGCGATCCCCGGCGCCTCGGTGGTGTCGCCGGACGGCGCGTTCTACGCGTTCCCGCGGTTCGACTGGGAGCGCTCCTCGACCGAGATCTCCCGGGGCCTGCTGTCCCGCGGGGTCATCACGACGCCGGGCGACGCGTTCGGGTCCCTCGGCGCCGGCCACCTGCGGCTCTCCTTCGCGGCGTCGCGCGAGAACCTCGAGAAGGGGCTCGGGATCCTGCGGACGTACGGCGCGGAGCGCATCGCGGCATGATCGCCTCGCTCGTCGGCACGATCTTCCGGGCCGTCGCCCGCCTGCGTCCGGGAGCTCTGGGTCGGGACCTCGATCACGTCGGGGCCGAGCTGATCCGGCTCGATCGCCCCGCGGCCCGGCCGTCCACGATCGCCCGATAGAGCGCCCGGTGGCGTTCGGTCGCGATCGACCAGTCGTACTCGAGCACGCGCTCGGCGCCGGCGGCGACGAGCCGCCGGGTCGTCGCGGCATCCGTGTCGACCGCGCGCATCGCCTCCGCGATCGCGCCCGGGTCCCCGTACGGGACGAGCCGACCGGTCCGGCCCCCGGCGAGGACCTCGGGGACGCCCCCGACCGCGGTCGCCACGATCGGAACGCGCGCGGCCATCGCCTCGAGCAGCACCAGGCCGAACGCCTCCCACTCCGAGGGCAGGACGAGCGCGTGGGCGCGGCGGACGATCGCCCGGTAGGTTCGCTCGTCCTCGACGTGCCCGAGCGGGCGGAGGAGGTCGCCGACCCCCCGGCGCCGGGCCAGCTCGGTGAGGCCCGCGAGCTCGCCCCAGTCCCGACCCATGAGCACGAGCGGGCGGCGCTCCGCGGAAGGGAGTCGCGCGAGGCTCTCGACGAGGTACGGGAGCCCCTTGTTCGGCGCGAGCCGCCCGACGAAGAGGAAGTAGTCGGCGGGCAGCTCGTCGGGGACGGTCGCCTCGGGCTCGCGCGCGAGCCACGGCACGAGATCGATCCCCGGCGGGATCACGGCGATCCGGTCCCGCGGGGCGAACTCCGCGACGAGGTCGGCTTCCCGCTGGGTCTCGACGACGAGGGTGTGCGCGATCCGGTAGGCCGTCATGCCGAACCCGACGTCCTGGAGGCGCAGCATGGCCCGCTTCCAGCCGGGCTCGCGACGGTCCGCGGGATGGTAGTGCGTCGAGACGACGAGCGGGATCCCGCGCCGGTCCGCGACCGCGGCCGACTGGAGGATGTGGCCGTAGCGGTGGGAGTGCGCGTGCAGGACGTCGGCGCCGCTCGCCGCGAGGCCGTCGATGAGCCCGACCATCATCGGGAGCGTGAGCCCCGGCACGAGCCGCTTGCGGACGGGGAACCGCCGCACGGGCACCCCATCGACCGTCGCCGGCCAGACGGCCCGCTGCTCCCACCGGGACTCGTTGTAGAGGTCGCTCGCATAGACCGCGACCTCGTCGCCGGCGGCCCGCAGCCGCCGGGTCACCTCGCGGGTCGTCGTCTCGACGCCCCCCGGTGCGTCGAACCGGAGCACGACGTGGACGACCTTCACCGACCGAGGACCTCCCGGTAGAGGGCGTCGACCCGGTCCGCGACGGCGTCCCAGGTGTACCGGGGGACGATCGCGCGACGCCCGTAGTCGCCCAGCCGGTCGGCGAGCCCGGGGTCCCCGAGGAGGCGCTCCATCGCCTCCGTGAGCGGAGCGACCTCCCGGGGCGGGACGAGCAGGCCGGCGCGGCCGTCCTCCACGAACTCGGGGATCCCGCCGACCCGGGAGGCGATCACCGGACGGCCCTGGGCGAGCGCCTCGAGCAGCACGAGCCCGAACGATTCGTACTCGCTCGGGAGGACCAGGGCGCGGGCCTCCCGGTAGGCGGCGGCGAGGAGCGCGTCGTCCACGACGTGTCCGGTGAGCCGGATCCGCCCCGACAGTTCGAGCTCCTGGGCGCGGGCGAGGACGGCGGCCCGCATGCCGCCGTCCTCCCCGACGAGGACGAGCCGCACCTTCGGATCGCGGGCCGCGACCGGCTGGAACGCCTCCACGAGCTCGAGGAGCCCCTTGTTGGAAGCGAGCCGTCCCACGAACAGGAAGAACGGCCCATCGAGGCCGAACCGGTCCGCGAACGGCGAGTCCCCCGGGGACGGCGCGGGGAGCGTTCGGTACCCCGGCGGGATGATCGCGACCGGCGGCAGCGGGTGACCGAGCAGGCGCAACAGGCGCTCCTCCTCCCGGGTCTGGAGGATCACGCGGTCGGCCGCGGCGAGGAGCGGCCCCGCGATCGCGGCGTCGTAGAACCCCCGCAGGCGGTGGCGGAACCAGCCGCCGTAGATCGACCAGATCGGGTGGAAGTGCGCCGTCAGGACGAACGGCGTCCCGGTCCGTCGGTGGAACCGACGGGCGATCGCGACCTGGTTGGTCCCGTAGGTGTGCACGTGCACGATGTCGGGCGACGCTTCGCGCAGGGCCCGGTCCATGCCCCGGAAGAACGGGTAGTGGAGCTCGCCGGGCAGCGACCAGACGGGCAGTCGGCGGACGCCGCCGAACGGGGTTCGTTCGGACCGGGGGACCGTCCTCGGGAGCCGATCGAGGGGGTATTCGCGGTAGAGGTCGCTCGTGAGGACGTCGACCGTCTCGCCGCGGGCGGCGAGGCGGCGCGCGAGCTCGGCCACGTGCTGCTCGACGCCGCCGGGCGCCGGCGGGAACCGCGTGGAGAGCTGGGCGACCTTCACGGGGACGGACCTGCGTGCACCCGAGAGTACCCCGTCCGTCGGCGTCCCGCGGGCTATCCCAGGGACCGGGCCGCCGCAAGCCGCTGGGCGTACTTCTTGTAGACCTCGGTCGCGCGGGCGACCGACTCGATCTTGACGTACTCGTTCGCCTGGTGGGAGAGCTCCTCTTCGCCGGCGCCGAAGATCACGACGCGCGGGTTGACCTGGGCGTAGTGGACGGCTTCCGACGCGTGCACGAGGACGGTCGTCTCCGCCTGGGCCACGTCGCGCAGCAGCTTCACGTGCTCGGAGTTGGGATCGATCTGGACGGCGGGCATGGTGAGGATGCGCCGGAGGGTGAACGGGGTCTTGATGCGGCGCAGGTGCTCCTCGATCTCGTGGTACAGCTGCTCGGGCGCGTAGGGCGGAGGGAAGCGGATGTCGACCTCGGCCGTCGCCTTGTTCGGGACGACGTTGAGCCGGGTGCCGCCGTTGAAGGTGCCGATGTTCAACGTGACGCTCCCGAGCTCGGGGTGCGCGATCCGGCCCTTGAACGATTCGAGGCCGCGCAGGATCCGCATCATCTTGCCGATCGCGTTCTCGCCCAGGTGCGGCATGGCCCCGTGCGCGGCCTTGCCGCGCGTCTCGATCGCGAGGTCGAGGACGCCCTTCTCGGCGTAGGCGACCCGGAGGCCGGTCGGCTCGCCGACCACGACGGCCTTCGCCCGACGGAGCGGCAGGGTCTTCGAGAGCGCCATCGCGCCCTGCATCGTCGTCTCCTCGTCGGTCGTGAACGCGAGGACGACCGGGATCTTCCGCGCGACCAGGTCCTGCGCGGCCTCGAGCATCGCGACGACCGTACCCTTCATGTCGGCGGCGCCTCGACCGTACATCCGGCCCGAGGCGAGCTGGCTCTGGGAGAAGCTCCAATAGTCGCCGACGGGCGGCGTGTCGAGGTGCCCGGAGAGGACGAGGCCCCCCTGGCCGTATTCCGCGAGCAGTCCGGGGGCGGCGGCATCCCCGAACAGGGTGTTCCGCATGTGGATCTGGTCGGTGAACGACTGGACGTAGTCCAGCACCTCCTGCTTGTCGGAGAACGGGTCGCTCGGGATCTTGATCAGCTCCGCGAGCATGTCCACCATCTGACGCTTCACCGAGTGCCGAACCTCCCGACGCCGAGGGCCGAACTCCCCGGCGTGCGCATCGGCCCGGAAGGGGGCGGCGGCCCTTAACCGTTCGGGTGGCGGACCGGCGGTCGGGCCGCCCGCCGGCGGCTCCGATCGAGCGCCCGGACGAATCCGTCGGGCGAGCCGACCGACCGCCACTCGCCCCACCGGGCCTCGAGGACGAGGGCCGACACGCGTCCGCCGCGGTCGATCAGGGTCCGGATCCCGTCCGTCAGTTCGAGCTCCCGGGGCCGCGCGGCCCGCCGGAACGCGGCGAGCGCCGCGAAGAGGGAGGGCCGGAACACGTAGGCCGCGGTCGCCGCCCAGTGCGTCCTCGGATGCTCCGGTTTCTCGACGAGGGTCGTCACGTCGAGTCGACGAATGCCTTCGAACCGGGGCCCCGGGGTCCCTTCGATCACCCCGTAGCGCCGGGGGTCGGAGACGCGGCGCACGAGCAGCACCCCGTCCAGCCGCTCGCGTTCGAGGAGCCGCGCCATCGCTCCGAACACGTGGCCCCGTTGGGGTTCCAGCAGCACCGCGTCCCCCGCCTGCAGGAGGAACGGCGCGTCCCCGACGAACGGGCGGCTCCGCAGCACCGCGTCCCCGAACCCCGCGGGTCGGGGCTGGACCGCGTAGTGGAACCGCAGGCCCTCGAGGGTCCGGTAGAAGCGGCGGGTCTCGGTGAGCCGTTCCTCGTGGTCCCGGTGCCGAGCGAGCAGACGCCGGTCGACCGCGAAATATCCTCTCACGAACTCCCGATCCTTGGGCTGGACGACGAGGGTGAACCGGTCGGCCCCGGCGCGCACCAGCGTCTCCACGACCAGGTGGGCGACCGGCTTCAGGACCGGCCCGCCGCCCTCGCCCCGGTCGAACAGCGGCAGGAACTCCTTCCGCGGTCCTCGGGTCCACGGCAGCATTCGGGTGCCCTCGCCGGCGAGGGTCACGACGGCCTGCATCGGGCCTACGCCGGGGTCCCGGTCGAGTCGGCCGGTCGATCGGGGTCGGCGGGACGAGCGCCCGGCTCGACCGCGCGCGCCGCGAGCGCTCCGCGGCTGTCGTCCGAGCGCCACTGGACCGTCGCCGCCAGCACATGCCGCTTCGCGGCGATCCGGCCGCGGTAGCGGAGCAGCTCCCGGAACATCTCCCGAACGACGTCCCCGAGCTCGCGCGTGCGTCGGTACCCCAGGGCCGCGAGGTGCTCGTGGAGGGGCTGGTAGTAGTGTTGCTCCGCTTCGACCCGCGGATCGGCCGGGTGCTCGATCGTGGGCGCGAGGCCGAACTCCCCGGCGATCGAGCGGACGAGCTCCGCGAGCTCGTTCACAGAGTACGCCGCATCGAACTGGTTGAAGACCCGGTACTCTCCCGGCCCGGCCGGGTGCTCAAGCGCGAGCCGCAGGGACTGCATCGAATCCTCGAGCGCGATGAACCCCCGCCGCTGATCGCCCCGTCCGTACGGCGTGATCGGCAGTCCGACCACTGCCTGGGCGATGAACCGATTGAGCGCGGTCCCCCAGGTCTCGTCGAAGTCGAACCGGGTCAGGAGGCGGCGGTCGGTGATCTCGGGGGTCCGGATCCCGTAGAGCACGCCCTGCATCACGTCGGTCGCGCGCAGGTTCCACAGGCTCGTCGCGAACATGACGTCGCCCGAGTCGAACACCTTGCTCCAGTGGTACCACGAGCCCGCGCGCCGCGGGAACGGCAGGGTGTCCCGCCGACCCCGGTAGTCGACCTCGAAGAACCCTTCCGGGATGTCGACGTTGGGGGTGCCATACTCGCCCATCGTGCCCATCTTGACGAGGTGGGCGTCCGGGCAGACCGCGCGCAGCGCGTAGAGGAGGTGGAGGGTCCCGGTGAGGTTCTCGACCTGCGTCGCCACCGCGTGATGGACGTCGATCATCGAGTAGGGGGCGCTCCGCTGCTCGGCGAGGTGGACGACCGCATCCGGCCGCTCGGTCTCGAGCACGTGCCGGACGAACTCGAAGTCGGCGAGATCGCCCCGGTAGAAGCCGAGCGTGCGGCCCGTGAGCTCCTTCACCGCGGCGAGGCGGCGCGGGAACGAGGGGATCGGCGTCGCCGACCAGCTGCCGACCTCCCGGACCCGGCGCCGGGTGACGAAATTGTCGACGCCGACGACCTCGTGGCCCCGGGCGAGCAGGTGGAGCGCGAGCGGCCAACCGGAGTAGCCGTCGACGCCCGTGACCAGGACCTTCATGGGGCCGGACCGCGAGTGGATGGGGCGGACCGAGGATAAAGAGTCCGCGTCCCCCCGGCGCCCTCACGCCGTCCGACCCCAACGCGCATAAGCTCCTCGCGATTGAGAGCCCGACGGTCCCAGGCATGGCGAGCGCGGACGTCCGCATCGTCGACACGCGCGACGAATCGCTCAAGGGGGCGATGGTCGTCATCGGGTTCCCGACCCACGGGCTCGTCGGGTCGGTCGCCGCGTCGTACCTCGTCCACTCGCTCGACATGAGCCTCATCGCGTACATGACCAGCGAGCAGTTCCCCCCGACCGTGATCATGGAAGAGGGCGTCGTGAGCGCCCCGGTCCGGTTCTACGCGAGCAAGCTCGTCTGCGGCGTGGACCGGTCGTGCGACCAGCTGGTCGTCGTGATCGCCGACATCCAGCCGCCCGTCGACATGCTGAACGTCCTCGGCCGGACGCTGCTCGACTGGGCCGAGGCGAAGCAGGTCCAGCTCGTCGTCGCGATCGAAGGCCAGCCGATCGAGAACGACGTGCGGGGCGACGCGCGGGTCGTCGCGATGGCGAACCGGGCGGCGGCCCCCCTCCTCGACAAGTACCACTTCGACGCCGCGAACGGCGTGGTGACCGGCCTCGCCGGGGGGCTCCTGCTCGGGGCGATCGGCCGGACGACCCCGGTGCTGTGCCTGGTCGCCCAGGCGCACAAGGACTACCCGGACGCCCGGGCCGCGGCGAAGGTGATCGAGACCATCAACCCGCTCGTGCCGCTCCTGGTGCTCGACACGAAGCCGCTCCGCGACAAGGCCCGGGAGATCGAGTCCGAGGTCCGCCACACGCTCCAGCAGACGCGGGAGTCGATGTCGACGATGCGGGCCGCCGAGCCCGAAGGGCCGGGTGAGATGTATCGCTGACACGGCCCCGCGTCCCGCCGTGACCCCGTTCCCGCCGAACCCGCCGCCGGTCTCGCTGCGCGCGTTCCGGCCGTCCGACGTGCCGTTCGTCGCCTCGATCGTCGCCGAGGCGCTCCACGAGCACTACGATCCGTCGCTCTACGCGTCCCTCTCCACCGAGTGGCCGGACGGGTTCCTCGTCGCCGCGGACCCCCACGAGGTCCCGATCGGGTTCCTGCTCGGCGTGAGCCAGGTCGAACGGGAGGCGCGGGTGCTGATGTTCGCCGTCGAGCGGCACCACCGGACCCTGGGGGTCGGCACCCTCCTCATGGACGCGTTCCTCGAGCGGTGCCGCCTCCGCGCTTTCCAGCGGGTGACGCTCGAGGTCCGGGTCTCGAACGCGACCGCGATCCGGTTCTACACGCGCTACCGCTTCTCGGTGATCGACCTCCTGCGGGCGTACTACTCCGACGGCGAGAACGGCTACCAGATGGCGGTCGAGCTGCGCTAGCGGGCCCGGCGTCCACCCGCAGTCGCTAAAGCCTCCGGGTCGGCTGCCCCGCTCCATGCCGAGCCCGTGGCCCACCGCCGGCGAGCTCATGACCGCCGATCCGGCGACGCTGCCGCACGACGCCCCGCTCGCGAAGGCGCTCGGCATCATGCGGACCCGGGGGCTCCACGAGGTCCCGGTGCTGCGGAACGCGCGGCTGGCCGGGATGATCACCTTCGAGTCGATCGCCCGACGCGTCCGCAGCTCGCTGTCGACGAAGGTGGAGAACCTGCTCATCCTCCCGCCGCTCATCACGCCCTCGACCCCTCTCCCGGAGGTCGCGGCCCAGCTGCTCGCCACCGGGCTCCGCGCGGCGCCCGTCGTCGGTCGGAAGGGCGAGTTGGTCGGCGTCATCAGCCGGACCGACCTGGTCCGGGCCCTCCGGTCCGTCCCGGCCGTCGCCCGCGCGAGCGTCGACGCGATCGCGAGCCCGGCCCGGGTGGTGATCCGGGAGGACGAGGAGGTCCGCCATCTCCTGGCCCAGCTCCGCGCCCTCGAGGAGCATCCGCTCCCCGTGGTCGACCGGAAGGGACGCCTCGTCGGGGCGGTTGGGGTCTCGGACCTGGGCGCGGTCCTCTGGCGACCCGTGACGGGAGGCAAGCGGGACGCGCAGACCCCCGGCTCGGCGCTCGACGTCGAGGTCGGATCGATCATGCACTCGCCCCCGGTGACCGTGCCGAGCGGCACCTCCGCCGCGGAAGCGGCCGCCCTCATGACGCGCGAGCACGTGTCGAGCGTCTTCGTCGTCGACGGCGACCGGCCCGCCCGTGTCGTGGGGCAGGCCGACCTCCTCGGGCTCGTGGTCGGGAGTCCCCGGGCGGCCGGTGCGCCCGGCGGCATCGAGGACTGCTACGTCGAGATCACCGGGCTCCGCGGAGCGACGGACGCGGCGCTGCTCGCCGACATCGACCACTTGATCGCGGCCGGTCTGCGCCGGATCGCGAAGCATCTGCACCCCACCCTGCTCACGGTCCACTTCGCGCCGCACGCGACGCACCGAACGAACGACCTCACCGTCGAGGCCCGGCTCCACACGGACGTCGGGATCTTCTACGCGTCGCACACCGGCTGGAACCTGATGGCCGGGGTGGCCGGGCTCCTCGAGGAGCTGGCAGCCCAGGCGCGGCGGGCCCGCGAGAACCAGCGCGGCCGCGGCCGGGGCCGGCGCGGCTCGGGCGCGGACGCGACGCTGTTCGTCGATGCCGAGCTCGAGGCCAAGATCCGGAGCGCGAGCGGGGCGGACGAGAGCGAGTAGGAGGCGAACGCCGTGATGCCCAACATGCCCCGGGACCCTCGCCAGATGCAGATGATGATGCGCCGCCTCGGCATGAAGACCGAGGAGCTCGACGACGTCGAGGAGGTGATCGTCCGGACCCGGACGAAGGACCACGTGTTCCGGTCGCCGGCGGTCACGATCCTCACCATGCAGGGCGTCCGGACGTACCAGATCGTCGGGAACCCGGAGCTCCGGCCCCGAGGCTCAGGACCGCTCACGACGCCCGGTGCCGGCGCCCCGGCGGCGGCGCCCGCGGCGCCCCCCCCGCCCACCGGCCCGCCCGAGGAGGACGTCCGGCTCGTCATGGAGCAGGCGAACGTGTCCCACGAGGAGGCGGTCGAGGCGCTCCTCCAGTCCCACGGGGAACCCGCGGAGGCGATCCTGAAGATCCTCACGCGGGGCTCCGGGTGACGGCCCCGGGGCCGACGGTCGCGCGCGAGTGCGTCGAAGGCTACCTCTATCGGGCGCCCCCGGTCGAGCTGCTGATCTTCCGCCGCCCCCCGGGCCGCGGCGGCTTCTGGGTGCCGATCAGCGGCAAGGTCGACCCGGGCGACGCGGACTTGGAGGCCGCGTTGCGACGGGAGCTCCTCGAAGAGACGGGGCTCGCGCGCCCGCGGCGAGTGCTTCCGCTCGACTGGTCGGTGACGTTCCCGGTCGAGTCGGGCGCGACGTGGCGCCTCCACGCCTTCGCCGTCGAGGTCGAGCCGGGATTCGAGCCCCGGCTCAGCGACGAGCACGACGCGTGGGCGTGGGTCTCCGCGGCCGAGGCCGCCGGGCGCCTCCACTTCGAGGACAACCGGGCCGCGGTCGGCCGGCTCCTCGAACGGGTCGGCCCGGCGCCGCCCCCAAACGTTTAGCGCCGGGGCCCGGTCGTTCGCCGCACCGATGGCCGACCCCTCCCCGGGCCCGGCGCCCCGGACGTTCGTCTTCCCGCGCCTCGGCCCCGAGCTCACGACCGCCCTCCGGGCCGAACGGCC